>CANGWA010000092.1 GCA_947457335.1 Sphingobacteriaceae bacterium
GGCACATGGCCTGCCAGGTACAGAGGGAACATTAAAAACAATTCCAGCACGTGTTGATAAGCGCGTTGTTTTTATTGGTTTTCTACCGGGCGGCAGTTCAGCAATTGCACTAGTATCCAGGTCCCCGTAGAAAGTCATTGCTAGGGTGCGAGGAATAGGTGTAGCTGTCATGATTAACATATGTGGCGACAACAAAGCCTTATCCATTAAACGAGCACGTTGAGCCACACCAAAGCGGTGTTGTTCATCAATCACAACTAGTCCAAGCTGTTTAAATACCACTGCATCTTCAATTAGCGCATGCGTTCCAATGAGGATGGATAGTGAGCCATCTGCTGCTGCTTCAAGGAGAGGGCGACGCTCCTTTTGTTTAACCGATCCTGTCAGCAGTTTAATTGACACTGCTGTTTTTGAAAGCAGTTGAGTAAATGTATCAAAATGTTGTTGTGCTAATATTTCTGTTGGTGCCATGAGGCAGGCTTGATATCCATTATCAGCCGCAAGTAACATGGACATGAGCGCTACCAGAGTTTTCCCACTGCCCACATCGCCTTGTACCAAGCGATTCATTTGTTTACCTGTTCCCATATCGCTGCGCAATTCGCGCAGCACGCGTTTTTGAGCGCCTGTTAATTCGAAAGGAAGGTGGGATGAGTAAAAGTCTGTGAACAGGGGGCCAACTCGGCTAAAAACAGGTCCAGCTACATCTTTTTTCCTTTGTTTGTTTAAGCGTAAAAGACGTAGTTGAATGTAAAAAAGTTCATCAAACTTGATACTGTAAACCGCTTTTTCTGCATGGGCAGAAGTCTCAGGAAAGTGCACCCATTTTAAAGCAGTAAAGCGGTCCAAAAGACCTAACCGTTGGCGAACCGATTCAGTTTGTGTTTCAGGAAAATCACTTGATTGTAGTTGTTCAAACAAATGGAGCATTGCCTTCCTTATACCTTCAGAATCTAGTCCCCTTAATTTTAATTTTTCTGTAGAGTTATATACCGCTTGGAAGGCTGATTTTTTGATTGCAGTTGCCTCTTCTTCCACCTCTGGGTGGGCCATGTTCAGTCTACCTTTGAAATTGGACACCTTTCCGAAAACAACATAAGTAGTTTCGGGTTGAAGTTTCTTAGCCATCCAATTCACCCCTTGGAACCAAACCAGGTCTATTTTTCCCGAAGCATCAGAAAAAGTGGCCACGAGTCTTTTCGTGTGCTTTACACCAACGATTTCAACGGATTCGATTTTACCTTTGAGTTGGACATAAGGCATTTCTTCATGGACTTCCGTAATCCGTTGAAAAGCAGAGCGATCGACATAACGAAATGGGTAATGCAGTAGTAGTTGACCGAAAAAAAAGATACCCAATTCGGATTTCAAGACCTCAGCCCTTTGTGGGCCTATGGATTTAAGGTATTCTATTGGTGTGTCGTAAGAGCGCACGGTTAAAAATACAACAGACGAATTGTTGAAACAAACCTGTGTTTACAAAGATTGAAAGGAATTATACACTTAATTTTACCGCACAAGTGCGTTATTTCGGTTACATAATGTTTTTCATCTCTTTGTCTGCAAAAGCGCAGTATATTGATAGTTTGCATTCTATTTTGAACCGTGGTAAGGGGATGGACTACCGTATGGAATCGCGGGTGAGTTTTATCAATAATTCGCTAATCAATGTCAATGGTGTTCGCATTGGCGCCATCTTTGGACGAAAATTCAAAGCAGGCGGTGGGATCAGTTGGCTAAATAGCAAGGTAAGTTCAGCCTTTGAAACAACCGGTGCAGATGGCACCCTTGAGGTTCAAGCCAAGTATTTAAAATTTATCTACTTCTGTTACTATACGGACTTTGTTTTCTACAAAACAAAGCATTGGATGTTGAGTGTGCCTTTGCAATTAGGTGCGGGACCTGCTTGGTTTCAGAACAGGGAAGAATACCGTTGGGGGGTGAGGGACCGCAAGTATTTCTTGCTTCTTTATGAGCCAGGCGTAACAGTTCAGTACAAGGTATTTAGATGGGTTGGTTTTGGTGCGGATATTGCTTACCGGTTTACGGCCTATAACAATAGAAAAATTGCAGAAAAGCTAAACTCACCGACCTACAGTTTTAAGTTTCTTTTGTGGCCAGAACAATTATGGTTTGAGCTTTTTCCTAAAAGCAAATTGACCGAACTATTTGGTCCAGCTGAATGGTAAAAAAAAAGGCGGGAACCCGTCCCGCCTCACAAAAAACCATGAATTAGTTTACAACTCACTGACCTTTACGGCCTCGAAGCACTTAAACTCCCCTGCTTGTCCCATGTATTCGGCATCTACATCAACCAATCCAACTTTTTTAACTTGTTCCTTGGTCAAAGGTTTACCGAGTAACCAACGATCGTCTTGAAGTTTGAGTTCAATATCCTTACCAGCAATCACTTGGTGTAATTGTTTTTGCGTAAGGAATACGACACCATCCTCTTCATCTTCACTTTCAGGAAGGAGTACAGTTCCAACGAGTTTAAGTTTTGGAACGTCTGGTTTGTATTTGAAATCCAGACCGTCCTGGCTGTTAATCTCAATGTAATCTATATCCGTAATATGAATTTCGGCCATGTTGTGAAACTTTTCGCAAATGTACGAAAAACGTGGTCGATAGTTAGAAAAAGTTACCAAAAAAATATGTTAAAGACTGATTTTCAACGGCTTAATAAGAGGTATCGAGCGAAAAGATGAACTTCGTGCCTTTACCAGGGGCAGATTCGGCCCGGATTTGCTTTTTATGTGCTTCAATAATGTGTTTTACAATGGCTAAACCCAGTCCGGTACCACCTTGTTCGCGACTTCTTCCCTTGTCAACCCTATAAAACCGTTCAAAAATACGTGGCAGGTGCCTTTCGTCTATTCCCATTCCATTATCTGCCACTTCCACCAACAGTTCTGTCCCTTCGTTAATAAAGTTGACGGTGGTTGCGCCATCCTGCTTCCCGTATTTAATACTATTTGAAATGAGGTTTACCAGTACCTGGCGAATTCTAAATTTATCTGCTTTCACGAGGACAGGGCGGTCATTTTTCCGATTGAGTTCCAATTGAATATTTTTGCGAGAGGCATTGAGTTCGAGTGCTGCAAAAATATCCTTACACAAAGCTATCAAATCAAAAACCTCGAAATCAAGAACCATATCCCCTGTTTCCAATTGGGTGATTGTTTCGAGGTCATCGATAATATTGATCATTCGGTCCACACTTTTCTCGGCACGCTTCAAATAATCAAGATTAATGTGTTCATCCTCAAGTCCCCCATTAATCAACGTGTCAATATACCCTTGAATATTAAAAATTGGGGTTTTTAATTCATGAGAGACGTTACCGAGGTATTCTTTTCTGTAAGAATCTAGGTTTTCAAAATGTTTTCTTTCTTTTTCACGCAATTCAATAAGCGAATTGATGCGGGATTCTAGTACACTCAGTCCATCCGATGAAACAGACGAATTGATTGCAATTTCATTTCCAAGAAAGCGGAGCCGAATTTTCTCGCCGAGTTCGCGGATTCGTTTTGAAATCAGGTAATCAAAGAAGTAGTAAAAACTGCAAAGGAGTATAAAAAAGGAGGATATCCACAGCAAACCATCCTCGACAAGGGAGGAGGGATTATTCTCAGCAAAGAGAACCAGTTTATAGACTAGCAGACATCCTGAGGCATTAACAAGAGCGAGCAGAATTGATCGTTTGGATAGAGGGACTGGCATGCCATGAAATTAAGGAAGAAAAATGAAGTCTGTTTTCTGAAATTAAAAAAGGCAGGAAAAAATCCTGCCTTGATAGAATTGGAGTGATGATCTTTTTATTCAGCGAGGACAATCACTTTGTTTTTGAGCACTTCAACCACACCACCGTTAACATTGAATTGAACCTTGTTGTTATTCGATTCTGTTAGCTCTACAGCACCTTTGCGCAAGGTAGCAATCATGGGCGCGTGGTTATCAAGTACCCCGAAACTACCTTCACTTCCTGGGAAAGAGGCAGAGCGTACTTCACCTTCGTAAAGTTTTTTGTCGGGAGTAATGATTTCGAGTTTCATGTCAAATTATTTTGTGTCGGCAAGAATTTTCTTACCCTTTTCAATAGCTTCTTCTATTGTTCCAACGAGGTTGAAGGCATCTTCAGGATATTGGTCAACCTTACCATCCATAATCATATTGAAACCTTTAATGGTATCTTCAATGCTCACGAATACACCTTTTAGACCAGTAAACTGTTCAGCAACATGGAAAGGTTGTGAGAGGAAACGTTGAACGCGGCGTGCACGGTGCACGACGAGTTTATCCTCATCACTTAATTCATCCATACCGAGGATGGCGATGATATCGAGGAGTTCTTTATAACGTTGCAATAACAATTTCACGTTTTGAGCACAGTTGTAGTGTGCCTCACCCAAAACAGCAGGTGAGAGGATACGTGAAGTAGAATCGAGTGGATCTACTGCGGGATAGATTCCCAACTCAGCGATTTTACGACTCAATACAGTAGTAGCATCTAAGTGAGCAAATGTTGTGGCTGGAGCCGGGTCAGTCAAGTCATCAGCTGGAACATATACCGCTTGAACAGAGGTGATAGACCCTCTTTTTGTCGAAGTAATCCGTTCTTGCATTGCTCCCATTTCTGTAGCGAGAGTTGGCTGGTAACCCACAGCAGAAGGCATACGGCCAAGTAATGCGGAAACCTCTGACCCAGCTTGGGTAAAGCGGAAGATATTATCGATAAAGAAAAGGATATCGCGACCACCTTTGTCAGACCCGTCACCATCACGGAAAAATTCAGCCATGGTAAGACCTGAAAGAGCTACACGTGCACGTGCTCCTGGAGGCTCGTTCATTTGACCGAACACGAAGGAAGCTTGTGATTTAGCCAATTCTTTGGTATCTACTTTGCTAAGATCCCATCCTCCTTTTTCCATCGAGTGTTTGAACTCCTCACCATATTTCACGATGCCAGATTCAATCATTTCACGGAGCAAGTCATTTCCCTCACGTGAACGTTCTCCAACGCCAGCAAAAACGGAATAGCCCGAGTGGCCTTTAGCAATATTGTTGATCAATTCTTGAATCAAAACGGTCTTACCCACACCAGCACCGCCGAACAATCCTATTTTTCCACCTTTTGCATAAGGTTCGATAAGGTCGATTACCTTGATACCCGTGAAAAGAACTTCAGTAGCAGTAGAGAGTTCATCAAAACGTGGGGGAGCAGCATGAATCGGACGACCACCTTCGTTGCTGACAACATTGATACCGTCGATAGCCTCACCAACAACGTTGAAAAGACGACCCTTTACCTTATCACCGGTTGGCATTTTGATTGCGCTACCAGTTGAAACAACATCCATTCCACGGTATAAACCGTCGGTGCTATCCATTGCAATGGTACGCACCATGTCTTCTCCAATATGTTTCTGAACTTCTAGCACGGTTTTCTGACCATCCCCGCGCACGATTTCGAGAGCATCGAGAATGTTAGGAAGTGTGCCTCCTTCCAGATCGAAGCGCACGTCGATTACAGGACCGATTACCTGGGCGATTTTGCCGATTTGCTTTGACATGAGTAGTGATTGTGTAATTTTTTCGGGTGCAAAGGTAGTGGTTTAATCGCAAAAACCATATTATTTTATGTCATTTATGAGGCGGTTTTTAACAGATTGGTTAAAATCCTGTCCAAAATCATCCAAAAAGCGGTTATTGGCTCGTTCTTACTAAATTTACGGCCGTGCTCATTGTTCGTTTTACAGACCAATTCAGACTTGAAAAACCATCCATCGTTACCATTGGTACGTTTGATGGAGTGCATTTGGGGCATGGTCAAATTATGTCGCGGTTAAAATCGCTCAAAAAGCAGACGGGTTACCAGACCGTTGTTTTAACATTTGAACCACATCCCAGGACCGTTTTATTTCCAGATCAGCAGGACTTAAAGTTACTCACCACCACAGAAGAAAAGTTGACTTTGTTGGAGCGAGCTGGTGTAGATGTGACGGTAGTTTATCCCTTTACAAAGATCTTTGCGGCGATGGATTCAGACCAATACTTGCGTCGAATATTGGTCAGTTCCTTAAACGTCAAACACCTTGTTATCGGTTATGATCATCGTTTCGGCAATAACCGCGCAGGCAATATAGATACACTTAAAACGTTTGCCGAAGAATTGGGTTATTCCATTGAAGAAATCAGTGCCCATGATATTGACCAAATTACCATTAGCAGCACTAAGATTCGAAAAGCGCTTGAAGAAGGGCGCTTATCCCTTGCCAATGAATTTCTCGGCCACCCCTATACTTTAGAAGGAACGGTGATCCGTGGTAAACAGCTAGGTCGCACCATTGGCTACCCAACTGCTAATGTTGAGGTATCCGAGTCTCTCAAGCTCATACCTGGCAACGGCGTTTATTTTGTTTCGGTGACCACATCAGGCAGCGGTTATTTTGGGATGATGAACATTGGCACCAATCCAACAACGGATAATGACGGATTAAGAAAAATTGAGGTCCATTTATTCGATTTTAATGGTGATCTTTATGGTAAGCGGGTTACTGTTCAACTCTTAAGCCGGATTCGCGATGAATTGACCTTCACCAGTTTGGATACATTGAAACAAGCCATCGCCAATGATGAACTGATTGCACGTAAATGGATGACCACTGCACCATGAAAAGAATACTCCCTCTCTTTTTTCTCCTCGTTGGAATAACCTGTCATAGTCAGGATTTATTAGACTCATTGACACTTGCCAATTATCCTGCCTATACAGATTTGAAAGTGGCTCTAGAAAATCCAGATGCCGTTATTAAACTCGTTCTTAAAAAGAAAAAGTTCAAAGAATTTCCTCAAGAAATATTGAAATTCAAGAATCTTCAATACCTCGATTTAAGCAAAAACCAGATCAAAGAACTACCCGACTCTCTTGTTACACTAAAACAACTTCAATATCTAATTGTAAGTAATACGGGGCTTGAGCGACTTCCAGGAAACATTGGCAGAATGAAACAATTAAGGCATCTAAATGTAAATCAAAATGAAATTCAGATGTTACCTTACAGCTTCGGTTTTCTCGAAAATTTAGAATACGCTGATTTATGGAGCAATAACCTAGATGTCTTTCCAGAAACCCTTTCTAATCTTAAGAAACTGAAGGTGATGGATTTGCGTAATATACTCATCCCGCAAGCACATCAGGACCGAATAAGTGACTACCTGCCCAATACGCTCATTCATTTCAGTCCACCTTGCAACTGCAGCTGGTAATCCCATCCCGTGGTTTAAACATCGTGCTTTTGATAAGTTTAATGGTATTTCCTCGCACCTTGAAGAAAAAAGGCCAACTTTAGCGTAATTTTTAATCCAAAATATCATGAAGATTATGCGGAGTACCCTTCTGCTGACCCTTTTGTTTGTTGTTTTCACATGCACTAAAGTCAGTTCTCAATCCAAAGCCACCCTAGAGGATGCGGGTTATGAAGCGCTCAATGTAGGAGATTATGCAAAAGCGTATCAAATGTTTGACGAGTTGCATAAGAAGTACCCAAAAGAGACCGACTACCATTTTAAACTAGGTATTTGTGCACTAGGTGTGCCCGATAAGAAAGAGCGGGCCATTGCCATTTTCACAGAACTGAACAATAAGCTTAAAAGTTCTGAGTCAGAGCTCTATTTAGCCAAAGCGTATCACATCAATTACAAGTTTGAAGAAGCATTAAAACTTTTGGAGCCATTACATCAAAAATTGGCTGCCAGTAAAAAAAAGGATGATAAAGCCTTGGATGAAGAGGTGCTTCACATCATGCAATATTGCACGAGTGGGAATCAGATTAACCAGATGCCGGCATTGGCCAAGGTAACGAATCTTGGTCGCCCAATCAATTCTGCAGAAATTGAAGGGGTTCCTGTAATTACAGGTGATGAAACCATGATGATTTTTACATATGTCGGTAAAAAAAGTTTAGGTGGTAAGGTAAATGCGAAATTGGAGAAGGATCCAAATGGGAGTTACACCTCAGACATTTACATGACCACTCGAAAGCTTGACTCCGCCTGGCGAACGCCACAACCCATCCTCACACTCAACACCCGTGCGAACGACGCAGCCATAGCCCTCTCACCAGACGGTCTCACACTTTTCACCTTCTTAAGTACTAATGAAAACGAAGGGGATATTTATGTCAGCCGTTTTAATGGTACAGTTTACACCACCCCAGAACCTTTAAATAGCCATGTGAACCATCCCGATTTTTGGGAGGGCTCCTGTTCCATTACTGCAGATGGTAAGTTTTTATACTTCTCTAGTGAACGCCCAGAAGGATCACAAGGCGGGCGTGACATTTGGGTATGTGAGTGGATTGATGGCGATTGGGGACCAGCCAAAAACCTTGGTCCCAACATCAATACCCCATACGACGATGACGCCCCTTTTATACATCCCGATGGCATTACGTTGATGTTTAGTTCAAAAGGGCACAACAGTATTGGCGGATATGACATCATGTATACCACACGTTTAGATAGTGGATGGGCCAAACCAAAAAACATGGGGATGCCTTTGAATACTACTGAAGATGATTCGTATTATGTATTGAACTCTAAGGGAGACGTTGGTTATTTCAGCTCAAATCGCGCTTCAGATGGCAACATTGGCGGTCAAGACATTTACATTGTTACTCCGGGCATACCAGACAAAAAACCAATAATTGCGATGTTAAGCGGGGTGGTTTATGGTAATAACGTGCCGGTGCCTGCAAAAATTGAAATTGCTGTTTTAGGTGACATGAAGGGGGTCTCATCCTTTCAGACGAATAAATTAACAGGTAAGTACTTTATGACGCTTAAACCAGGAAAGAAATACATGATTAAAGTAGAAAGCGATGGTTTTAGAAAGTATGAGGAAACAATAGATTTAGAAGGACTAACCACCTTATTAGAAGACAGCAAGGATATTTACCTCTACACCGAACAGTTTGCTACAGAGCGGCTTGGTGAAGTTAAGTCCACTAACAAGACGGTAGGTGCTCCAGTTAAAGTAGCAGTAAGCGAGGCGGTTGCAGAGCAAACACCAACAATGACACCGGAAGTAAAAAACGAGCCAGTAACAGTGCTAACACCTACTGTACCAGAGGTTAAAAGCGAACCAGTAGCAGTGCAAACACCAACTGTAGCTGAGAAAAAAGAAGAGCCGAAGAAAGTTGAAGAACCTGTAAAAACTGCGGTAACACCAGTTGTCAACGCCAAGGTGCGTCAGGATTCTTTGCTAAAAGCCAAGGAGGCAGAGAAAAAGGCGATAGCCATTGCGCGTGCAGAAGAATTAAAAGTTCAGGCACAAAAGAAAGAAGAAGAACGTCAAGCTGCGGCAGCAGCCAAAGCAGAA
>CANGWA010000093.1 GCA_947457335.1 Sphingobacteriaceae bacterium
AAGGAGTCACTGCTGTATTGCACACTGTTCCCTCCCCAATGAATAAAGCCAATGTTATTCGCACTAACGACTAAGACACTTTTCTGTCCAATTTTACTTTTATACGGCGTTTCGAAATACAAGTCGGCACTAGCGCCAATGCCGTTAAAACGAGCAATTCTTCCTTTGTTGGTCGTGTCGCTGATGGCCATGCTAAAATCGGAGTAGAAGGCAACTTCGGTCCCATCTTCGGAGGTATAAAGGCTTGAATTATTAAATGTTTTAATAAAGAACAATTGTTCGCCCTTAAGGATTGAGACCGCTACCCCAATTTTACCGATAGTGTCGATGCTGTGCATCATTACCCCAAACTTAAACTCCTGAAAACGCAAGGCATTGACGTTACAGTTTTTGAGACTAGCGGTTTGCCCCTTGTACATGGAGTTGCCATAAAACATGAGGTTGTAGAAATCTTTTGTAAAAGTGGCATTTATCAGTGATTGTTCTTTAATACCAAAATGGTAATCGAATTTTTTGGTCCCTTTCACAAAGGCACTCACATCGTAATTGAGGTGAATTCCGAAATTATTGATGGCACGCATGGTGCGGGCACTGTTATTCTTTAAGCCATCACCGATATATCCACCGCGCACCAATTTATTAACCATACCATTCTTGATGCCATTGCTACCGGCTTCAAAATCAAGATTAGTACCCACACAACGCCCACTATAAGAATAGTTCAAGAAATTGGTATTGTATTGCGCTTGAAGGTGGCACGCAACAAACAAGAGCACTAGGTAGGCGTTTCGTCGAAGATATTGCATACTAAAGTCCTGCATTATAACTTAATTCAGCAACAATGTTCATTTTGAGCTGGTAGGTATCATAAATGGGAATGTCAGGTGGTGAAGCAGCCGGTTTAAACCGAGAGACCAAGCGGATGCTTTTGCAATTAGAGAGGTTGTTGATTTTTTGTTGGTTGACAGGAATGTACAAGGTACTAATGCGTGGAGCACGCACAGAATAGTCGGTGTTCAACTCGGCTCGATAGGCTGTATTGAATCCTGGCGCAAAAAGCGAGTCCATCACTTGACCATTGGCATCGTACATATACGCTTGCATGTTGGCTTCAAGCGGAAATCCATTCGTGACAATGATCTTTATGTGTCCTGTATTGACCTTATCGAAGTTAGATAAACTGCCAAAGCTGGTGGTGTAAGTATTGGTGAGTTCAAAATAATCAGCCGAGAACTTCAAAGGTATGGTGATGTCTGAGTTCACCCGAATACCAGTATTATAGAAAGCAAAGTCATTGTAACCAGAAGTGTTACCCAATGGGTTGAGGGTTATCTTACCTCCATACATCACCTTCTCTGGCAGGAGTGAAATAAAGGGGACAATGTTGCTGTTGGCAGCGTTGAAGGCGACAGGGTACTGACTGGCAGTAATGTTGGTGCCGTTTCGGTAGGCCCGGTTGATGTTCATGTTATTGAGCTGATTGCCAGTGAGGGTTAAGGTTTTGCCAGAGCCTGTACCAACAATGTTGTTGAAATAACCCGAAAACTCTACCCCTAATTCATTGGTGACTGAAAAGTTCATCACCGCATCACTCAACATAAAATTAGATACTTTCAATCCCTTGATAATAGAAAGAGCGGTAGTGTCTGGACCAACGGAGATTTCCTGTGTCCCGAAATAGCCCTCTGCAAATTGTGGCATGATGTCACTGTAACTAAAGTTCAATTCTACCCCTTGATGGTATTGTACTGAAACAGAAGAGGCATTTGGAGCTATACTCACGGTGTAATTTTGAAGCAATGTATTGAACGTGTTGCCGTTTGCCCCACTTAAGTCAAAACGATAACCAGCTAAATCGTATGTTTTCTCCAGGGAGTTTACACCGGTAGGTACAATTTCAGAAATGCTAAAGGTTTCAGCACCCTTCTTAACGCCGGGTAATAGATAAATCAATTGCAGTGGCTGTGCCACACTGTTCGAAAACTTCACTTTGATTTTACCTGTGCGTACTTGCACCTGTTTGAGCTTGACGCCATCTCCAATATTAAAACTCAAATCGGTCGGTGTCAGTGGAAAACTTGCGCCTGGCTGGAAGTCGGTCGACAATGGAAATTCAGAAATGTACTTTTGGGTAATGACTGTGTCGGGAATTTTAAAAAGGGAGTCCAACAATACCGACGCAATCTCCCGTTTGATGTGGATGTTCATCAAATGGTCAGGACCAGAGTCAAAACTACTGTCATTCGTGAAGTTTTTTATGTCCAAACTGCCATTAATGATAGGCAAGGTGATGTCCACGTCCCAATTGGCAGGAGTCGCTTCACGACACGATGTAAGTCCTGTCAGAATAATCGCCGTGAAAAGATAAAACCAAAGCCGCATAACGCAAATATAATTGAATTCGGCTTCGCAGTAGCGTCAGGTGCGTTATTCCCTAATCACTTTTTGAACATCGTGCAGACCTTCTTGTTGAATCGAAACGAAGTAAACGCGACTTTCTAATGCAGTGGTATGAATAGTGATTTTACCTGTGTCGCTTTTTTCCTGCAACAAAACTCGTCCACTGATGTCAGTGAGGCACATTTCAGTGATTGGTCTTGCTAAAAACGATAGGTTTAGTTCATTGTTAACAGGGGAAGGGTAGATGGATACGTATTGCAACAGTGTCTGCTCTAGGCCTTTTATGCTGCAGGGATTCATGAAGATCGTCTGTGCATTCTGTGTTTTTGTACTTCCCATGGTATAACTTCTGACACATATACGGTAGCCATTCCCTAAGGGTGTACTGGATGGAAGCGTGGCTTTCAGTCGTGAATGTTAACCATAGCCATTGGTGCTTGGAAAAATGGAGTTTCCTGATAAATCGGTGATAAGGACAGGTAACGCTTTCAGTTATTGCAAAGGGGACCAACAAGTTATAGGTTGTTGAGGCACAGAAAGCTCAGCGCCTTCAGACTCTATCAAGAGGGCATTCGTCACAAAGGTGTAAATGCATAAATTCAACCCCTATCCCACCCGAAGCCAATGTGTCGCTGTGACAGGCAGAACGGGCACAGTTGGATGAAAGAATGAGTTGAATTTGTTGCTCATAACACTCACTACCGGCTATGTTGGTAATCGTGGTGGTAGCAACCTTAGGCGCTGCAGAGGAAGTGGGGGTATAAGGTTCAGGCAAATCATGCTTGCATGAACAGCACACCAGCGCAAAGGCCGGGCGTTTTAGCGTATTAATACCTCGTTTGGGTGGTTTCCTAAAACACTAAAAGATACAAAATAATTGGTGTCGTGCAATAACCCACCGCTTTTTGTTAATAGTCCACCGTATTTCCTTTTATTTCTGCGTCTTTATTTCGTAAATTTGTGTAGCATCTTTATGCGATTAGGTATTCGGTTTTTCCTTTCCTGGATTGTTTCGGCGTTAATTATGTTTGCGCTGTTTTACCTATGGCATGGTAAATTCCTGAACGATTTTAAGCGCATCCAATTCCCAATTGCTTACTTCGTCACCTTTGCCGCTTTTACATACATGGTCTTGGGTGCTGGGATTTATTTTCTTTTCGAATCACGGTTGATGAAGCGCGTGGGGCATCTCTTCCTAAGAGCTGTAGTCACTGGATTCATTGCAGGTCTCTCTGTCTTCATGATTGCAACCATTGTTAATATCTCTTTAACGAGCCGTTTGAGCGTTCATCATTTGCTTATTGATTGCAGTTGGCAGATACTTGAACAGGTGGTGGGGGGAATGGTGGTGCTGCTCTTCAAAATATTTATTCACGATCCTATTCAGGAAATGGCTTAGTTAGAAGGATGAAGGCAGTTGTAGCTTTTATAAAATCCCGTGGGTTTTTCCTGCATTTGGGAATTATTGTGGTGGTGGTCTGCATTCTGCTCTTTTCCTTGGTTTATGCGCTGGACGCTTATACGGATCACGGAGAATTTGTCACCGTTCCTGATTTTACCAATCAATCCATTCTCAAGTTAGAAGATGTAAAAGCCGAAACGGATGTGGACTACAAAATCATTGATAGTTTGTACAACCCACAAGAGAAACCAGGCATAGTGCTCCGTCAAGATCCTGAGCCAGGTGTCAAGGTCAAACACAATAGAACCGTCTACCTCTACGTTACTGGAATGGTGCCACCACAGGTCATCATGCCCAAACTGCTCTATTTGAGCGAGCGCCAAGCCCGATTAATTTTAAACAGTTATGGCTTGCGTTGCAGTAAAAGTAGGGAAGAGCCTTCTGATTGCAATGGCTGTATTGTTAAGCAATTGGTTGGAAACGCAGAAATTCAACCTGGCCAACCGGTTAAAAAAGGAACCATGATTACCTTGGTTGTGGGTGTAAAAGGAGCCATGAACCCTGTGTCCTCCGATACGACAGAGGTACCGGTGGATCAAGCGACAAATCAATGAAAAAAATTGCCCTGATATTCTTCTTTGTATCTGTTTCCGCCTCCTTTCTTGCTCAAGAGGGTCTTTGTCCATTATACAGCAATCCCGCACTAATTGAGAAGGCGAATACCGTGGTTGTTCCTAATCGTCTAACCGCGAAGAGCGCTACGGTGGGACTTCAGCTGCCATTTTTCGATGATTTCAGTTATTGTTATAAAGGCAGTTATCCTGATGCAATGCGGTGGAAGGACTCAAGTGTCTATGTCAACCATGGCTATGGCATTGCGCCTCCAAGTTTTGGCGTGGCAACCTTCGATGGCATCAATAAACGCGGCTATCCTTATCAACCTGAACTTACTAATCTATTACTTTCCAATCCCGCAGATACACTCACTAGCGCTGCTATTAATTTGAAAACAGCCAATGGTCAGCCCATTGATCCCGCAGCCGACAAAATAGCGTTGAGTTTTTATTACCAACCACGTGGACTGGGGGATGCTCCCGAAAGTAACGATAGCCTTATTCTCGACCTCTATCGCCCCGCTAAAAACGAATGGGTACCACGTGTCTGGTCGGCAAGGGGATACACCGATCCCAATAAGGTGGATTCCGGTTTTAAACGGGCATTCATTTATTTACGCGACACTGCCCTTTACCATGAAAATTTCAAATTCCGTTTTCGTAATACGGCCACAACCATTGGTAATTTTGACCACTGGCATGTAGACTATGTTTACCTCAATAAGAACAGAGATTCTATTGCCGACACGCTATACAACGATTTAACGTTTGGGGTGGTACCCGGGCCCTTGCTCAAAAATTACTCTGCTATGCCGTGGCAACAATACCGCACCAGCGAAATGGCTCCTTCTTATTCTGTGAGAATCAAGAATAGCAATAACCAGGGGATAAACATGTCCTATCAAATGCGCGTGCTCTCGGCTAGTGGCAGTACACTGCACAGTTATGACGGCACGTTTGCCAACTTGCCTACTTTTCAAACCGCGGGTTATTCTAGCTACCAACCCCATAGTCAACCCGTGTTTGGATACTCCTTTAACCCAATGGCCGATAGCACTGATTTTACCTTCCTTCATTTTGTTTACCGAACAGGTACTGCTAATGATTTTGTTCCCGCAAACGATACCATTCGGTTGCAGCAGCGGTTTAGAAATTATTATGCATGGGACGATGGAGGTGCTGAAGCGGGCTACTATGTGCTTGGAAAGAGAAGTAAAATTGCCTGCAGAGTGATATTGAATGCACCAGATACACTTCAATCACTGCGCATTTATTTTGATCGCACAGGCTCTGCTTCTGCAGCGAACACCACGCAACGTTTTCGTATTACTGTGTGGAAAGATAATGCCAATACGCCAGGGGATATGGTATTTCAAGATGCCGATTGTTATCCTGCCATTAAAAACTCGGGTAACCGCGACCTCTATGAGTACAAATTAACATTACCTTCCTCTCAACGTTTCTTGACAGCAGGAACTTATTATATAGGCATTCAACAATTCATAGCCACAGGTATTACCATCGGCTTTGATCGCAATTATAATTTTAACACCAACACTTTTTACGATACAGGTAAAGGTTGGGCGCAATCACAATACAACGGCTCTTTACTAATGCGTCCCGTTTTCGGAACACGCTTGATCGCGCCGGTAGGCCTTAGTGAAATCAGTCCAATTAACTTGAGTGTTTATCCTAATCCAGTAAATAGTAATCTTCAATTTCTTACTGATCAAGCGGGGACGTATGTTTTGTATGCCCTTGATGGTAGAAAAGTAGGGGAGGGAACTACCACTGATGGTGCCGATGTGTCCTCCTTGCCTGAAGGGCTTTATTTGGTGTCAGTCGTTGTAAACGGGTATAGTCAGACTCAAAAAATCATCATTCGTCACTAGTATGCAGTTTGATGATGAGGAGTTGGAAGAGGTTGGTCAGGACGGAGAACAGCCATTGTACGAGCACTATAAGTTTATTGTGGACCGAGGACAACAATCCTTACGGTTAGATAAATTCGTTCATCTTAAGCTCTCAGGTACATCGCGCAACCGCATACAAAATGCGTGTGATGCGGGATTCATTCTGGTGAATGGAAAAGTCTCAAAGAGCAGTTACAAGGTAAAACCGCAAGATGAGGTAACGATTGTTCTAGCTACCCCTCCGCGAGCAACGGAAGTGGTAGCTGAAAATATTCCCATCGAAATTGTTTATGAAGACGAGTACATTGCCGTGGTCAACAAAAAAAGAGGCATGGTCGTGCACCCCGGGTTTGGAAACTATTCTGGCACACTCGTCAATGCCTTGGCATGGCACTTTGATAATTTACCTAAAACACGTACGAAATTAAATAACGACCAGTATTTAGAACGTCCGGGACTCGTTCACCGTATCGATAAACATACTTCAGGAATTCTTATCATCGCAAAAACGGAATTTGCCATGATGAAGCTGGCAAAAGATTTTTTTGACAGAACAATGGATCGCCGCTATGTGGCCTTGTGTTGGGGCGATCCGGGACAAGCTACTGGCACCATTACCGGAAACATTGGTCGTGATTTGAAAGACCGTAAAATGAGAACGGTACTGCCTCCTGATAACCCCACTGGCAAACATGCAGTGACCCATTACAAGGTATTGGAGCGCCTTGGTTATTTGTCGTTAGTAGAATGTAAGTTAGAAACGGGTAGGACCCATCAAATTCGTGTTCATTTTAAGCACATTGGTCACCCCCTTTTTGCCGATTTTGAATATGGAGGGGATGTGGTTTTAAAAGGCGTAAATACCGGTAGCTACAAGCAATTTGTACAGAATTGTTTCGATCTAATTTCCGGACAAGCCCTTCACGCCCGCAGCCTCACCATTACCCATCCGATTACTGGAAAAAAAATGGCGTTTGAGGCCCCGATTCCAGAAGATATGCAAACCATTATCGATCGCTTCAGAGCATACCTGTCAGCCAAAACCTCGGCTTAATCGGTCCTATTTCTGCCAGCTATAAAAAAACAATCACAGGTTAACAAACGCACGAGTAAAATGGCTATAAGCACTTAAATTAGCAATTATGGTTCGAATTTCGGCAAGAAAAGGTAGCTGGGTACTTGTGTCCATTCTCCTCCAAACGATCGTATTTGCGCAGCCGCCTTCGATTGGCTTACAATTAAGAATGGATGGTCAACTCGAAATCGTTAATTGGCAAAACCAATGGGCGAACATTCAATGGAATGACTCTGTTTGGTATAAATATAACGGTGCCACCGACATTTTAAAGACATCGCTGTACGAGTTCCGTTTTTTTATGCAACCGGTTAATTTTCGCACCCCCGAATGGTTGTCAAGACCTACCGAATCTTCAGGTGATCGTTACGTCCAACCGTTGTCTCGAATTTATCCTGAGCCAATGGACTCGCTTTATGGAAAGTACACCAAAATACAGGTTCGGGAGTGGCATCGCATTCACCAACAACCACCGGCTGTTTATCAGAAGTTGGAAGATTATTTTGGTCCCGATGTCAATTTAACCAAGAACGACAAGGCACTTATTCGCTCCATTTTAATAAGTTATGCTAAAAGAAACATTGACCAATGCGGGGCAAATGGCTTGTATCCAACAGGGTCACTTGATTCCATTGCATCCATGTTGAGCACCACTTTTGTAAGAGATAAGGACGTTATTCGGTACGATTTAAAATCGGTCTTAATTTACCTCTATGAAAAAGAAAAATTAGTAGCCACGGTAGGGTACGATCATGATTGGAATGTGCTTACCTACGATCGCTTGTACTATGATATCAAGGGTAGGATCGTTCTCTTTCAAAGAAAGGCCATAGGCGAATTGGAAGAACGATTGTATACCTTCAGTTATAATCAAGAAGGACAATTGGCACACGTCAATTCAATCATTTCCGGCTATTTGACTGACAGTTATGAAGTGAACTCCTTTTTTTCATTTACAGATTTCCTTTACCACAAGCAGCAGCTAGTAAAAATAGTTACAGGTGGAGAACAGTCCTCAGCAATAGAAGTGGTGAAATATGTGCAGGGAAAAAGATGATAAGCAATCATAGGTTGTGGTAAATACGTTAAATAAGAATTATCGGAAAACCACCTAATAATTTGCAATATTCCCTAAATGCGCTACTTTTGAGGCTATGTTTGACATAAATCAGGAATTTATACACGAGTTTTCATTCTCACAAGATGAGGTAAACCGCTTTGCGGAAGTTACCGGAGATAAAAATCCGGTTCATACCGATGCCGATTATGCTGCAAAAACTATGTTCAAACGCCCTATTATGCACGGGATGTTAAGCGCCTCTCTCTTCAGCAAGGTGTTTGGCACCTTATTTCCAGGAGAAGGCACTATATACCTTAAACAATCGCTCAATTTTCTAAAACCCATGTACGTTGATGTGAAGTACCAAGCGGTATTCACGGTAAAGGAGGTTGTGCGTGATAAAAACCGTGCGGTTGTTGAAACCATTATAAAAAATCCAGATGGGTTGGTATGCACCAGTGGTGAAGCCACGGTAATGAACCCGGGAGTTATTAAGTAAAATACCATTGAAAATGAACCGACTGAAAGATCAGTCGGTTTTTTTATCAGGAAAAGTGTATTTTGGCACTTTCAGCTAATTAACAACGAATGGATACAACAACAAAAAAGGGGCATCCAACCGCCCTCTACCTGCTGTTCTTCACCGAAATGTGGGAACGCTTTAGTTATTATGGCATGAGAGGGATTCTCATCCTTTATCTCACCAAATCCTGGATGGAGGGTGGCTTGGCCATTGATCCAAAAGAAGCCTCCCTCATCTATGGCTTCTTCACTGGCTTTGTATATTTCACACCCTTGATTGGAGGGTGGTTGGCAGATAATTATTTAGGACAACGCAAATCCATCACTATCGGTGGTATCACCATGATGTTGGGTCAGTTCTGCCTATTTGCTAT
>CANGWA010000094.1 GCA_947457335.1 Sphingobacteriaceae bacterium
CACTTCAAAAACCAACCGCGAAAACAAATAAAAACAATGAAAAAACAATTACTAATCGGAAGTGCACTTTTAGCCTCTATCGGTGCATTTTCACAGCAACGTCAATTGGCGAAGCCAAGTGGGATTGTTGATCAGGCAGAACGTGCAACTCGCAGGGTGCTTACTGTACCTAACCCTAGTGAGAAAGTTCTCCCGGTGAACAATCAAACTACGCCACAAGAAAACAACAGTGGATTGAGTGAAAAAGCTGCGACAACCGTTTCATGGAATCCTATTTCTGGATCAATGAACATTTATGGTATGTTGGTGAGCAACTCAAAGCCATTGCATTATGTACCAGGTCTCGAGATGGTGTCTTTTGTGCACCGTAAGTCCATTACTTATTCGATGTCACCAGCCCCTACAACAACAGGAGCGATTAGTGGTGGTATTGTTGGCATGGTTACTTCTAATTGGGGATCTAGCTGGGACAGTACGCTTATTTGGAACAATTCAACGCAGTGGGCACGTTACCCGCAAGGCGGCGTATGGAATTCATCTCCTACCAATTCCTTAGCGAGCAACGCATACGTTTTGGGCATGGGTCCCGTTACTGCTAATGCGGGCGGCTGGGTTGGATCTTTCATTGCTAGTAAGCAATTGGGCACCTATAATAATACTGCCTCTTCAACAACTGGAGCGCAACTTTATTTCCCGAACACTGCTCCATACAATTCACAAACTGGAAGTTTCAAGTTTGATTTCCCCCGTTACGACTACCATGCTACCAACGATGGCAAAGTTCGCACCTTGGGTAACATTGTAAAAGACGTAAACGCTACCACCAGTGCAGCCTATGGTTACAGAGGTGCACGATTGGTGATTGGCTCATTTAATTCAGGGGTATTTAACTGGACAACAGATTCTATCATTCCGAAAGCAAAGTACAGTGCATCCAGTGGTGGTAAAATGATGTTTGGCACTCCCCATATGGCTTGGGATGAAGCAGGAACAGTTGGTTACGTATTCTTCATTGGTGTTGACTCTGTGCGTCTCGTTTCTAACGACACTGCGAATTGGGGTTACCAACCAATTGTTTACAAAACCACCAATGGTGGAACCAGTTGGAGCCAAGTACCTGCCATCGATTTCACCGATTACAACACCTTCAAGCCAGTATTGGATCACATTTACCCTGTTAACACTAACAACGCTGTAATTCCATTCTTTACAGATGGAGAAGGTTATGATGGTATTGTTGACATGAATGGTGACCTGCACTTGGTGTCTACAGTAGTAGGTACCGCTCGTGCCCACAGGGATTCGGTTGGTTATACCTTCCAATACAACCAAGGTGGTGTAACTGGCTACACTTACCCACACCGTCCAGGCGCATTAGCCACCTTCTATGATTTCACGTTCAACAGCAGCACATCCAGATGGGGTGTTCACGTGGTGGACTCTATGTACACTGAAGGACCTGGCACAACATCAGCTGACCCAGGTTACAACGAAAACCCATGGGATCCATCCACTGACAAAGTAAATTGTGATGCGCGCATGCAATTGAGCCGTTCAAAAGATGGTAAGTACATCACTTATTCATGGGCTGAATCGGATACTGCTTACACTGACAACAACGCTAAATTTAACCAAGTACCAGACGTTTATGTGCGTTTGGCTGAGGTGACCTCTTCGCGTACCTATTCAATGTACACGAACGAAATCAACATTAGTGCAAACAAGAACCAAATCCGTCAAAAAGCTACCAACCATTACGTTTCTCCGAAATTCAACGTAGTAGGTGCTAACAATGGTAGCGTAACGATTATGTTACCAGCAACAGTTTCTAATAACACCTATTCCCCAAAAATGCGTCAAGATTTGCCAGTAACACACTGGTATTCTTCTGCACAATTGACCTTCACCCTCGCTGGATCTACTCCAACAGGTGTGAACGTTGCAGAACGCACAATGGAAGTTGGTGCTCAAATTTTCCCTAACCCAGCAAGTGATTTCGCCACTATTACTGTAAACAGCAATAGCAATGCGAAAGCAGAGATCACTATTGTTAATGCAATTGGACAGGTTGTAAAATCCATTCCAGTTGAGTTCATGAATGGTGAGAACGCTTATGAAATGAATATTTCAGGATTAAGCAGCGGCATATACATGGTGACTGTAACCTCTGGCGACATGAAGTCTACCCGGAAACTGATTGTGGAATAATTTTCCCTTCTCAACCAATTAAAGCCCCATCCAAGCCGGATGGGGCTTTTTTTTGTCCACTTATCAACCATCTCGTCTCATGCCTTTTTTTTGACGGTATTTTTTCATAAATTAGACTGTTATAAGAAAGTGTTTATGAAAAAACTATTACTCTTCGGCGCTGCGATGGTACCTGCGTTATCAGGTCTAGCGCAGCAACCGCGCCAGATGCCGGCAGTACAGAACGGCATCATTAACATGGCTGAAAGGGATCTTCAGAGAAAACAAATCACTGAAAGTCCAGCCAGCACCGCTCCACAAGCGCCAACCGGCGGCAATGTCTACACGGTTGAAAACGCCAAGAGTTCGGCTGCCACTACCGTTACATGGAATCCCGTATCTGGTTCCATCAATATTTACGGCATGATCAATGCCAATTCAAAGCCACTTTGTTACAATCCTGCGTTGAACATGGTTTCCTTTGTGCACCGTAAATCTAGTACTTATTTAATGTCCCCAGCCCCTACCTCTACTGGCGCGATCAGTGGTGGCATTGTGGCGCAAGTGACCAAGAATTGGGGCACTAAGTGGGACAGCACGTTGATTTGGAACAATTCCACACAGTGGGCCCGTTACCCACAAGGTGGGCTTTGGAACTCTGCTCCTACGAATAGTGTTGACACCAACGCTTATGTGCTTGGCATGGGTCCCGTTACCAGCAATGCGAATGGCTGGGTGGGTAGTTTCTTTGCTAGCAAGAAATTAAATGCCTATAACAATGTTGCTTCTTCAGCGGCGAACGCGCAAGTTTGGTTTCCGAATTCTGCGCCATACAACAGTCAAACTGGCAACTACAAATGGGAATTTCCGAATCTTGATTTCACCAGTACCACCGATGGTGTAGTTAGATCTTTAGGGTATATCGCTAAGGACGGGAATGCTACCACCAGTGCTGCTTTCGGTGTTCGCGGAGCGCGCATCATCAAGGGGCAGTTTAATTCCGGTGTATTTAACTGGACAACGGACTCGATTATTCCATCTGTTAAGATGATGACCACAGATGGCTACAAAATGATGTTCCGTGACCCGCACATGTGCTGGAACAGCGCTGGTACAATTGGATATGTGTTCTTCATTGGTGTTGACTCGCTCAATTTGAACTCGACCGACACCTCTAAATGGGGTTACCAACCAATTGTTTACAAAACAACCAATTCAGGCAGTACTTGGACCAAGCTCAACTCGATTGACTTCACCAACTACACGGCGTTTAAAGATGTTTTGGATCATATTTTTCCTCCTAACACATCGAACACTGAAGTCATTCCCTTCTTCACTAACAGTGAGGGCATAGATGGTGTGGTGGACATTAACGGGGATCTTCACATAGTTTCTACAGTTGTTGGTACTGCTCGTGCCCACAAAGATTCACTTGGTTATACTTGGCAGTACAACCAAGGAGGCGTAACGGGTTACACTTACCCGCACAGAAATGGTCTACGGCCAACCTATTACGACTTTACATACAACAGCACCTCTTCCAACTGGCGTGTAACGGTGGTGGACTCGATGTTCTCTGAAGGTCCCGGTACAGCCGCTACCGACCCAGGTTACAATGAAAATCCTTGGGATCCGTCGACCGGTAAAGTTGATTGCAGTGCCCGTTTGCAATTGAGCCGCACACCGGATGGCAAGCATATTCTTTATAGTTGGGCGGAGTCGGACACGGCTTATACTGACAATAACTCGAAGTGGAACATGGTGCCGGACGTATTTGTGCGTGCTGCGACGGTTGGAGCTTCTGGGTCAATGACCTTGCATCCAACCAAAATCAATGCTTCGCAAAGCAAGAATCAAATCCGTCAGAAAGCCACCAACCATTACATTGCACCTGTGTGTGATTTAGCGGTGGTGAACACTACACTTTGTACTACTGCACCTCTCGCTTTCTGTGTTCCGATGACGGTTTCGAACAACACCTTTTCTCCGAAGATGCGTCAGGATTTACCAGTGACGCACTGGTATTCTTCGGCCATTTTGAATTTCAGTAATTCAAATTGCAATTTGTATTATCCTAACACGGTTATTAAACCTGATGCCATTGGAGAAAACGCTTTACAAATTGGTTTCAATGTTTATCCGAACCCTGCGAGTGGTTCTGCATCGGTTAAAGTTAGTGCAGGCTTCTCTTCGGCAGGCACTATTTCAGTGATGAACGTTGCCGGTCAGTTGATGAGTTCTGTTCCTGCGCATATTTCAGCAGGCAACAACGAGTACAAGCTAGATTTAAGCAGCCTGAGTGCAGGTGTATACTTTGTAACCATTCAAACAGCGAATGGTTCAGCGACACAAAAGCTCATTGTAGAGTAATTGTGTTGACTCATAAAAAAGGGCTGTGTTCTTTGAACACAGCCCTTTTTTATTGTGACCCGCTGGTGGTTAGTAGCGGCGGTCTTTTCGCAGATCTGCGATTTCAACTTTTAATCCGCGGAGCATGTTCATGATGCTATCGAGGTTAAGTTCATCTTCGCGGTATTGGTTCATGTTGATGCTGCAGGTATATTCCCACAGTTCGAGCACATCTTCCGCCTTGACCTTGTAAGGAGCATACACTTTGTTATCGGAATGGAGGTCGAAGGTGCCCTCTTTTTTGTTCCACCCCATGATGCGTTTGTAGGCCAATCCATCGTCGCGGGTGACTACCACGTAGGTGTTCCCTGGTTTCATGTCGTCGAATTTCTCGAGGTATTTACAAATCACGAAGGAGCCTTCGCGAATGGGCGGCATGCTATCGCCGCGAATGGGGAACGCCCTAAACTTACCAGTTGGCAGGAAGGGGAGTTTCATTTTTGGAAGTTTTTCGATGTACTCAGGGTCGGCGTATCCACGGGTGTAGCCAGCAGAGGCTTTGAGGGGGATGAGCTCGACCATGTCGTTGCCTTCGTTATCGATAAGGATGGGAAATAGAATGCGGTTCTTACCCACCTTCATCAGCCCATCGAGGTTGGTTTTTTTCAAATCGCCGCGCACGAGTGCATCGATAGCGATGTGAAAAAACTCAGAGAGGCGGATGAGCAAGTCGATTGGCGGTTCATTTCTACCCTCTTCGTATCCGCCCACTCTGGAGCGGGTGATACTAAGTTCATCGGCCAGCTGCTCTTGTGAGAGGCCCTTGAGCTGGCGTAAAAAGCGGATGTTGGATGCTATTTTACTCATTGCTATGTTTTATAGCTTAAAATTACTATTTTTTATAGTTAAAAACACTATCTTATTCGAAAAAAAATTTGAAGCATTAGCGAATAAAATTGTACATTTGCACCTCTTAATCGGAATCGGTTAAAAACCGGGGTGTAGCGTAGTCCGGTCATCGCGCCTGCTTTGGGAGCAGGAGGTCGCAAGTTCGAATCTTGCCACCCCGACAACCCCCTCACAACAGTGAGGGGGTTTTTTATTGACTAGAGGTAGTCCCGATTGTTTCGATTTCACGCACATAAATCAATGACCAAGCGGTGGTGTGCGTGCGGGACAGTAGCGGCAGCCCTGCGCTTGCCGCCATTAGCGTGGTGAAGCCGGCAGGGCTCTGGATGAAAGGAAGAGACCCTGCCGGCGCAGTATTTAACCACGCTTATGGCGGACGAGCAGGCTACAGCGGATGGCCCATTGCCTTAGCAAACAGGCATTCAGTATTGGCATAAGCGGTACCTGTTTGCTAGGGCACACGCCAAAAAAACAATACACCACCGTTCAACCGGCCCATATTTAAAAAAACAAAAATGGACAACCTGCGCAAAAGAGGCACGTATTAGAGAAGGAAACCCCAATGACTTTACGTATCTTTGCGGCTTATGCAGGAGCAAATTCTTATCCTCGATTTTGGATCGCAGTACACGCAATTAATTGCGCGTCGTTTGCGTGAACTCAACGTTTATTGTGAGATTCATCCCTATAATAAAATCCCCGCCATTGACTCGCACATCAAGGGTGTGATTCTTTCTGGGAGTCCACACAGTGTGCGTGAAGAAAATCCGCCACAACCCGATCTTTCAAAGATAAAAGGTCACCTTCCTTTGCTAGGTGTGTGTTACGGTGCCCAGTATTTAGCGCATTTTTTTGGCGGTGAAGTTGGCAAATCGAATTCACGCGAGTATGGTCGTGCGCATTTGCAGATTAGCGATGCCACTGGGCTATTTGAAGGGGTGAATCAAGACAGTCAAGTGTGGATGAGTCACGGGGACACCATACTGCGTTTACCCGATCAATATACCATTACTGCCAGCACACACGATGTGAAGGTTGCCGCGTACAAGGTCAACGGTGAGAACACGCATGCCATTCAGTTCCATCCAGAAGTTTACCACACGACAGAAGGCTTACAAATACTCAAGAATTTTGTGTTTGGCATTTGTGGTTGCAAAGGTGACTGGACACCTGCCTCTTTTATAGAGACGACTATTCAAGAGCTGAAAGAAAAGATAAAGGACGAGGTCGTTATACTTGGTCTGAGTGGAGGGGTGGACAGCAGTGTAGCTGCGATGCTTTTGCACAAGGCCATTGGCAAGAATTTGTATTGCATTTTTGTGGACAATGGATTGTTGCGCAAAAATGAATTTGAGAGTGTGTTGGATTCTTATCAGCACATGGGATTGAATGTAAAAGGCGTGGATGCTAAGTCCCGTTTTTACACCGCCTTAGCTGGAGAGAGTGATCCTGAGAAAAAGCGAAAAATCATTGGCAAGACATTCATTGATGTGTTTGATGCAGAGTCGCACTTGGTGAACAATGCCAAGTGGTTAGCGCAGGGCACCATTTATCCCGATGTGATTGAGAGTGTGAGTGTGAAAGGACCATCGGCCACCATTAAATCGCACCACAACGTAGGTGGTTTGCCTGACTTTATGAAATTGCAGGTAGTGGAGCCCTTGCGAAGTTTGTTTAAAGACGAAGTGCGTCGTGTAGGGCGTGAGCTTGGGCTGGATGAAAACATTTTGAACCGCCATCCTTTCCCAGGTCCCGGATTAGCCATCCGTATTCTTGGGGACATCACTGAGGAGAAGGTACACCTCATTCAGGAGGTGGATTATATTTTCATTGAAGGATTGAAGAAGCACAACCTATACAATTCCGTATGGCAAGCCGGTTCCATTTTGTTACCGGTGCAAAGTGTTGGCGTGATGGGAGATGAAAGAACTTATGAACGCGTTGTTGCCTTGCGTGCAGTTAGCAGTACCGATGGCATGACGGCGGATTGGGTGCATTTGCCTTATGAATTCCTTGCGAAAACAAGTAATGAGATCATCAACAAGGTGCGTGGTGTGAACCGTGTAGTGTACGATATCAGTTCGAAGCCGCCGGCCACAATTGAATGGGAATAATCTGAAATTACATCTCACATATTCGTTTATCCTTTTACTGCTTTCTTGCCAACTATTTTCACAGGTAAGGTCGTCTGACGTTCGTACAATTGACGGTCAGAAGTTTTACATGCATAAAGTAGAGAAGAAGCAGAGTCTCTATGCCATTACGAAATTATACGAAGTGAGCACGGAAGACTTGATGAAGTACAATCCTGAATTGCGGGATGGACTGAAGGCGGGCAGTGAAATAAAGATCCCTTATTCAAGCAAAAAGAGCGCCGCGGTGCCAGCCGTAGTTGCCGAGAACACACCCGACACGACCAAGTACTTGGTGCACAAAGTGGTGGCAAAGGAGACTGTTTATGGCATCACTAAAAAATATCAAATCACTGATAAGCAATTGCTACAATGGAACAATGGACTTAATGAGGGATTAAAAGAAGGTCAGTTGTTGGTTGTTGGTGAGCGCAAAAAAGTGCGTGTAGAAGAACGTAGTCGGTCAGAAGAAAAGAGCAAGGAGAAAGTCCGCAGCGACGAAAAAACAAAAGCTGACGAAAAGCGCAATGCGACAGTGGCCAAGGTAGCTGCGGTGCACAAGGCCGCGCAGATGCCAGAGCCTATTTTAACCGACAGTAGTTATTACCGAACCATGTCCAGGCCCAGCAAGGCCACTTACAACATTGGTCTGATGTTGCCCTTTAAATTGGAGGCGACACTTGCAACGGACTTGAATGAGCTTGTTCGTAATGGTAGTAGTTTCCCTCAAGTACCTGGCATTGCAGCTGACTTTTACTTGGGCTTTAAAAAAGCAGCAGATTCGTTGCACAGTGAAGGTTATGATTTAAATTTAGTGGTGTATGATGTTGACGATGGTGACTCCCTTCGTCCCTCGCAGATTACCGCCGACCCGGGTTTTAAGGACTTGGATTTGATTTTTGGCCCCTTTTATCCAAGTGGATTCAAGACCATTTCAAAAAAGGCACGTGAATTTCACATTCCAATTATTTCTCCCTTAACTCAGGAAAACAAAATTCTTCACAACAACATTTACACATCGAAAACCAATCCCTCCAAGTACACGTTGATTGAAACCCTTGCGGATTATTGTATGGATTCTTTAGCGTTGAAGCAAGGAGCACAAGTGATATTGGTTGCCTTTGAGAACGACAAGAAGCAATTGCAGTTCACCCAAGCGTTCAAGAAATATTACAACGACCGTTTGAAAAAAGTTGGCCGTTCGTTGCGGGATTCGCTTGTTGTAGCAAGAGGTGCTGCCGCTGTGAAAAATGCAATTTCAACCGGTAAGCGCAATGTCGTAGTGACGTTGAGCACAAACCCAGTTAACGTTGCCGACTTCCTGACACAATTATCCGTTTATGTTTCGCAGGTAAAGGCGGACGTTCAATTATGCGGTTGGGAAGCGTTGATGGAGATGGATAATATTGACCCGGGCTACCTCAACCAATTGAAGTACACCTTTGCTAGTCAATTTAACCTAACGAATACTTCAGCTTACGCGGGGCTTTCGGGATCCTATCTTGCGCAACAGGAGACCATGCCAGGAGAATACTATTACATGGGATTTGATATTGGTTTTTATTACCTCAGTTTATTAAAGCAATACGGTCCTTCTTTTTCTCACAAGTTGGATGAGTATCCCAAAGAAATGAATTACATGCGTTTTCGGTACACTCGACCCGACCGATCGACTGGTTTCGACAACCGTGGAGTCTATATCTTCAAGACATTGGATTTTCAGATTCAAAAAACAGGATGGCATTAAGAGACGAGATTGCTGAATGGCTTAAG
>CANGWA010000095.1 GCA_947457335.1 Sphingobacteriaceae bacterium
GTTCGTGCCATTAGTAGTCAGGAGAAAAAAGTGAAGCAATACATAGAACTTGAGATTTCTCGTCTTAAATTGGACGAATATGTTTCTCAAGTATTGATTCCAACCGAGAAAGTAATCCAAATCCGCAACGGTAAAAAAACAACCAAGGAAAGATCATTCTACCCTGGTTATGTTCTCATTGAGGCAAATCTAGCTGGTGAAGTGCCACACGTTATCAAAAACATAACTGGTGTTCTCGGCTTCCTTGGCGAAACCAAGGGTGGAAATCCAGTCCCAATGCGTATTAGCGAAGTCAACCGTATACTTGGAAAAGTAGATGAGCTGGTAGAAAGCGAAGGAACTGTAACGACTAACTACCGTGTTGGTGAGTCGGTAAAAGTTATCAATGGACCTTTCAATGGATTTAATGGTGTGATTGAAGAAGTAATGGAAGACAAACGTAAGATTAAGGTCACTGTTAAAATCTTCGGACGTAAAACACCAGTAGAACTAAATTTTGGAGAAGTAGAAATTGAATAAACATATTTTCCTTCCAAAGACAGTCATTGAGCGCTTTGCTGCTTCCAACTCAAAAGCTTAACTGGTCGTAGGAAGGAAATAAATGGGGACTATATGAGCAGTTCCCGAACTTAAAAAACAAGAAAAATGGCAAAAGAGTTATCAGCAATTGTAAAATTGCAAATCAAAGGTGGTGCGGCGAACCCGTCCCCTCCTATTGGTCCGGCTTTAGGTGCCAAAGGTGTAAACATCATGGAGTTCTGTAAGCAGTTTAATGCTAGAACTCAAGAAAGTGCTGGGAAAATTTTACCAGTAGTCATCAATGTTTACTCTGATAAGTCGTTTGACTTTGTTGTTAAACGTCCACCTGTAGCCGTTCAGATCATGGATGCTGCCAAAATCAAAGCAGGTTCTGCAACCAGCAATCGTAAAAAAGTAGGTTCACTTACCTGGGAACAGGTTCGTAAAATTGCTGAAGATAAGATTGTTGATATGAACTGCTTCACCATAGAGTCAGCAATGAACATGGTGGCTGGTACAGCACGCAGCATGGGAGTGACCGTAACTGGCAACCGCCCTCACTAAAAATTAACCGGACAATTGTCCAATTAACAAACAAGCTTACATGGCAACGTTGACTAAAAAAAGAAAAGTAGCCCTTGCGAAATATGACGCAAAGAAGGTCTACTCAGTTGCAGAAGCAGCTAAAGTGGTAAAAGAAATTACTACCACTAAGTTCGATGCTTCTGTGGATCTCGCGATCCGTTTAGGAGTTGACCCGCGTAAAGCCAACCAGATGGTTCGTGGTACAGTAACATTACCACACGGTACAGGCAAAACAATGCGTGTATTGGCCCTTGTAACTCCTGATAAGGAGGCCGAGGCAAGAGCAGCTGGCGCAGACTACGTAGGGTTAGACGAATTCATTGAAAAAATTAAAGGCGGATGGACCGATGTAGATGTTATCATCACCATGCCATCTGTTATGGGTAAAGTTGGAGCCTTAGGCCGTATTCTCGGTCCTCGTGGCCTAATGCCAAACCCTAAAACAGGCACAGTTACAATGGAAATCGGCAAAGCCGTAACCGATTCAAAAGGCGGCAAAATCGATTTCAAGGTTGACAAAGCAGGGATTGTTCATGCAGGAATTGGCAAGGTGTCATTTGACACGAATAAACTTGCTGAGAATGCGAATGAACTCATCCAGATGATCATCAAACTGAAGCCTTCAAGCGCTAAAGGTACCTACGTAAAGTCGGCTACCATGAGCAGCACAATGAGTCCAGGTGTAACACTTGACACTAAATTATTCATTTAATTCACTGCTTACAGATGAACAAAACCGAAAAAACAAAAGTCATCGAAGATTTAGTTGTACAACTAAATTCAAATGACAAAATCTATCTGGCAGATTGTTCGACGCTAACCGTTGAAAAGGTGAACGCGTTTCGCAGGCAGTGCTTTGAGAAGAAGATCTCTGTTACTGTTGTAAAAAACACCTTGCTTAAAAAAGCACTCGAAAGGGCTAACGACAGCAACCTAACAGGTCTTATTCCAGCATTAAAAGGCGAAACAGCATTGATGTTTACAGAAGTTTCGAATGCACCGGCAAAGGTGATTCGTGAATTTCGTAAAAAAGACGCTAAACCTGCTGTAAAAGCTGCTTACGTTGAGTCAATGATTTTCATTGGTGACGAACAAATTGATGCACTTGCATCGTTGAAATCGAAGAACGAACTCATTGGAGATGTGATTGCACTCCTTCAGTCGCCGATTCAACGTGTTATTGGTGCTCTCGAAAACAAAGGCGGCGATCAAGCAGCCTAAAAAACAAGGGATTTTCCCAAAAACAAAAACAAATAGTAAAAACTAAAAAAAATGGCAGATATCAAAGCATTGGCTGACAGCCTGGTTAGCCTAACAGTAAAAGAAGTACAGGAACTTGCTAAAATCCTGAAAGACGAACACGGAATTGAACCTGCAGCTGCTGCAGTAGTAGTTGCTGGTGGCGGTGGTGGTGGTGAAGCTGCTGCTGCAAAAACTAGCTTTGACGTTGTTCTTGTTGAAGCTGGCGCTGCTAAGCTTGGCGTAGTTAAGGTTGTGAAAGACCTTACTGGTCTAGGCTTGAAAGAAGCAAAAGATCTAGTTGACGGTGCTCCAAAGCCTGTTAAAGAAGGTATTGGCAAGGAAGAAGCAGAAGCTATTAAGAAAGCTCTGGAAGAAGCCGGTGCTAAAGCTGAAATCAAGTAATTGGTTTTCGCTGCTTTTTAGGGATGTAAGCCCCCGTCATTGCAGGTACCATAATCAACTGGTAATTGTTAATGACGGGGGATTTACCCCGTTTTTTAGCATATAAAAAAACCGAACTTTAGAGGTCAGAATTTTAACACATAAAGCTCAAAAAATTGGCTGCAAGTACAAAAACTCAAAAAAGGGTTAATTTCTCGTCAAATAAGTTCCCGATTGAATATCCGGACTTCCTCGACATTCAGCTCAAATCTTTTCAGGATTTCTTCCAACTGGAAACAACTCCTGAAAACCGCAAAAAAGAAGGTCTCTTCAAGGTGTTTGCGGAAAACTTTCCTATCTCTGATGCACGTAACAACTTCGTGCTTGAGTTTAAGGATTATTATATCGATCCACCCCGCTACTCTTTGGACGAGTGTATCGAAAGAGGTCTCACCTACTCCGTGCCTTTAAAGGCAAAATTATATCTGTATTGTACAGATCCTGAACACGAAGATTTTGAACCAATTATGCAGGACGTGTATCTGGGAACGATCCCATACATGACCCCGAAAGGTTCATTTGTCATAAATGGCGCTGAAAGGGTCATCGTTTCTCAATTGCACCGCTCACCGGGAGTATTCTTCGGCCAAAGCCGTCACGCAAATGGAACAAAACTTTATAGTGCCCGCGTTATTCCTTTCAAAGGTAGCTGGATCGAATTCGCTACCGATATCAACAACGTGATGTACGCCTACATTGATCGTAAGAAAAAGTTACCAGTAACCACTCTCTTGCGGGCAATTGGGTTTGAAAGTGATAAACAAATTCTTGAAATTTTCGGTCTCGCTGATGAAATTAAAGTTAGTAAAGCCGGTTTAAAACGTGAGGTTGGTCGTAAACTAGCTGCACGTGTGCTTAAAACTTGGTTAGAGGATTTCGTAGACGAGGATACCGGAGAAGTGGTATCCATCGAGCGTAACGAGGTAATCCTCGATCGTGAAACCATCTTAGAAGATGAACATATTGATTTAGTTGTGGATGCTGGTGTCAAATCCATCATTCTCCATAAACAAGATGTCAATACGGCCGACTTCGCCATCATTTACAACACGTTACAAAAGGATTCGACCAATTCAGAAAAAGAAGCAATCGAATTTATCTACCGCTTACTTCGTAATGCTGAACCGCCTGATGAAGAAACGGCTCGTGGTGTAATCGATAAATTGTTCTTCTCTGATAAACGTTATGACTTAGGAGAAGTTGGTCGTTATAGAATCAATAAAAAATTAGGTCTCAATATCCCTGCCGAAATCCGTGTCCTCACCAAGGAAGACATGATTCTCATTATTAAGTACCTTATTGAGTTGATTAATTCCAAAACCGACGTTGACGATATTGATCACCTCTCTAATCGCCGTGTACGTACTGTTGGTGAGCAATTGTATGCACAATTCGGTGTTGGACTGGCACGAATGGCGCGCACAATTCGTGAACGTATGAACGTTCGTGACAACGAGGTGTTTACTCCAACCGACCTTATTAACGCTAAAACATTAAGTTCTGTGATTAATTCGTTCTTTGGAACCAATCAATTATCACAGTTCATGGATCAAACGAACCCTCTCTCTGAAATCACCCACAAGCGTCGTTTATCGGCACTCGGGCCAGGTGGTTTAAGTAGAGAACGTGCAGGCTTTGAAGTTCGTGACGTGCACTACACCCACTACGGCCGCTTGTGTACCATCGAAACACCTGAAGGTCCAAATATCGGTCTGATCTCCTCGCTTTGCGTGTATGCTAAAGTGAACAACCTTGGCTTTATTGAAACACCTTATCGCACTGTGGCAAATGGTAAAGTTGAAATCAACAAACCAATCGTTTATCTAACTGCGGAAGAAGAAGATCAGAAAAATATCGCACAATCCAACGTTGAGCTTGACGAAAAAGGACTAATCAATACCAAAAAAGTAACTTCCCGTTATGAAGGTGATTTCCCTATTCTTGAGCCAGAAAAAGTACATTTGATTGATGTTGCTCCGAATCAAATTGCCTCTATCGCGGCTTCACTGATTCCATTCCTTGAACATGATGACGCTAACCGCGCACTCATGGGTTCAAACATGCAACGTCAAGCTGTTCCACTCCTTCGTCCTCAAGCGCCTATTGTAGGTACTGGTATCGAAGCGCGAGTAGCCGAAGACTCTCGTGTATTGATTAATGCTGAAGGTGAAGGGATTGTAGAATACGTTGATGCACGTGAAATTGTGATTCGCTACAACCGTAGTGAAGAAGAACGTCTCGTGAGTTTCGAAGGTGACGTAAAAACATACAAACTAACTAAATTTCAAAAAACCAACCAAAGTACTTGTATCAACTTGAAGCCAATCGTTAAGAAAGGTGACAAAGTTGCAAAAGGTCAAGTTCTTTGTGAAGGTTATGCTACTCAAGATGGTGAATTGGCATTAGGCCGGAACCTCAAAGTGGCCTTCATGCCTTGGAAAGGATATAACTTCGAGGATGCCATCGTGATCAATGAAAAAATTGTTCGGGATGATATCTTCACCTCTATACATATCGATGAATACACGCTCGAAGTTCGGGATACTAAACGTGGTATGGAAGAACTTACTCCGGATATTCCTAACGTAAGCGAAGAGGCTACCAAGGATCTCGATGAAAAGGGTATCATCCGAATCGGAGCAGATGTCAAGGAAGGTGATATTCTTATCGGTAAAATAACACCAAAAGGTGAAACCGATCCTTCTCCAGAAGAAAAACTCCTCAGAGCTATCTTCGGTGACAAAGCTGGTGATGTGAAAGATGCTTCATTACGTGTCTCTCCATCCATTAAAGGTGTAATCGTTGATAAAAAATTGTTCTCCCGTGTTATTAAGGATAAGAAAGCGAAGGCAGAAGAAAAGCCTATGCTTGAAAAACTTGATTCTGAGAACGAAAAAAACAATTACAATCTTAAATTGAAACTCGTTGACAAACTCTTTCAACTGGTTAACGGTCGTACCTCTCAAGGTGTGACCAATATACTCGGGGAAGAGGTTGTTCCAAGAGGTACCAAGTTTACACAAAAACTCCTTGAAAGAATTGATTATACTGAGGTTAATCCTGGTAACTGGACAACCGACAAGGACAAAAATGAATTGATTGAGCGTCTGCTTCACAATTTCATGATTCAGTATAACGATTACCTTGGTAAATACAAGCGCGAGAAGTTCCAGATTACTGTTGGTGACGAATTACCAAACGGTATTGTTCAACTAGCTAAGGTGTATATTGCTCAAAAGCGTAAACTTAAAGTGGGTGATAAAATGGCTGGTCGTCACGGTAACAAAGGTATTGTTGCCCGTATCGTGAAAGAAGAAGATATGCCATTCCTTGAAGATGGAACTCCAGTTGATATCGTATTGAATCCTCTTGGTGTGCCATCACGAATGAACCTTGGGCAGATTTACGAAACAGTGTTGGCTTGGGCTGGTGAGAAACTTGGAATGAAATTCTCTACTCCAATTTTTGATGGCGCAACTATTCAACAGATTGATGACTATACCAGCAAGGCAGGCGTTCCGCAATTCGGCAGAACATACCTCTACGATGGTGGAACTGGTGAACGTTTTGATCAGCCTGCAACCGTGGGTATTATTTACATGCTGAAACTTGGCCACATGGTTGATGACAAGATGCACGCTCGTTCAATCGGTCCTTACTCTCTTATTACTCAGCAACCATTAGGTGGTAAAGCCCAATTTGGTGGTCAACGTTTTGGTGAAATGGAAGTATGGGCCCTTGAAGCATACGGCGCCGCTAATGTGCTACAAGAACTCCTCACTGTTAAATCAGATGATGTCACTGGTCGCGCGAAAGCATATGAGGCAATTGTTAAGGGCGAAAATATTCCAACACCGAATATCCCAGAGTCCTTCAACGTATTGTTACATGAATTACGTGGACTTGCACTTGATATCACAATGGATTAATGAATAGCTCCTGCATTAGCAGGGGCTATCTCAATAAAGCACTATCAATTTAAAAATTAAACGAAATAAAATATAAAATGGCTTTAAGAAGAGACAGTAAACAAAAGTCAAATTTCTCGAAGATTACCATCAGCCTGGCTTCTCCAGAAACCATTCTGCGCAGATCCAGCGGTGAGGTACTCAAGCCTGAAACCATTAACTACCGTACCTACAAACCTGAAAGAGATGGTTTGTTCTGTGAGCGAATTTTTGGCCCCGTTAAGGATTACGAATGCCATTGCGGTAAATACAAACGCATCCGCTACAAAGGGATCGTTTGTGATCGTTGTGGTGTAGAAGTTACAGAGAAAAAGGTACGCCGTGAACGCATGGGGCATATTAATTTGGTTGTTCCTGTTGCTCACATTTGGTATTTCCGCTCATTGCCGAACAAAATCGGTTACTTGCTTGGCTTACCAACTAAAAAATTGGATATGATTATTTACTACGAACGTTACGTAGTAATCAATCCAGGTATTGCAGGAGAAAATGGCATCAGTTATCTTGACTTCCTCACCGAAGAAGAATACCTTAACATTCTTGATACCCTTCCGCGTGAAAACGCCATGTTGGATGATAACGATCCCAATAAATTCGTTGCAAAAATGGGCGCTGAGGCAATTGCAGAATTGCTCTCTCGCTTAAACTTAGATGACCTTTCATACGATTTGCGTCACAAAGCAAATACTGAAACATCTCAACAACGTAAAAACGAAGCACTCAAGCGTCTACAAGTAATTGAGGCTTTCCGTCAGGCGAATCAAAACGTTGTGAACAAGCCAGAGTGGATGATTGTAAAGGTGGTTCCAGTTATACCACCAGAACTTCGACCTCTTGTTCCACTGGATGGCGGACGTTTTGCAACATCAGACTTGAACGACCTATACAGAAGGGTAATTATCCGTAATAACCGTCTTAAGCGGCTTATAGAAATTAAAGCTCCTGATGTCATTTTACGCAATGAAAAGCGTATGCTTCAGGAAGCTGTTGACTCCTTGTTCGACAATTCAAGAAAATCCAATGCCGTTAAAACGGATAGCAACCGTCCTTTGAAATCCCTTTCTGACTCATTGAAAGGTAAACAAGGTCGTTTCCGTCAAAACTTGTTGGGTAAACGTGTTGACTATTCTGCTCGTTCCGTAATTGTTGTAGGTCCAGAATTGAAACTTCACGAATGTGGCCTTCCTAAAGAAATGGCTGCTGAACTTTTCAAACCATTTATCATTCGCAAAATGATTGAGCGTGGTATTGTGAAGACCGTTAAATCTGCCAAGAAAATAGTTGATAAGAAAGACCCAATTGTTTGGGATATCCTTGAGAACGCATTAAAAGGTCACCCAGTTCTTTTAAACCGCGCTCCTACCCTACACCGTTTGGGTATCCAAGCCTTCCAACCAAAACTGATTGAAGGTAAAGCCATTCAATTGCACCCTCTCGTATGTACTGCATTTAATGCTGACTTCGACGGTGACCAAATGGCTGTTCACGTACCTCTTGGTAATGCTGCTATCCTTGAGGCCCAAATTTTAATGCTTGCATCCCATAACATTCTTAACCCTTCGAATGGTGCTCCAGTGGCAGTTCCATCTCAGGATATGGTGCTTGGTTTGTATTACTTGACAAAAGGCAAGCGCAACTTGCCAAATGATCAGGTAAAAGGTGAAGGCATGGTTTTCTACAGTGCTGAAGAAGTTACTGTGGCACTCAATGAAAAGAAGGTGGACCTTCATGCTCAAATTAAGGTTAAAATAACCAATGCACTTGAGGGAGACCAACTGGTAACAAAACTTATTGATACTACTGTAGGCCGTGTATTGTTTAACAATGTGGTTCCACATGAAGTGGGTTACATTAATGAATTACTAACCAAGAAATCACTTCGTGATATCATCGGTATGGTTGTTAAACGTACAGGAATGGCCAAAACAGCTAAATTCCTCGACGATATTAAGGAACTCGGATTCCGCACGGCATTTAAGGGCGGTCTTTCCTTTAATCTTGGTGATATTCAAACGCCAGGTGAAAAAACTAAAATCATTGCAGATGCTCAATCGCAGGTTGACGAAGTGGTTGCTAACTACAACATGGGCTTCATCACCAATAATGAGCGTTACAACCAAATCATCGACATTTGGACGCATACCAACTCTAAAGTAACCAAGAAAGTTCTCGATAGCCTGAGTTCAGACCGTCAAGGATTTAACCCGGTGTACATGATGTTGGATTCAGGTGCCCGTGGTTCTAAAGAGCAGATCAAACAGTTAAGTGGTATGCGTGGTCTCATGGCCAAGCCACAAAAAGCTGGTGATACTACCACCTCCATTATTGAAAACCCCGTTCTTTCTAATTTCCGTGAAGGTCTATCCATTCTTGAGTACTTTATTTCAACTCACGGTGCTCGTAAGGGGCTGGCGGATACGGCTCTTAAAACAGCGGATGCTGGTTACCTTACTCGTCGTCTCGTTGACGTAGCTCAAGATGTTATCATTAATGAACACGATTGTGGTACACTTCGTGGATTGAGTATGTCCGCTTTGAAGAACAACGATGATGTTGTTGA
>CANGWA010000096.1 GCA_947457335.1 Sphingobacteriaceae bacterium
AAATTAATCAAAGCATTCGCGGCATAAAACCCGCCTAATTCGTTCCAATGGTTATCCAGGGTCTGAAACAAGGGCTCCTCTCCTTTGTGTGCAACCAGCGTATCAAACAGATTGACGTATTTAATGGAGCTGTTCTTGCTCAGGTAGTCAATGAGTTGTTGTCCCCATGTTTGATCACTCAGTCGGTAATATTCAAATCCTATTTTTTCGGGATAAACACTGGCCTTGCATGGGGCTATTACAAAGTAGAGTTGACACTTCTTGTCTGCCAAGTAGCGCACACGGTAGTCTAATTCTTTTTTAAATGCTGCGAGTTCTTTTTCGGTTAATCGGTTTTTGCCAGTGTACGATTCCATTTCTTCACTGGCCAAAAACAACCAATTGTCTTTTCCAATAACAACTTTATCTGGTATCGGTGATTTTTGAAAACAAACAATTTTAAAATAATTATGCATCCGAATTAAACGCGAGCGCAGATTGAAGTGATCGTTGTAGTAATGTTCGTATTGGACAGGAAAGGGGTCCAACAACTGGATATTGAACACGGGCAATTCTGCTGGTTGGCGGTTTTCAAAACTGGCGACATCCTTAATCCATCCCAAACGTTCGTTGATAAACGGGAAGGTCAATAGTGCACAGAACATAATGACTAAACCGGATATGTAGATTCGTTGCCGCATTAAAAACGATAATAGATAAAGGGATTATAAGTGCCAGCGGCTAAATACAAAGTGGCTAGGAACAAGATGCCTGCATAGAAAATCCATTCAGAACACATCCACAAAGGGGAGACAAATTTTGCTAAACGCGTGGATGATTGGTACATCCACGTTTTTAATGGCTGCACCCATTTTAACCAGCCAAAAGCTCCGGCTACTGCAATCGCGAACACCCCAACCAATTCTTTGTTCAAATACAACAGGGTGGCAGAAAGGTCCATAGGGGTGTAGTTGAAATTGAAAAGCGACTTCCAAAAACCAACAGCCTGATCAAATGAGGTGGCACGAAACAGCACCCATGCCATCATCACCACCAATAGGGTGTAAAGACGCGAGAAAAAAGCGGGCAATTTCTCCAACAACCGGTCAAGTCCCGCCCGCTCTATCAACATAAAGGCGCCATGAAAAAGGCCCCAAATCACAAAGGTCCAATTTGCCCCGTGCCAAATGCCGGTCAGGAAAAATACTGCTAACAAATTAAGATAGGTGCGTACCGTTCCTTTTTGATTACCACCGAGCGGTATGTATACGTAATCTCTAAAAAATCCAGAGAGCGATAAATGCCACCGCCGCCAAAATTCCTTTACAGAACGTGCCGTGTAGGGGTAGTCGAAGTTTTCTTTGAAATCAAAGCCAAACATTCGGCCTAATCCAATAGCCATGTCAGAATACCCTGCAAAATCACAATAAATCTGCAATGAATAACTCGCCATGCCCAGCCATGCCAAAGGCGCAGTGAGTTCGTTGGGGTTTTTATCAAATAATGCATCGGCGACTTGGGCAAACGTATTTGCAAGCAATACCTTCTTACCCATGCCAATAAGAAAGCGTTCCACTCCGCTTCCAAATTTTAATAAAGAATGTTCACGTTGCTTCAATTGTTGCCACACATCACTGTATCGGATGATCGGTCCAGCAATTAATTGCGAAAACATCGCTATATACAAGGCTAAGTCAAAAATATTGCGCTGCGCTTCGACCTTCTTTCGGTAGATATCAACGAGGTAGGACAGGGAGTGAAAGGTATAAAACGAAATACCAACGGGTAGGATGATGCCAGGGTCATCGAACGTTGTCCTAAACACCACATTCAAATTTTCGACAAAGAAATTGGCATACTTGTATACACTCAGTAATGCTAAATTAAAGGCGACTCCCGCTACAAGCCAATGGAAACCGCTTTTTGATTCGCGATTGTTTTGTATACATATGCCAAATAGGTAATTAAAAAGAATACTGGTGACCAATAGGGCTGTAAAACTCACACCGCCCCAAGCAAAGAAAGCAAGGCTTAGGACTAATAACCAATAGTTCTTGATAGGTGCAGGCGATACGTAGTAACCCAAAAGAACCAGTGGCAAAAAAGCGTATAAAAAAACGAGTGAGCTAAAGAGCATGCAGCGGGATTGGAGGTAATAACAGATTGAATGCGCTGTAAAAATAGAGAAAAATCCTTATTGGCCATTCCTACAGACACACCCCCTCTTTCGCCACAACTGTACAATGAAGCTAGCAGAAACATCGACAATTTGCTCTCACAAAAAAGCAAACTCATCGTTTTTTTATTTGTCCCACTTGCCGCTATCAACAGCTGGTGCCTTTTTCGAAAAATCCGACTCAACCTCCTAGAACACGCTATTCTTGCTGGTATGATTTTATTGGGTATGTTGCTGCTGTAAGCGTTTCAAATCTCCTTGCTTTATTTAAACCTATTCATAAAGAGTGACGGCTATTACGATTTTTTATACGCATTCACCTTTTTCCTAATGTTGATATATATTGGCTTTGCCTACTTCAATGCCTTCCGTTCTGGCTACTCTTTGAGTGGTACACTCTTGCGTATTTTGGGTGTAATCTCCCTGCTCACACTTGAGTTCATGCTCTTTTTAATCCTACTAGTGGGCTACTATACCCATTGGGAGTACAGTGAAGTGATTATTCTACCCTTTGAATAATGCTCAGGGTAATTAGCGGTGATGCTTCCTGCAACGACTTCAAACTTCCGAATGCACCCTAATCAAGCCAGGACAAGCGGTGGTGGATAAATAAGGGTTTTCTCCCTAGTGTGCATTTTAATCCCGACAATCGCTACATTCGTTAATTATATCAAGCGGAAAAATTCAATGAAACAGTTTATTCTTGGTGTTGCCATCAGTTGCGTGGCGACCACAGCAGTGGCACAAACCTATAACACACTATGGATTCCCGATACCCTGCGCGGCACCACCTTTAACCTCACCGTTAAAGACACCATGAAACAATTGCGCTCAGGGAATCAAACGATAACTGGGGGCATCAACAACAGCTTTTGGGGACCAACCCTGTTCTTTAACAAGGGCGATACCGTTCACTTGAACGTTAAGAATAAATTAAATGACAGTACAACCATTCATTGGCACGGCATGCACTTGCCAGCAGTAATGGATGGTGGTCCACACCAGGTCATCCCACCGGGCACGACCTGGTCGCCGTATTGGAAAGTCACAAACAATGCTGGTACGTATTGGTATCACCCGCATTTGCATGAAATGACTCTCGAGCATGTAAGCAAGGGTATTGGTGGATTTATTATTGTTAGAGACCCTGCTGAGGCAGCACTCACATTGCCACGAAAATATGGTGTGGACGATATTCCTTTAGTTTTGACCAGCCGTCGTTACGATAATTCCAATCAATTTATTGTCCAGAACACAGCTTACGGTGACTACCTACTCACCAATGGTACGCACAGTGCACAGGTGAGTTTACCAAAGCAATACGTCCGCTTACGCATCCTCAATGCTGAAATTGAACGGGGTTACAACCTCGGATTCAGTGATAACCGCACGTTCTACATCATCGCAAACGATGGCGGATTGTTGAGCGCACCTGTTGCGGTTACCCGTGTTAAACTGATGGTTGGCGAGCGCGTTGAAATTCTTGTCAACCTGTCTAACGACAATGTGGGTACTTCGGTAGATTTAAAAGCATATAATTCCAATCAAACATTTGGTTTTCCAGGTGGAGAAGCAGGCACTACGGGCCAATTTGGCAGTTTGCTAAACAACATTGATTTCACTGTATTACACATCAATGTGGCCGCTCAAACGGCTTCGCCCGTAACGGCATTACCATCGACCTTGGTAAGCAATACTTACTGGACCAATAACGATGTTACCAATTCCCGCACCCTCACTATTACAGGGGGCACACCGGGACAACCCAACAACCCCTTTGTGTTTGACAATACACCCTTTGTTTTGTCTACCATTAATAAAACAGTGACACTGAATCAGGTTGAAAAATGGACGGTGAAAAACAGCAATATTTTCGGACACACCTTTCATATTCACGACGTAGAATTCAAGATCATTGAACGCAACGGCTCAGCAGCCAATGTAGGGGCATACGAACAAGGTTGGAAGGATGTGATGTTTGTGCCAGTGAATGAATCGGTTTCCTTCATTGCTAAATTCGATGATTACGCTGACCCACTGCACCCGTTTATGTACCATTGCCATTTTTCAAACCACGAAGACGATGGCATGATGGGACAATTTGTAGTCACTTCATTAACCAGTTTACCAACGAATGCTTCTGAAATGAAGTATACGTTGTATCCTAACCCTACTTCAGGGCGTTTATTTGTGCAGGCGCCAGTGAACACTACTGTATATTATGCTACAGTTTGTAACAGTGCAGGTAAAGCGGTAATGATGTTGCCCCAACCCGAACTCAACAAGGGTATTGACGTGTCGGCACTCGCACCCGGTGAATACTTCATTGTGTTCATCGATTTCGCCACGAAAACAAAAACGGCTGTTAAGTTTATTCGTCAATGACCAAATTAATGATGCTTTTATTGGCTGTGTGGTGGTGGGCAACCCTCGCACCGCCAGTAAAGGACTTTACATTGCCAAGTGTGTCGGGCAAGCAAGTGGGACTCAAGGATTATCCCAACGCCAAGGGCTTTATCCTCATTTTTACTTGCAACCACTGCCCGTTTGCGAAACTCTATCCCGATCGCATCAATGCTCTGCACGACCAATTTGCTCCCTTGGGCGTGCCAGTATTGGCCATCAGTTCAACCGACACCGTCGCCTATGAAGAAGACGGCTTTCCTCAAATGCAGCAACGCGCAACAGAAGGAAACTACCGTTTTCCTTACTTGTATGACCGTTACCAAACCGTTGCCAAGGACTTCAATGCGAATAAAACGCCCCATGCTTTTGTGATTTGGAGAACGGGTGATCAATACACCATACGGTACAGTGGCGCCATCGATGACAATGGGGCTCATCCTGATGAAGTTAAAAACGCATATATAAAGGATGCCGTAGAGGCTTTGTTAAATGGGCAAAAAGTTAAGATCACACAAACAGCTTCTATCGGCTGTAAGATTTACTTTAGGAACTAAGAATAAAAAACAATTTCAGTAATAGCATACGCCTCGTCGAAAGCACACATGGCTTGCGTAACCATGCGTATTTTGAGATCAGTGTCTTTAAATAGGACAAAAGGTTTCAAATAATTGACTAATTTTAGTCTGCTTGCTTACCAGAAAGATATTCCTCTTAGTTTTTTGTGTAGTTGCCATGACGGCAGCAGCTAAATTTCCACGAGCCGCAAATCACTATTCATTTTATTATGGTTATTCGTATCGCTTCAGTCCACAATTAACAAGGGTAGTAGAATTAACGCATGAAAAATTTTTCAGTACTTGTTTGCATGCCAGTTTTAGTGGTTGGGGTTTACGCCTCGATTATTTTCAAAACAACCAATATGCGTTGAGTGCTAAGTATTTTAAATCGCTTGCCTCCCGTCCCCATCTCTTAGTCTCCCCTTATGTGGCCATATCCCCTCAGGTGTTTTTTATGGGTGATGTAAAAGGGCTTAACTTAAAACCGGAAGTGGGCATACGGTTCAATTCTGCTGCTTTCACAAGGCGACAACCGTTGAGTTTGAGTATTAATTGCGCTTATGGCTACGAAATACCGGTATTGGCTGAAAAAGCCTATTTGCCGAGGCGGCACGACATCAGTGTGAAAATGGCTCTTTCAATTAACATCAAAGAGGTTGCTTATTATTTTGGGAAAGGTAAACCCGAGCTCAAGGACACGCTGTCGCACTTGTAATAAATAAACTTCTAAAACAAATTTAGACACACAAATGAACAATTGGTTGTCACACCCACTGATACTCGAAGATGAGTTGGTAAAATTAGTGCCACTTGCCATAGAGCATTTTGAAGAATTAGCAGATGCAAGTAGCGATGAGATAATATGGACCTATATGCCGGTGCGTGGAATGGATAAGGATCAATTGTTGTTCGCCTTAAAGGATGCGTTGAAAAAGCGGGAGGAGGGAGAGCAATACCCTTTTGTAGTGGTAGATAAACAGACAGGTCGACTTATTGGAAGCACGCGCTACTTGCGCCTAAACAAAGAGTATAGGAATTTGGAAATTGGGTACACTTGGTATTTACCAGAGTATTGGGGAAGTGGGTACAATGAAGCGTGCAAACTGTTATTGCTAACGCATTGTTTTGAGACCTTAAAAACAGTGCGTGTTCAAATTATTGCCTCTGATTTAAATGTGCGCTCGCGGCGTGCTATTGAGCGCCTAGGGGCTGTGTTTGAAGGCGTATTGCGGGATGTCGTTATTCGTAATGGAAATAAAAGAAGTGTGGCTTATTATAGCATTTTAGAAGAAGAGTGGCCAACGGTTCAGTCCACCCTAAAGGCTCTAAAAACAGAGCGGTTGATGCAACATGCGCAAAAGCGGAACAGTGATAATTCTAGATAAAAGTTTTATGAAACAACCGCATACATTATTACAGGTTAATGTGATTTCACTTCTGTCCAAAATAAACTCAGAAAATAAAAATTGGCGGGTGGCACTCCTAAGTGCCTATTTTTGTTTTGCGAACCAAAAACCAACCATGATAAATTTAACACTCTTTTCTCTGTTATTACAAGTTATTCCGACTGATTTATTTCGCAAATCAGTATGCAAGTTTAATTCAGACAACTAATTCAAAAGGGATTGATTAGAGGGGCTACCTTATTAGCATTGATTTTTGTGACTTTAAAAGGCAATTCGTTGGGCGTAACTAGCTGTGGGTGGCGATTAATGGTATTGATATAGGCGTCTAGCGCCAACCACATACACCCACCCCACTTAACCACTGTCCAAAAAGCTACACAACTCAACCTTGAATCCCCATTCACGCTCAACGTAAAACAACAACTGCCTCCTTTCCAGCGACACTATTCGCATCAACTTCCTCACTTTTTTAATAAATTTATACGCTGAACAACGGTCCGTTAAGGGACAGATGTTTTTAAGAAAAATTTGAAGTTAAACAAAGCGTCAACGTGCGTAAGGTGCTGCAGCGGCAGCGTTGCGCGGTAAGGCGTTAGCAAGGCTTGGGTGAGGAGGCCCCGCCGTTACTACGTGCGGGGACCCCGCCGCCCTAGCCTTGCTGACGACTTACAAGCAACCTACAGCGGAAGCACCGACCGCGAGCAACAAAAAAGAGCGAAGCCGGCGAATAAGCTCGCGGGTACGCCCAACAAATAAAAATGGAAGTGATTCCTGAAATACAATTAAACAAGGGGTATTGTGGTTTCCCTTTTGGCGCACATTGCGAAAACGCGGTACTGCATTTTGGCGCGCCTGAAGAAATTCAAGAACTTAACGATGAATTACTCGACAATGCCGTGGTGTACCATTATTGGTCAAAAGGGTTTTCATTGTTCTTCGACCCGGCACAAAACATGGCGTTTACCAGCGTTGAAACAAATAACGAAGACACCACCCTCTTCAATACCAATCTATTTACCTTACTGGAAAAGGAATTGGTAACGTTGATGCAACAAAACGGGTTTAAAATGACCGACAGCGAAATGCACGAATGGGGCGAGAAACGGGTGTCGTTTGATGGGGCAGGCCTCGATTGCTACTTTGAAAACCACCGGTTAGTATCTGTTAATTTTAGCCGCACTGAAATCGCCACATCTTTTGATTATTCTCAGAACTAACGGGACCTTCGGTAAATTAATGGTTGTCAAAAACCGTGCTTACTCTAATTGGTTGAAGCCTGAACAAGGAATGGTATATGGTGCTTTTTTGTACCTTTGTACTCTATAGAAATTAACCATGCCAGGAACCGAATTATTTGGCGCTGAAGAGCGCAAGGAAATTAACGATGTACTTGAAACAGGCATCCTTTTCCGTTATAACCACGATGCACAACGCAACAACATTTGGAAAGCCAAGGACTTTGAAAACGAAGTCAAAAAAATTACTGGTGCTAAATACGCCCTTGCAGTGAGCAGCGGTTCCGCTGGCATTATGGCTGCTTTAGCGGCTGCTGGCATTGGCACAGGCGACGAAGTGATTTGTCCTCCTTTTACATACGTTGCTACAATTGAAGCCATTTTATTTCTCGGTGCAAAGCCAGTCTTCGCAGAAATTGAAGAAACATTGTGCTTGAGCGCAGCCGGTATTGAAGCCGCCTTAACGCCTAATACCAAGGCGGTGTGCCTGGTGCACATGTGTGGTGGTAATGCGGATATGGATGCTATTATGCCTGTGATTAATAAACACAAGTTGGTTTTAGTGGAAGATGCGGGACAAGCATTTGCTGCTTCACACAAAGGCACCTTCACCGGACTATTTGGTGCAGCGGGTTCTTATTCATTTGACTTCTTTAAAATCGCAACAGCAGGAGAAGGGGGCGTGTTAGTCACCAACGACGAGCGCATTTATAAATTAGCAGATAATTTTTGTGACCACGGTCATGACCATGTTGGCAACAACCGTGGTATGGAAAACCATCCGGTAGTTGGATTTAATTTCCGTATCAGTGAACTGCATGCTGCAGTGGGCGCTGCGCAAACCCGCAAGGTGCCAGCTATTCGTGAAAACAACCTTGTTAACAAGAAATTTTTGGAAAACCGTTTAGCGGCAATTCCCGGTGTGACGTTCGCAAAATTAGGGGACCCTAATGGCGATTCTGGTACTTTTTTGAACCTGATGTTGCCCGATACGGAGACAGCCAAGCGGGTTGTGGCTACCTTCAATGAGGAGGGTGTTACCGGATTCAATTACTGGTACACTAATATGTACCACTTTATTAATCAGTGGGAACATATCAAGGAGATGCGTACCGCAGCAAAACTAGCGGTAGAAGTGCTCGGTGCTCCACAAGATTATAAAAATTTACACTTACCTAAATCACAAGAAGTGGTGGGACGTTTAATTTCGTTTGGTATTCGTTGTACGTGGACCGAAGCGCAAATGACGGAACTCGCCGATAAAGTGGCCGCTTGCATTAGCAAGGCCATGCAGCCGGTGAACGCTTGATTTTTATTTCATGAAGGCCGGCACAACGCTTCGCTCGTTACTGGCCAGTCGCCAGATCCTCCTGCAAGAACAATCCCATTACTGGGTGTTCTCGCACGGGGATCTTTCATTTACACTCCATTTTAATGGCGAGCATTTTCCTTCATTGCC
>CANGWA010000097.1 GCA_947457335.1 Sphingobacteriaceae bacterium
ACGATGTGGATGCTCTTGAAACCTTATTTGAAGACACGCATTACACCCGCTTCCTGCCTTTCGATCCTGCTTTATCGGCGCGTAAGAAAGCGGCATATTTTATAACCCGGGCACTGACACGTTATCACGAAGGTTCTTATGGACTGCACGCCTTGATTGAAAAATCAACCAATCGTTTTGTTGGCACTTGCGGACTATTGAAACACACAATTGAAGGCAAAGACGAAACAGAAACGGGTTACCATTTATTTAAAGATTGTCAAGGCAAAGGCTATGCTACCGAAGCAGTCCAATTATTTTTGAATTTTGGCTTCACAAAAACATCGGCAAACACCATTATTGCGCTTATAGACCCCAACAACCATACCTCCCGTGGTGTTGCCAACCGCTGCGGTTTTATAGAAGAAAAGCTGATTAAGATAGAGCGTGAAACACTACTCATCCACCGCTTGCATAAAAACAAGTTTCTGCCCTAACTGGCAAGGACCATCATTAACAATCCAACATTAACAATTCCATCGGCGTTTGCCCCTATCTGTGTAATCAAACAACGTAACTTCGTTAGATGCTCCATTACATTGGCAAAAAATTAATTTATGGTGTGTTGGTCCTCTGGGGGGTCATCACTACCATTTTCTTTTTGTTCAATGTGCTGCCAGGCGACCCCGCCACCGTTATGTTGGGAGAAAGAGCCAGTCAAGAGGCCATTGCAGCCATTCACAAAGATCTCGGCACCAACCAACCGCTTGCCCTGCAATACTTAGCCTATCTCAACGACGTGTCCCCTCTATCGGTGCACGAAACAAATAACACTGAAAGTTTTTGGTACTTGCGTAGCGATCGTTATACCTGGCTTCCCCTCTTTAAATTGGGGGCACACCGTGCCATTGTTTTAAAATACCCCTACTTAAGAAGAAGTTATATCACCAAACGTAACGTTTCAGACATTATTCGTCAGACCCTGCCCGAAACTGCCGTGCTAGCAGTAGCAGCCATGCTTATTGCTACGGTAGTGGGCATTTTTTTAGGGGTGGTCTCTGCCGTAAAAAAAGACACCTGGTTGGATAAAACCATTTTTGTGTCAGCCACCGTTTTCGGCATCAGTGCCCCTTCTTTCTTAGTTGGGTTGATGATTGCCTGGTTGCTCGGATATGTATTGTCTTCTATCACAGGCTTATCGCCGTCTGGCAGCCTTTATGAAATTGACGCATGGGAAGGGCCGCAACTCAGCCTTAAAAATTTAATATTACCTGCTATTACACTTGGCATTCGTCCCCTTAGTATCATTATTCAATTAACCCGTAGTTCTATGTTGGATGTTTTGTCGCAGGACTTTATTCGCACAGCGCGCGCCAAAGGGTTGAGCGAACGCACGGTTGTTTACAAACACGCCTTGCGCAATGCCTTAAATCCAGTGGTTACCGCAGTATCCGGATGGTTTGCGAGTTTGTTGGCGGGTGCTGTTTTTGTGGAAAAGATTTTCAATTGGAAGGGGATTGGCAACGAAGTCGTGGAGGCTCTCAACAACAACGATTTGCCCGTAGTAATGGGTGCTACACTGGTTTTTGCTGTTATATTTGTAATCATCAACAGCTTGGTCGACATCTTATACGGTGTACTCGATCCACGCGTGAGAATTAATTGACATGAGTAGAAAAAAAATTGCCGCAGCCAATTGGAAAATGAACCTCAGCTATGCGGAGGCGTCGACGTTACTGGACCAGCTGCTAGAGGTTTGTCCCACTAACGCCATAAATAAAATCATTTGTGCTCCTTTTCCTTATCTGCATGTGTGCAGTGAAAAAACAGCGGGCCGCATCGACTTCACTGTTGGCGCCCAAGATTGCAGTGCCCATGCCAAGGGTGCCTACACTGGTGAAACGTCGGCGGCAATGATTGCCTCTTGCGGTGCTACACATGTGATTGTTGGTCACAGCGAACGGAGAACCTATCATCGTGAAAGTGGAGAACACTTGTTAGGCAAGATCCATCAAGCATTTAGTGCCAATCTAAATGTGATTTTTTGCATTGGCGAGGTACTTGCTCAACGCAAGGCTGGCGAGCACAAGGACGTGGTCGTTAATCAATTGCTCGAGGTTTTATCAGGATTAGGAAAAGAACATTTATCCAAGTTAATATTAGCCTACGAACCCGTTTGGGCCATTGGCACTGGCGAGACCGCTACACCGGAGCAGGCCCAAGAGATGCATGCGATTATCCGGAATCAAATGCACGCTATGTTTGGGGATGAAGGAGGGCAAGTAGCCATCTTGTATGGAGGCAGTTGCAATGCCAAAAACGCAAAGGAACTTTTTGCTTGTAGCGATGTAGATGGCGGTTTAATTGGTGGAGCCAGTTTAATTGCCGATGATTTTGCAACCATAACCACTTCCTTTTAATGAGCTACACTGCTTGGCATTTTACAGTGCACCCACCTCAACCCGGAAGTGAGATTTTAATGGCTTGCATTGGTGAGTTGGGATTTGATACGTTTCAAACAACCGACGCAGGTTTCACGGCGTGGATTGATGCAGCGCTATCGGACCAGGTGCAATTGGAGGAATTCACTTTCGAAGATTTCACCTATAGTGTGAAAAAGGAAACAGTCGAAACCATTAACTGGAACGAAGAATGGGAGAAAAACTTCCAACCAGTGCAGGTGGGAGATGCCATTTTAATTCGAGCACATTTCCACGCACCCATTGCTGGAGTAAAGCACGACATCATTATAACACCGAAGATGAGTTTCGGAACAGGTCACCATCAAACCACCCGCTTGGTATGTGCCGAAATACTAAAACTAGATTTAAAAAATCAACGTGTGCTCGACATGGGCTGTGGCACAGGCGTACTGGCCATCTTGGCAGCACAATGTGGTGCATCAGAAGTGGTGGGCATCGACATTGATGAGTGGAGTGTTGAAAATGCCCGTGAAAACTGTCAGCGCAACCACGCCAGCGAAATTGAATTACACATGGGTGATGCCGCGCTATTGACTGCACAAGCCCCCTTCGATATTATCTTTGCCAACATCAATAAAAATATTCTAAAACGCGACATGTCCGCTTATGCTGCTGTTCTTAAGCCGGGTGGCACCCTATTATTCAGTGGCTTTTTCACTACCGATGTGGAAGAACTTATTGCGGTGGGCGCGCAGAACAACCTGAGTTTTCAAGTCCAGCACAACGAAGCCGAATGGGCCATGGTGCGCATGCAAAAACGCTAGAGTTTGCCACGTTTTGCGTAAAACGCATCTCTTTTTAGTTAACGCTGGTTATCAATTATTACATAGGCCAGAATAACCACTATAAGTGGTGTGGATGTTTGAAAACGATTAAAGAATAATGCTAGAAACTATCATTAATAACAGCAGCAAATGGCGCATAAAGCGCTTTGTTAGCCGCTAGGATGGTTCGGCCATGTAGCCAATCGTTTCCACCCTTAAAATCAGTTACGATGGCACCGGCTTCTTCCGCTATTAGTGCGCCAGCCGCAACATCCCAAGGTTTTAGATTGTATTCATAAAAGGCATCAACACGGCCGCAGGACAAATAACATAAATCGGCCGCTGCAGCTCCTATCCTACGCACACCATGCGTGTGCCGCATAAAATACTCAAGCGCTTTCAATACACCCTGCATGCGGTCAAAATTATTTACTGGAAAACCTGTTGCCACCAAACTGTCCTGCAACCTTTTGGTTGCACTAACGTGTATGGGCTGTCCGTTTAAAAAAGCGCCTTGTCCCCTTACCGCATAAAAACATTCGTCGCGCGCCACTTCGTGAACTACTCCTAATAGTATTTCACCTTGGTGCTCCAACGCCACGCTTATGGCGTAACAGGGAATGCCGTGAACAAAATTGGTGGTGCCATCCAATGGATCAATAATCCAATTGTACACCTTCAAGCCGGCACCCGTTCCTTCTTCGGCCAAAAAGCCGCTTTCAGGTAATACGTTCAAAAGACCAGCTACTAACCGTTCTTCAGACGTTTTATCGACATAACTGACTAAATCATTGAGCCCTTTTACCTGTGCTGAATGAACGGTAAATTGGGCGCGTTCGGTACGAATGAACTGTGCCACTTCGGCCACAACACGCCTTACGTCACCGAGCAAATTGGTTACATCCATCAAATATCGAATAACAAGCGCATACCCATTTTATCATCGAACACGTTTCCTTGATCGTAAACCAAGTGACCATTCACAAAGGTTTTATGAATGGAACTTTTAAAGGTGTGTCCTTCAAACGGACTCCAACCGCACTTGTAAAGCAAATTGGATTTATTAACGGTGTAAGGTTTATTCGGATCAATTAAAACCATGTCTGCATAATACCCCTCACGCAAGAATCCGCGTTTTTTAATTCGATAAAGGTCGGCTACGTTGTGTGCCATTTTAAGGGCAATCTGTGGCAAAGTAATTTTTCCAGCATGGTAAAAATCCATCATGGCCTGAATGCTATGCTGCACCAGTGGTCCACCACTTGGCGCTTTTAAATAAGGCAATTCTTTTTCCTCAATGGTGTGTGGAGCATGGTCGGTTGCAATTACATCAATGGTGCCATCGAGCACGGCTTCAAAAATTTTCTCACGATCGTAAGCTGTTTTTACTGAAGGGTTCCATTTAATGTAATTCCCCTTTGTTTTATAGTCCTCATCGCTAAACCACAAATGATGAATGCACGCTTCTGATGTAATCTTCTTTTCTTTCAGAGGAATTTTATTGGTGAAGAGTGACAATTCTTTGGCTGTAGAAATATGCAGGACGTGCAAACGGGTCCCGAATTTTTTAGCCAGCGTCACTGCTGAAGAAGACGAGCGGTAACAGGCTTCTTCATTGCGTATGATCGGATGAAAGTATGCCGGTAAGTTTTCGCCATATTCCGCAACAATGCGTGCCTGGGTCTCTTTAACGAGGGGATCAAATTCACAATGGGTGGCAATGAGGGCGCCAATGCGCGAGAAGAAACCCTCTAGCACTTCTTCATGATCAACAAGCATGTCGCCCGTTGAAGACCCCATAAATATTTTCAATCCGCAGACACGGGAATAATCCACTTTAAGCGTTTCCTCCAAATTGTGATTGGTGCCGCCCATATAAAAAGAATAGTTGGCGGGAGAACACACTGCTGCGCGATCGTATTTCTTTTCTAGTTCTGCCAGAGTGGTTGATTGTGGATTGGTATTGGGCATTTCCATGTAAGTGGTAACGCCACCAGCCACAGCAGCACGGCTTTCGGTTGCAATCTCACCCTTGTGTGTGAGTCCAGGTTCCCTAAAGTGCACCTGATCATCAATGGCGCCGGGCATTAACAACAACCCCTCTGCATTGATTTCCTTTGCATTGTCCTTGTTTTCAATCGATCGATCAATGCGTTCGATCATCTGTTTATCAATTAATACGTCAGCGCTAAACACTTCGCCTTCGTTCACCAGCGTTGCATTTTTGATAAGGTACTTCATAGTTGCTAAATTAACGAGTTTGAGGGCTAGTGCGCAGCCAATAATTCGGAATTACCAGATTTAATTCACAGTTTTTCAGCAATAATTGAGAGTTGAAAGTTTAAAGTTGAGAATGGAGAATTGAAAGTTGAGAATGGAAAGTTGAGAATTGAGGCGTTTACACCACTCTCTACCCTCTACCCCCCACCCCCTAACCTCCACCCCATTTTGAGAGTTGAAGCGTTCACGTTCATTTACGCATGAATTATAACAAGCATCCTTTATTTTCTATTTCAGTCCCCTGCCCTCCTTTGCTGACCATTAAAAAAAAAGGGCCGCCTGATAACAGACAGCCCTTTAGCGTTAAAATTATTCGTTGATTACTTCACTTCTTCAAAATCAACATCGGTCACGTTTTCAGCGTTGCCTTGAGCACCAGCGTTTCCAGCATTTCCAGTTGGTTCGCCGGCTTGTGGACCCGCTTGTTGTTGCGCCTTGTACATGTCCTCACTGGCAGCACTCCATGCGGCGTTGATCGCTGTCATCATAGTGGCAATCGCGTTCAAATCTTTTGAAGCATGTGCTGCTTTCAAATCTTTTAAAGCATTTTCAATTGCGCCTTTTTTCTCAGCAGGAATTTTATCACCATACTCCTTCAATTGCTTCTCGGTTTGGAAAATCATGGAATCTGCTTCATTCATCTTCTCCACTTCTTCCTTCGCTTTCTTATCCGATTCCGCATTCATTTCTGCCTCCCGCTTCATGCGGTCAATTTCTTCCTGACTCAATCCGCTCTTCGCTTCAATACGAATGTTGTGTGATTTGCCTGTCGCCTTGTCCTTCGCACTCACGTTCAAAATACCGTTCGCGTCAATATCAAACGTTACTTCAATTTGAGGCACGCCACGTGGTGCTGGTGGCAATCCATCGAGGTTAAATTCACCCAATTTACGGTTGTCGCGCGCCATTGGACGTTCCCCTTGGTACACAACAATCTGTACAGACGGTTGGTTGTCGGCCGCTGTACTAAAATCTTGTGATTTCTTGGTAGGAATAGTGGTATTGGCTTCAATCAATTTAGTGAATACACCCCCCATGGTTTCAATACCTAACGAAAGCGGTGTTACGTCGAGCAACAACACGTCTTTTACTTCACCGGTCAATACACCACCTTGAATGGCTGCACCGAGTGCAACAACTTCATCTGGATTAACGCTTCTGTTTGGCGCTTTTCCAAAGAACTTTTCTACTGCTGCTTGAATCGCAGGAATACGGGTAGAGCCACCAACTAAAATAACTTCGTTGATATCTGATGCTGATAATCCTGCATTCTTCAACGCTGAGCGGCAAGGCTCAATGGTGCGCTGAATAAGGCTGTCAGCTAATTGCTCAAATTTCGCACGGCTTAACGATTTAACCAAGTGTTTTGGAATACCATTCACCGGCATAATGTAGGGCAAGTTAATCTCGGTGCTGGTAGTGTTCGATAATTCAATCTTCGCTTTTTCAGCGCTTTCTTTTAAGCGTTGTAAAGCCATTGGATCGTGACGCAAATCAACACCTTCGTCCTTTTTGAATTCGTCAGCCAACCAATCAATGATTACTTGGTCAAAATCATCACCACCCAAGTGGGTATCACCGTCGGTTGATTTTACTTCAAACACACCGTCACCTAACTCAAGCACCGATACGTCATGTGTACCACCACCACAGTCAAACACCACGATTTTCATGTCGCTGTGTTTTTTATCCAAACCATACGCCAAAGCGGCTGCTGTTGGTTCGTTAATGATGCGCTTCACTTTTAAACCTGCAATTTCACCGGCTTCCTTCGTTGCCTGACGTTGTGCATCATTAAAATAAGCGGGTACTGTAATAACGGCTTCGGTAACTTCCGTGCCAAGATAGTCCTCCGCTGTTTTCTTCATCTTCTGAAGAATAATAGCTGACACTTCTTGTGGGGTGTACTTGCGGTCGTCAATTTGAACACGCGGTGTATTGTTATCTCCACGGCTTACTTCGTAAGGCACGCGTGAAATTTCACTATTCACTTCTTCATAGGTGTGCCCCATGAAACGCTTGATAGAATATACTGTTTTCTTAGGATTGGTAATGGCCTGACGTTTGGCAGGATCTCCCACCTTGCGCTCGCCACCATCTACAAACGCTACCACCGATGGTGTAGTACGCTTGCCTTCGTTGTTTGGAATTACGACTGGCTCGTTTCCTTCCATCACGGCTACGCAGCTGTTGGTTGTACCAAGGTCAATTCCGATAATCTTTCCCATTGTTCGTGTTTTATGTTGTTATTGTAATTTACTAAAATGTATTCTTCTCCCCTCAATTCCTATGCCAAAGGAAGGGGGCTGACAGAGTGTCAGAAATTTATCAAAACAGCGGAAAATCAGGCAGTTTCAGGCCGAAAAGTCGGAATTATTTGCAGCCAGTTGGCCCGCTGGTGGCCTTGCTGAACCAGTACTTACAGGTATTCGCATCCTCAGCAAAAACATCCACATAAGGGTAGGCCATTTCCTTATCAACAGTAAGGGTGTTGCGAAAGGTAAAAATGCCATAGGCCGCCTTGCTGTCAAAGTTACTGTAAAGGGGCTTCTCAGAAGAAATGCTGAATCCAGATTTGCTGTATTCCAAGTAATCGAGGTATTCTTGGGTGGAGGCCATTACAATGTACTGTACCTTGTACATCCGGCGTATGTAACCTTTGGGTTCAATGGATAGCTTATTCAAAGCGAGTCCTAGTCCCGCCATGATATCGCTCCCTTTTGCTGTGACCGAAAGCAAGGTGCTGTTGGCCGCATTGGTCTGGTTGTTGTATACCAAATCAACTGATCGCCATGCCGTATCCTTTGTGCCCTCTGGCACTTCATAAAAATGGAACCGCAGGGTCAAGTTGTAAATCTTTCCCTCATTGGTGGCATAACGAATGGGGTAGTTCTGCGCCATCTTGCTGTAATCGATATAAACCGTGCCCCCATTATTGTATGGGTCGTACTTGGACTTGTCAACCGGATAATACGGCGGAATAAAAGGGGCGTAACCGGAAACGGGTGGTGCCGAAAGGGGGGCTGCCTTGGCCGTAAATACAGCCCCCGAGCGGGTATTCTTAATTTGGAGCGTGTAAATACCAGAGGTCTTCAACTCGGTAGCCGATCCAACCTTAGTGACTGCAACATAAATGCGTTGTGTGGTTGAAAAGGCCCCTGCCTCTGTGGTGATCACCGATTCGGTGAAAACAATGGGCGTATTACCACTGCTGTGTAGCAACTTCACTTCAATTTCATTGGGTTGATAATTGACAGAATCGGCCACCTTTGCCATCACATTGGCATCGGCCTCGCCTAAAAATGCTTTGTTAATGCGAATGATTTGAAGGGAATCGGAAGGATTCAATACCGCATAAACAATGGGAATGTCCTTGTAAGGCGCATTCAATTCCAAATCATTCTTACAGCCTTGTAAGAGACATCCGAGCAGGACTATGGCCAGAAAAACACGTTTCACAGGGAGTAAAGATACCACAAATTTCAGCAGCTGCAGGCTCCGCTATTTTCTAATGGGAATAAATTGATAAGTGGCACACTTTGGTCCGCTTTCGGCCAATTTTACCAAACTGAAATGGGAGCAAGTTGCTGGTGGAAATCAAAGTACACCTGTCTAAAGCCGTAATAAAGAAGGTCATCGAAACTGCGCTCATGGTAAACGGTAATCATATTTCCACCAA
>CANGWA010000098.1 GCA_947457335.1 Sphingobacteriaceae bacterium
CAGTACAAAGGATAGCTCGTTAATTCGTGAAAAGATTCAGAATGTATTATCAAAACTAGAAAACCCGGCTGAATCACATTATTCTACTCGTTTTATCCAATTCGGAAGTGCAGCAGAAACAAATAGCAGTCCACCTACATACACAGAAAAAGAAACGGACTTTAGCCAACTCTTTAGCTCCATTTCTGACAATTACGCCAATCAAAACATAGGAGCACTTGTTCTAATAAGTGATGGCATTTACAACAAGGGGCTCAACCCACTTTACACAATCAACCGCCTCAACTTCCCGATCTACGCCATCGGTACGGGTGATACACTCAAACGAAAAGATGCCAGAATTAAAAAAGTAAACTACAACGAAGTGGTGACCGCTGGTAATGGCTTCATGGTTGAAACAATGGTTGAAGCCAATGCTTGTAAAAACGAAACCCTGACCCTTCAACTACTCCATCGTGGTGAAATTGTGGGAGAAAAAAAGATTCAAATTGCAAACGATGCTTTTTTTCAACCCATCACCTTTACCGTCAACACCAAGGATCCTGGATTATTGCGTTACGAATTGAAACTAACATCGCCAAGCAATGATGCCAACCTAAGCAACAATACATTTCAATTTGTAGTTGAAGCATTGGATAACCGTGAAAAAATCATTGTCCTCTCCCATAGTCCCCACCCTGATCTTGCAGCATTACGTGACTTACTCGAATCTACTGGACATTATGAGGTAACATGGAAAAACACCCTATTAGATATGCCACCTCCGAAGGCTTGGTCACTCGTAATTTTTCATAACTTTAATTCTGAAGACATGGCCTACCTCAATCAATGCAGAGCGGCACAAATTCCCGTGTTTATCATCAACCCTCAAGTGGCGGACTTTGCGCCGATATACCGATTGCAAGGCAGTTTTTCAAAAGTAAATGAATCGGAGACCTCATTGAATGCCTCCTTCTCCCTGTTTAATTTATCTGATGAGGCAAAACGTTTTGCTGTAACACTGCCTGCCCTGCAGGTGCCAGTTGGCACAATTCGTTTTTCACCATCCGCCGAAGCGCTGCTCTACCAAAAAATTGGTAGTGTTGAAACATCCAATCCTGTGTTCCTGTTTTCAAACGAGGGGCAACAGAAAACGAGTGTCATACTTGGCGATGGTATGTGGCGATGGAAAATCAGAGACTATCAAGAGCATAATTCTTTTACGCTCTTCAGAGAAATTCTTGGAAAGTCTATTCAGTGGCTAGTTTTAAAAAACGACAAAAGTCCATTCCGAATTCAACCACCGCGTTTGTTGAATGAAACGGAATCGGTTACTTTTTCTGCCGAAGTATACAATGCCTCATATGAGCGGATTATTGAGCCAGAAGTTAGCCTTAACATTACTGATGAACAGGGCCGTAATTACCCTTATACATTCAGTAAACAAACAGATCGTTACTACCTAGATGCAGGTGGTTTTCCAGCCGGAAGTTATACCTATACTGCGCGTGTCAATTTAACAACGGGTTCGCAATTGCGCCGTGGTGTGTTCGTGGTGGCTGCTGTAAACGTTGAACTTTCAGAACTAGAAGCCAATCATCTTTTATTGCGCCAACTTTCCGAAAAAACAAAAGGAGCATTTTTCACCTTAGATAATGGCGAAAATGTGTTGAATCGTCTCCAGCAAGCCGAAACGATCAAACAAATCAATTATACGGAACACAGCACTGAGCAGCTAATTGCGTTCAAATGGTTATTTGTTTGCATACTAATACTTCTTTCACTCGAATGGTTCATCCGAAAACAATTTTTGCCCATTTAATTCTCCCACTTGTTATAGTAGCATGTGGTCCTCCTGAAAAAGAATTTAAAAGGGAGATGGCCTCTATTGCTATTGGCTCGAATCAGCATTTTGCAATTGTTTTACCAGAGGTACATTCCAAAGGCCAAACATGGCAATTCCACTCTAGTGATGAGGCTATATTAGTAACGTACAATGGCTCTAGTTGGCATGGCGATGCGGTAGGTGCCAAATTTCATTTTAAGTCAATACGCACTGGCACCTGTCTGTTGAATTTTTCTCTCCATGAATACAACAAAACCACTGATTCATGTCATTATGTGGTAAAAATTTCGGATTAACAATGTTTTATATCGGCATGTATGTGTTATATTTACCGCCACAGCATACCAACACAATTGATGAATCAAGCAACATTACCAAAATTCAGCAGCAGTCATAACCGTTCCTTTCAGAATGAATTGAGAAAGCGGGTCGACATGTACTTCAGAGACAACAACATCAGCAAAAACGGAAACCTGAACATGTATCTAAAAACCATTTTCATGTTTCTCCTTTATTTCGTTCCCTTCTTAGTAATCCTTTTTGGTGCAACGGAGTCACGTTTATCGTGGCTTTTCCTTGCCTTATTAATTGGTTTGGGCATGGCCGGTATCGGTCTATGTGTTATGCATGACGCCAACCATGGCAGTTATAGCAGAAACACAACTATCAATAAATTTATTGGAAATCTATCCATGACCGTTTTAGGCGGATATGCTTTGAACTGGCGTTTGCAACACAACGTTTTACACCACACGTACACCAATGTGCATGAACACGATGAGGACATTGCGCCTCCAGGATTCATGCGTTTCGAGCCACACGCCAAGCGTAAGGGTATTCACAAGTTACAATTCATCTATGCTTGGTTTTTCTACGGCCTGATGACATTGATGTGGGCCACCACAAAGGATTTCCGTCAATTGTCACGTTACAACAAAATGGGTCTTTTAGAATCCCACAAAACAACTTATGGCAAAGAGATTGGCTATTTAGTGCTGGGCAAAATTGTTTATTTACTCATGATGCTATTGCCGTACTTTTTCGTGAAATCCATGACATTTGGCGAGTGGCTGCTTGGGTTTTTGTTTCTTCATTACGTAGCTGGTGTTGTATTGGCGATGATTTTCCAATCAGCACACGTTGTAAAAGAAACTGAATTTCCAACGATGGATGATGGTGGAAATATTGATAAAAATTGGTTGGAACACCAACTGCGCACCACGATGAATTTTGCGACTGGCGACCCGATTTTTTCATGGTTGGTTGGGGGATTAAACTTCCAAGTGGAGCATCATTTATTCCCGAACATATGTCACATTCATTACCCTAAAATCTCCAAAATAGTTGAGGCGACAGCTCGCGAATTCAACGTGCCTTACAATGTTCAAAAAACATTTGCAGGTGCCATATGGTCGCATGAGGTGATGTTGTGGCGTTTAGGAAGGGCTTAATGACCTTGAGCATTTTAATGAAGGCGGGCTTAGTTCCGCCTTTTTTATTTCAGTCCATTCATCAAAACTGCAGCAGTGTAATTAAGTTAAAACCACTCGCGTTAAGGTGCGCCCCAGACAGCAGCGGCAGCCCACCTCCCGTGAACTTTAGTAGGGGATGAGCGGCGGAGGTCCCGCTACCACTTTATGCGGGGACCCCGTACGCCAACAACCTGCTTAAGTACAGGGGAGGTGGCTAAAGCGAAGGGCTGGAAAAGGCGCCCAACAAGCAGGCGCAAAACAACCATTCTGAAAGCAAAGAATTAGTTGATAAACTTGCCCTTCAATTCAGTATATACAGGCATGTTGCGGTAGTGCCAATTGGTAATGACGGTCCCTTCCTTCATTAACATGAAACCAGGATTACTTCGAATCATGGTCTTGAGCACAATATTATCAGCGATGTAAATAGGGAAATCGAAGCCATTCGCTTTCTTGAATTTTTCAATCTCTTCACTACTGCTGGCGGTAAAACCGTACACCTTGATACCATCTTGATTTGCCAGTTTCACAAAATCCACGATTTGAGCCATCACTTTTGTATCGGTAGTGGTCTTATCAAGTTGGTGCATAACGATCCAAACGCTAAAACCTTTTTCATTCAGTAAGCTATCCGTGAGGTTATTTCCAAAAGAGTCATTGACCGTAAAATCAGTGATAAGAGGTGGGTTAACCGCTTCAGCAATTAGTTTATTATCTGTTGCATGCCACTTCCAATGGAGGGTGTCTTCCCAGATTTTTGATTTCATAAAATCATCCTGGTTTAATTCTTTCAGTTCTCCTGTTTTTAGATTTTCGTACACCAGCATTGATTGATAGACAGGATCTTTGTACCCCTCCCCTTTTTCCATATTCTTACGAATGTTCATGCCTGGCGCATATGCTCTAAAATCGATGGGGGGCAAATTGCGGTAGGCGTATATCGGAAACCACAAGGATAACACTAGGCCGAGGACCAAGAGTGCATGTGTAATCATTGGTGCCAATGGAGAATGTATGTTTTCTTTGCCAGCGAACAAGAGGGTTATTAAAATCATCAAGACCACATCTTTCCAGAAACTCTGCCATGGGTGAAGTTTTAGGAAATCCCCAAAACACCCGCAATGAGTCACCTTATTATAACAAGCAGAATAAAACGTGAGGAAGGTGAAAAATGCAATTTGGGCGAAAAGTAGCCAAAGTGTGAGTTCACGTTTAAAACCGATCAATAGCATGACCCCTAGCGCCATTTCACTGAAACAAATTAAAATAGCCAATGGAAGGGCTATGTGTGCCAAGTTTTCAAAAAGGCCTAAGCCTGTATCACCTTTAAACACCTCAAAATACTCCTCTAGTTTGTAACTGAAACCTAAGGGATCGTTAGCCTTAATAAATCCAGAGAAGATAAAAAGCCCGCCCACTAAGACTCTTGCTACCTGCGTAATAACCGTAGCCTTGGCAATTAACTCGGACAAATTCACTAAAAGAAAAAGAACGGATAAAATAATTAGCAAGGTTGTTTTGCTAAAGCAAGGCGGGCAGGCAAAATAGAGGAGGACAGCTACCGCTGCAGACCAAATGAATCTAAAAAATCGCGAGGCGAGAAATTTCTTCATGTTTATTTATTTTCGGTTAGGCGAATAAGTGCAAAAGTTGCGTAATTGAGCATATCCATATAATTAGCGTCGATACCTTCGCTAATGATGGTTTGACCTTTGTTGTCTTCAATTTGTTTCACTCTAAAAATCTTCATCAAGATCAAATCGGTAAGAGAACTTATGCGCATGTCGCGCCAGGCCTCTCCATAATCGTGGTTTTTGTCGAGCATCAACTGGCGAGTACTTTGTGCATATTTATTGTAGGCGGCTTCCACTTCATCAAATGGCAATTCCATTCGGCTATCATTTACCAGCTCGAGCTGAATCATTCCAATGATGCAGTAATTGATAATGCCAATGTATTCGACACGGACATCATCTTTTACCTTTTGAGTCCCTTTTTCTTCGATGCTGCGAATTCTTTGCGCCTTGATAAAAATCTGATCGGTTATTGAGCGCGGCCGCAAGTTGCGCCATGCCGTACCGTAATCCTTCATTTTCTTTAAAAAGATATCTTTGCAACTTGCAATTATTTCATCGTATTGTCTAGTCGTCTGATGCATATTCTCCAAACCCCTAAATTAACTCAAAAAGCCTATGCCTGCAATCATCGGACGATTCATTTTTACCGTCCCCTTGTGATGGCCATTGTGAACCTCACTCCAGACAGTTTTTACGATGGGGGGAAGTATTCTGCAACAGAAGATATACTTCGCGATGTGGCCGCAAAAGTAAATGCAGGTGCCGACATCATTGATATTGGTGCGGCCTCCTCTCGTCCCGGTGCAGAATTACTCACTGCGGAAGCAGAATGGCAAAGGATGGAGACTGCATTAATTGCTGTTCGCACACACCATCCAAATGTGTTGATTAGTGTGGACACTGTACATGCCTCTGTAGCTGAAAAGGCAGCTAAATTAGGGGTTGACATCATTAATGATATAAGTGGTGGTTTGCTCGACAGTAACATGTTGGGAACAGTGGCCCGTCTCAATTTGCCTTATGTAATGATGCACATGAATGGTACGCCGAAAACAATGGCAACGTTACCAGAGATGGCCCATGCGCATAGCGAAGTGTATACATTTTTCAAAAAACAATGCGACCAATTGACAGGTTTGGGGTTTTCAAAAATTATACTTGACCCTGGATTTGGGTTCGGTAAAAGCCTTGCTAACAATTATGAACTACTTGGCAACCTTAGTGAATACCGTGCACTAGGCTTTCCCTTGTTAGTAGGCGTTTCCAGAAAAAGCATGATAAGCAAAATCACCAGCGGCACACCTGTTACCGCATTGAACGGAACTTCCGTCATTCATACTATTGCTTTGTTAAATGGTGCAAATATTCTTCGGGTCCACGACGTTAAGGAGGCCATTGAAGCAATAAAACTTGTATCTTTTTACCTTCAATGCCAAGAAGTAAGTACATCCTAAACGTTTCACTACTCAGCGCAGTGCTATTGTTCTGCAGTTTTGCATGGCGTATACAAGGTAGTTTTCAAATAGCATTACTAAAGTATAACGGAGGCGGTGATTGGTATGCCAATCTTGAAACATCATTACCGAACCTGATCAAATTTTGTAACAATCAATTAAAAATGAACATTGATCCAGAACAAGCTATAGTTGAAGCTGGTAGTTCAGAATTGTTTCGTTATCCCTTTGTGCACATGACGGGACATGGTAATGTTGTTTTTTCATCCAGTGAAGCGACGAACCTAAGGCAGTACCTTATTTCTGGCGGTTTTTTGCATATCAGCGATAATTATGGCATGGACAAATTCATTCGTCCCCAACTCAAGAAAATATTCCCAGAACTAGAATTGGTGGAGCTTCCATTTTCACATCCAGTTTTTCATCAAAAATTTGATTTCCCAAATGGTCTGCCAAAAATTCACGAACACGACAACGGTGTGCCGAAAGCACTGGGAATAATCTACCAAGGTCGTTTGGTTTGCCTCTACGATTACGAATGCGATTTAGGTGATGGGTGGGAGAGCGCAGCTGTGCATAATGACAGTGAATCGGCACGCACCAATGCCCTAAGAATGGGCGCAAACATTATCACCTATGCCCTAACGGGTTACGAAAAAAACAAATAAGGTGAACCGATCGCATTGTCTGATACTTATTTTTCTAATTGCCTACCTGTCTAATAAATCCCAAACTTTTTCACTCACAGGCAAAATTACAGATGGCAAGGAGCCGCTCCCCTTTGCAACAATTGTTTTAAAAGGCACTGATTACCTTACCACTTCTAATGTAGATGGCAATTTCACCTTTAGATTGAAAGCCGGCCAGTACCACATGGAAGTCCATTATCTCGGTTTCAAGAAAAAGTTAGTCGATTTTGTATTACAAGACAATAAGTTTTTATTGGTAGAAATGGAGCCTGAGGGCTATAAACTAGAAGTGGATATAAATGCTGGAGAGGACCCCTCCTATCCCATCATGCGTAAGGCCATAAAGGCCAGGAAAACATTTCATCAGCCCGTAGAAAATTATTCCTGCAGGAGTTACATCAAGGGGTTACAAAAATTAGGTTCAATTCCAAAAAAACTAGGAACAATGATTAAACTGATGGGCGGAAATCCCTCAGATACAGGTGAAATGAAGGGGGTCATATACAATTCAGAGAGCGAGAGCCGTTATTATTTCATGAAGCCTAATTATGAAAAAGAAATCATGTTCAGCAGCCGGGTGAGTGGAAATAGTGGGGGATTTAGCTTTAATCAATTGCATGACATGCTGCTTTTAAACTGTAATGAAGCCTTTATACGGATGGGGGGAGTTAGTCAGCGTCCCTTCATTTCGCCGCTAAATGATAAAGCATTTAATTATTACCGTTTTTTTCTATTGGGTCAATCAGCAACAGACGAAGGTATAATCAACAAAATAAAAGTTGTTCCGAAAAGAAAAACGGATCCCTGTTTTGCTGGAATCATCTATGTTCAGGATAGTACGTGGCGATTGACTGGTGTGGATTTAAAGGTTTTTAAAGAAACGAAAATCGACTTTTTGGACACCCTCAGCATTAAAGAGACCTATGCCCCTGTGCAGGGGGACTCAATTTGGATGCTAGTGAATTTAAGTTTGAACTTTAGCTTTAATGCGCTAGGCTTCAATGGCAGAGGGTATTTTAATGCTGCCATTAGTGAGTATAATTTCACGGAAAAAAAGGAAAAGCGTTTTTTTGGAAACGAAGTATTTGTAGTGGAGGCCGGAGCGAATAAGAAGGACGAAAATTACTGGAAGCAATATCGCAGTCTACAATTAACAACCGAAGAAACCCTCGATTACGCGAAGAAAGACAGTCTCGAAAAAATAAGGGACCAGCCTGCATACAAGGACAGTTTAGAAAAAGTCAATAATAGGTTTGAATGGAGCGATCTGCTTACTGGATACAGCTTTACAAAGCATCGCCGAAATTTGAGCTTTGACCTGCCTGGGATTATCACGAATGGTATACAGTACAACACAGTTGAAGGTATCAATCTCACTTACAAAATGAATCTTCGTAAAACCTTTGAGAGAAGCAAAGTACTGTCCACCGCCGCCACCCTGCATTATGGTTTTGCCAATAGACTTCCGGGGGTAGAAGTGGATTTAATATACCGTTTCAATGTCATTCACAATGGTTTTGTCGGGTTAAGTGCTACATCTCTTGTGCGGCAATATAACGCTCGCCAACCCGTTTTGCCCTTAGTAAATTCGCTTTCCACTCTGTTGTTAAACATGAACCCTATGAAGTTGTTTTTCCAACAAGGGGGATCCATAAATACTGGTATGGAAGTAATTAATGGTTTAACCATCCATACGGAGGTTGGTTACTACAGGCGATCAGCCTTGGAAAACGTCTCGAAGAAACTTTTTTTTGATGATCCAACCCTCTATTTCACATCCAATATCCCCTACCATCACAGCTTAACCTCTAGTCCTTCAACATCTGATGTATTGCTATATACACTTGCGGGAACTATTAAATTCAAGCAACGTTACATCACGCTGCCTGAAGACCGCGTACGATTAGGAAGCAAGTATCCAGCCTTGCACTTCACTTTTCAAGCGGGTATACCCGCTGGACAAGCATTGGCTAACTTTCAAAAACTTACTTTATCTATTAATGATGTCGTTCGGTTTGGCTTAGCAGGCAGATTGCGTTACCGAATTGTCGCAGGTTCTTTTCTTTTTCAAAAAGCCAAAAATTTCTTCGATTACATGCATTTCAATGGCAACCAACTTGCATACTACCACGGGGACTATCTCAATGG
>CANGWA010000099.1 GCA_947457335.1 Sphingobacteriaceae bacterium
CACGTTCACGCGCGAGCATGATTGCCAACAATTATGCGGATTTGTTCAAATTCAAAGGCATCGTGCAATGAAAAAATTAGTGTTTTTGATCCTACCGCTGCTGCTCTTAAACGCCTGCAAGGTCGATCCTGAAATTTCAGTCGAGAAAAACACGGGCATAACAGAGGTCATTCCTACTGGCTGGCCAGCTCCCAAGTACACTTTCAGCGTCAATACTTTGTCCGAGGCGCGTTTTAAATTGGGGAGGGAATTGTTCTATGATCCCATCCTTAGCCTAGACAACACGATTTCATGCGGATCCTGCCACCAACAAGCAACCGCCTTTGCGCACGCAGATCATAAATTCAGCCATGGTATCCACGATCTGCTTGGAAAACGCAACGCCCCAGCGTTATTCAACCTCAATTGGTTGCCAGCATTCATGCACGATGGTGGCATCAATCACATTGAGGTGCAGCCACTCGGCCCAATCACGAACCCCATCGAAATGGCCGAATCCATGCCCAATGTGATGACGAAAGTAAAGGCCTCTGCCAAGTATAAAAGTCTTTATAGGGAAGCTTGGGGCACCGATAGCATGACTTCACAGGGACTCTTTCGCGCCATGGCACAATTCATGGGGACCATGGTTTCTTACAATAGCAAGTACGACCGCTACAAGCGCGGTGAAACAGGTGCAACGCTTTCTGAACAGGAATTACGTGGATACAATTTGTTTCTGAGTAAGTGCAATGCCTGCCATACCGAACCCTTGTTCTCTGATTATGCCTACCGTAGCAATGGACTCTCACCAGATCCTTACCTGCAAGACAGTGGCCGAGCGCACATCACTTCGCAAGCAAGTGATCGCTATAAATTTAAAACGCCAAGTTTACGCAACATTGCTATTACACAGCCCTACATGCACGATGGTCGCTATAGCACGCTACAAGCTTGTTTGAACCATTACACCGATAATGTTAAAAACCAAATCAACCTCGATCCGCTTTTGACACCATCAGGACTAGCATTAACAGCCGATGAAAAAAGTGATCTCATCGCCTTCTTGTATACCCTAACCGACTACCAATTTATCACCGATGAAAAGTTTGCTGAGCCTCATCATTAGTGTTCTTTTCTTGTTAGTGGCTTGCAAAAAGAATACCGTTGGCGGTAATGCAGTGGTGAAGGGCACCGTTGCACACCATTCTAAAAGCATTGCCAATGCACGTGTTTACGTGAAGTATGGAACCAATGATTTTCCAGGTGCCGATACGACGAAGTACGATTACACCTTTATGGTGGATAACACAGGGACCTTTTCGCAGAATTTTTTCAAAGGCAACTACTACCTGTATGCCATTGGCTTTGACTACAGTATCGTTCCCCCGTTCACCGTTAAAGGGGGTATTCCCGTAACGTTGCGCACCAATGAAGAACTGGATAAAACCATTGCAGTCACTGAATAATGAGCAAGATTAAACTAACGTTTCTTGGAACAGGTACTTCACAAGGGGTGCCCCTTATCGGGTGCAAATGCCCTGTTTGCAAAAGTACCAATCCCGCAGATAAACGCTTGCGTTCTTCAGTACTTATTGAAACGGCAGAAACACGCGTGGTGATTGACTCGGGACCAGATTTCAGACAACAATTGCTGCGTTATGAAATCGATCGGTTGGATGCAGTAGTGTTTACACACGAACACAAAGATCACATCGCCGGACTGGATGAAGTTAGGGCGTTTAATTTTTTGAATGAAATGCGCATGCCGGTTTATGCTACAGAGCGTGTACAAACTGCGCTGAAGAGAGAATTCGCCTATATTTTTTCAGAAGAAAAATACCCCGGTATTCCTGAAATCGATTTATTCCCCATAGCCGACATGCCAATCACCATCGGTAATCTCACCTTGCACCCCATCAATGTGATGCATTACCGTTTACCAGTAAAGGCGTTTCGGGTGAATGACCTCGCCTATGTCACCGATGCCAATTTTATTGATACGCACGAAAAAAAGAAGCTGCAAAATTTAGAGGTGCTTATTCTGAATGCGCTCCGGCACGAAAGCCACATCTCCCATTTTACCCTTCAACAAGCGATTGAATTGGTAGAGGAACTAAAACCGAAAAAGGCCTACTTTACCCACATATCCCACCAATTAGGGTTGCACAATGCAGTGAACCAGGGTCTACCAGCCAACATGGAGCTCGCTTGCGATGGACTTCAACTCATTGTCTGATTTTATAAACACTTTGTTTTTTTCAGATAACCCATTCCGTTGAACAAGTATCTTTGGGTATGGAATCAATTGTAGTAACCGCTACTTCCCGCGAAGCGCGCTATCAAGAACTCCTCCCGCAAATCAAAGGTTTGCTGCAGGGTGAAGCAGATCTTATTGCCAACATGGCCAATATGGTAGCTGCCTTAAAACAGGGACTTGGTTTTTTTTGGATTGGCTTCTACTTGGTTAAAAACAACGAATTGGTGCTCGGTCCCTTTCAAGGTCCCGTGGCTTGCACCCGCATCCAAAAGGGAAAGGGGGTGTGTGGTCACGCTTGGCAAACCGCACAAACAGTGCTGGTGCCAGATGTAGAAGCCTTTCCGGGACATATTGCCTGCAGCGCTCTCTCCAAAAGCGAAGTTGTTTTGCCAATTTTTAGAGACAACGAAGTGGTAGGGGTGCTGGACATTGATGCTGATACGCTCAATGATTTTACTGAAGTTGACGTCCAATACCTGACACAAATCCTCCAATTATTGCCGCTGTAAACATGACCCGTGAAGAAGCTCAATTGCGTATCACCACGCTTACCAATGAACTCAATAAACACAACCACCTGTATTATGTGTTGGATCAACCCGAAATTTCTGATTTCGAATTCGACCAATTACTCGAGCAACTCATTCAATTAGAGAACCAATTTCCTGAGCTTCGCTCCAATGCCAGCCCAAGCCAACGTGTTGGCGGCACAGTTACAAAAGAATTCACCGCCGTTAAACACAAGTATCCCATGCTGTCGTTGTCAAATAGTTACAGTACTGACGATATGTTGGAGTTTGATCGCCGTGTGCGAGAAGGGCTTGGACTCACCAACGGATCCTTGTTCGACGATGCAACCGTGGAGTATGTGTGTGAATTGAAATTCGACGGATTATCCATCGGTATTACCTATGAAAATGGTGAATTGGTGCGCGCCGTTACCCGTGGCGATGGGGTGCAGGGCGATGAAGTCACTACCAATGTGAAAACCATTCGCAGCATTCCACTCACTTTGCATGGTCATTATCCCACAACGTTTGAAATACGGGGCGAAATTTTCATGCCCCGTCCAGTCTTTGAGGCCATCAATAAAGAACGGGAAGAAATTGGCGACGCCCCCTTGGCCAATCCACGGAACGCTGCCAGTGGCAGCATGAAGATACAAGACAGCAAGGTGGTGGCTGCTCGAAAACTGGATTGTTTTTTGTACAATGTTTTGGGCGAAGACATCCCTTTTCAAACCCATTTTCAAAGCTTAGAAGCCGCAAAAAGTTGGGGCTTCAAGGTCAATCATCACGCCCGCAAATGCCATGGCATTCAGGAGGTGATGGCGTTTATTGAGTACTGGGACAAAGAGCGGTTTCAGCTCGATTACGACACCGACGGCATTGTTATCAAGGTTAACGATTACCGCCAACAACGCGCACTCGGTTTCACAGCCAAATCGCCGCGGTGGGCCATCGCCTATAAATTCAAGGCAGAGCAGGTGAGCACCTTGTTAGAGAAAATTACTTACCAAGTCGGTAGAACGGGCGCCATTACACCAGTAGCCAATCTTAAACCAGTAGCGCTTGGTGGCACCACCGTGAAACGGGCCTCATTGCACAATGCCGATATCATTGCCAAGCTCGATGTACGCGAAGGCGACACCGTGTTTGTGGAGAAAGGAGGAGAAATCATTCCAAAAATTGTAGGCGTTGATTTAGGAAAACGATCCGAACATTTAGTACCCACTGTATACATCACCCACTGCCCCGAATGCCACACTGCCTTGGTGCGCGAGGCTGGCGAAGCCGCTTGGTTTTGTCCAAACGATACGGGGTGTGCACCACAAGTAAAGGGCCGGATAGAACATTTTGTCTCTCGACGGGCCATGAACATTGATAGTTTAGGGGCTGAAACCATCGATCAATTGTACGAAGCGCAACTCATAAAAGGCATTGCCGATTTGTATGATTTAAAAATGGAGCAGTTGCTGCCGTTAGAACGCATGGCCGAAAAGTCAGCTACGAATTTGTTGGCAGGCATTAAAGCCAGTGCCGAGGTGCCGTTTGAGCGCGTGTTGTTTTCGTTGGGCATTCGGCACGTGGGTGAAACCACGGCTAAAAAAATTGCACGCAAAATGAGATCCCTCGAAGCGTTAATGCATGCCGATCGCGAAACCTTATTGGCAATTGACGAAGTAGGGGAGATTATTGCAGACAGTTTGCTGGCCTACTTTGCTGAGCCCGCCCACCGCGAATTGTTGGAACGGTTGAAGGCAGCGGGATTAAAGTTTGAAACGGAAGCACCAGCAGGCGGTACTTCTGAAAAGTTGAAGGGACTCACCTTTGTTATCAGTGGCGTGTTTGAGCGACACAGCCGCGATCAACTCAAGGAGATGATTGAATTACACGGCGGCAAAAACAGTGGAAGCATTAGTGGTAAAACCAACTATGTGTTGGCGGGTGATAACATGGGACCTGAGAAGTTAAAGAAGGCCCAATCGCTGGGTGTCAAAATAATTTCTGAAAGCGACTTTGAAGCCTTGCTGGCTCAAAACGAAATTTAATTTTGTTGAGAAGAGGTGGGCGCCCGGGCGGGCCTTTCACTGCAATGTAACTTGTAATTGTCTGGGGCTATAGGCCTGCGGGGTCTTCTCCCGCTGAATGGCGGGCTCAGCCTCCTCGTGCCAACACCCCCTAGCCAATTACTGCGTTCCATTTCCGTTGCAGTCCCTGGCGCGTGGTTGAACTTCAACCGAACTACTGCCTTTCTTGTGCGTTAGCGCGAGAGTTCTGGATGGTGTTCGCCAATCATCTTCTTGAGATTGAAAAGAGCATAACGCATGCGGCCTAAAGCGGTGTTTATTGATACGTTGGTAAACGTTGCTATTTCCTTAAAGCTCATGTCGTAATAGAGGCGCATGAGCACCACTTCGCGTTGGTCGTCGGGAAGTTGGTTTATCAGCAAACGCATTTCCTTTTTTATACCCGTTTGTTCTATTTTTAAGTCATCGTTTTCAGCAGGCAGCGTGTTAAATACACTCACTTCTTCTCCCTCTTCGTTAATGAAAACGGGAGCCGGTGGCATCTTTTTGATGCGTCGGTAGTGGTCAATAACCAGGTTGCGCGAAATCCGCAACACCCAAGGAAGAAATTTACCCTCTTCATTGTACTCTCCTTTTTTAAGGGTTTGAATCACCCGAATAAAGGTGTCTTGGAAAATGTCCTCAGCCGTGGCACGGTCCCGCATCACCATGTGTATGGCAGAAAAAATGCGCGACTGATGGCGACGAATAAGGGTTTCTAAAGCTTGGTGATTTCCCGCGATGTAAAGACTGACCAATTCTTGATCGTTCAATGAATGAATAGACATGACTCGTACTTGCTTTTAAGTTCAAAAAGTAGAGTAGATGTAGTCTATAGAATTCGTTTTACGGGGTTAATTCTGCTAAATTAAGTAAATTTTAGGTTCCTCCAACACTATTCTAAAAAAAATTGAGTTGGAACCGGCTGAGCAACATGCGCTTTATAACGGGGTGGGGATCCCGCTACCAAAAGAATTGGTTGTGTAAAACAGCTCGTGACTTTCTCTGCGGGAGGGTGGAGGTTTGGGGGTAGAGGGTGGAGAAGCGCCATTCGCTCTCGCTCTAATTTGGGGTAGAGGTTGGAGATATGTCAATCGCTCTCGCTCTGAATTTTGGGTAGAGGGTAGAGAGTGTGTCAACGGCATACGCTCTCACTCTGAATTTGGGGTAGAGGGTGGAGGGTAGAGGGTCAACACCACTAACCATTTACCATTAACCATTCATACGTAAATGAACGTCAACGCATTCTCAATTCTCCACTTTCAATTTTCAATTCAACGCGCATGCAGCGTTCCCGCATTAACCATTCACCATTCACCATTAACAATTCCTTCGTAATTATCGCAACAACAACACGCCTCCCACCATCACCTTCTGTTCTCCTTGGAGCGAGGTCACGACGATTTTATAGGTATAGGTGCCTTGCTCGCAGGCCACCCCACCGCGTGTGCCGTCCCAGCCTTGAAGAGGGTCTATACTAGTAAAGACCTCGTGACCGTAACGGTCGTAAATCCAGAGTCTATAGAGTTTAACACCGCGCACCACGGGTTGAAAGGTCTCGTTGAGACGGTCCTCAGTGGGTGTAAAGGCGTTGGGCACATACACGGCAAAGTCGGGGGTAATCGTCACCATCTTTGAAACCGTGTCATAACAGTTGTATTGGTTTTGAACGATGAGGGTGATGGGATACTTGCCACTAACATCATAGAGCTTTGAAAAACTTTTTTCTTCACTTAAAAAGCGGTTGTTCTCGTACCACTGGTAACGCACACTACCGTACACATCGTCGGACAACGAACTCAGCACCACGGGCTCGGTGTTTTCAATAACCGAGTCGCCCACGATTTTAATTTTAGCCAGGGGCTTGTCGTAAGCGTTAATGAAGAGCGAAGCAGCGTTGCTGCACCCTTGGTCGTCGGTGATAATACCACTGATGCTGTACTGCCCGGCGGTGAGAAAGGTGTGTGTGAAATCAGAACTGAACCGCAACCTGCCCATTTGCCAATTAAACGCGTTTAGGGTGTGGTTGTTTGTTGGAACAAATTTTACATGCGCACTAAAGGGCACACAATCGCTAAAATGATCGCTGGTTAAATAACCAGTAGGCAACTCCTTCACGGGGACTACCACATTGGTACGCTCGCTACACCCTCTAAAATCGGTGACGGTAAGGGTGAGTGCGTTTTGTACTAAGGGGACAAGCGTAAGACTTGGTGTAAAATACATATACCCCTTTTGATCGACCCATTGGTAGGTCTCACCACCAAAACCATTGAGGGTGATAGAAGAACCACTGCACACAAAGGGACTGGATAAATTAATCAATGGCACGGGCTGTGGCCATAAGGCAATGGAAGCCGAAGCCGAAGCGGTGCAATTGTTCAAGGAACCAATAACGGTATAGGTCTGTGCTTGTTTAGGCGATACACTCACCACCGACCCTACAGAAGTCGATAAGAACACATTGGGAAGCCAGGTATACACCTGCGCATTACCAATGGCTGTATACACAGCAGAACTGTTTAAACACACGGTAGTACTCACCGGCACTACAGCAAGGGTAGGCAATGGAAACACCGATAAAGAAAACGTGTGCGAAGCACTGTAACACCCCAGCGACCCACCCATTACAGCAAACACCGAATTAATGCTGGGCGAGGCCACACTCACCCCACCAGAGGTATACAACGAAGAACCAGGGGTAGCAGCCGACCAGGTGAAGGACGAAGCGCCTTGTGCGGTATAAGTGTAGTGATTGCCTGCACAAATATTAGGAGTAGGATTAACCACCGACACCGTGGGATTAGGAATAACGGTAAAGGTGACCGACTGTGATACGGTACACACCCCATTAGACCCGAGCAGCGTTGCTGTTTTTACCCCAGAGGAGTAGGGTGGCAATGAAGAAAGTTGTCCAGCTGGTGGAGGCGAAGACCCAATCTCAGGAGGCGTTAAGAGTGAATACGTCCCCGCTCCTGAAGCAGACAGTGTAATCGTATTAGCCGAACCGTTAAACGCTTGTGCACACATCGAACCTGAACTCAACGCAACAGAGAGCGAAGGCGCAGCCACCACATACACCGGCACCACACTGCTAACCGAACACCCGTCTAACGTAGCCACTAAACTGTACGAGGTAGACACCGAAGGCGACACCACCACTGAAGCAGAACCAGCACCACTCACAATACCCACTGTAGGACTCCACCCAAAGCCCGTAGCTGAACTTACGCCAACAAGCGAGCTAGCACTCACTCCCAAACAAACCGAAGCGCTAGAAGCACTTAAAACAAGTGTAGGCACAACCTTCACCACCACCGAAGCCGAAGTAGAGGCGGTGCAATTATTAGCGGCAGTAACCGTGAGTTGGTACACCCCCGCGTTGGTTAAGGAAACCGAAGCAATTACCGGATTACTAGCAGCAGAAGTAAACGAAGGGCCACTCCACAGCGCGCTACCACCGGTTGAGAACAAGTTGAGCGTTTGTCCCTCACACACAAAGGCAGGGGCGATGATGCTAGCGACAGGTAGATTTTTTATAACGACTTGCGTGGTAAACGTAGAGCTACATCCCAATGCAGTACCTGAAACAGAATACACCGTAGCAATGGTCGGTGAATCAATCACCAACGAACCCGTTGCATTACTTAACAAGCCACCGTTCCACGAATAAGAACTAGCGCCTGATACAGAAAGTGAGGCGGTCTCAAGGGGACAAATAGAAACAATGGGAGCCGTTAAAATGGGATTAGGAATAAAGACTGCCGAAATCGTTTTTTGCGCAGAGCAGGAATGGGAGTCCTTGGCTTGTAAAGTATACACCATGGTTGCGGCCGTTGATTGCGACACGGCGTAGGTGGCGGTATTGGAGCCATTCACCCAGGAATAGGTATAGGGAGCAGAGCCACCCAATAGTGAGCCGGTATAGGTGATGTTATTGCCCACACAGGCCGAGGGTGAAGAAGCGCTGACGTTGAGGGTGAGTGCAGGCGGCTGGGTGATGGTAAAAACAGAAAACACTTGGCAGCCGGTGAGCGCATCGGTCATGGTCACGCTCCAATTACCCGCAGC
>CANGWA010000100.1 GCA_947457335.1 Sphingobacteriaceae bacterium
AAATTGAGGTATTCTGTTGTGTTGGACTTCTCTACGCTAGAGGTCGCCACATCAATTACGCGCAGGGTGATAATGATTTTCTCACCAAAACGTTCAACGCTTCCATTCAAAACTTTGTCCACGCCCAAAAGTTTACCAGCTTCTGACATGCATTGTTTTGTTAAGCAGGCGGATAAATCGTACTTGGCGTTTTTTAGCACCTGCGCCACTTCGTACTTATCCATGACATTGTATGCGCCATTTTTTTCGAGTTCTAGTCGCACCATGAAGGCCACTTCCTGGGGGTCATTGATAATGCCCCTGCTCTCAACGTTAAGAACAGCGAGACTCGGTTTTTGCTGCGCCATCATCACCGATGTTAATACGACAGCTAATAAGGCGATGAGATTTCTTTTAAGCATGTTGCTGGGTTTTTTCATTGTTAATTATAATTCTGTATAAAGGTTAATCCATTCAATCGACGGGTGGTTTGTAAAATCGTATTCGGATTGACATAATAAACGGGGCCAGTCGGATTATCGTGACGTCGGTAAACCAACGCCTTCGTCGTTTGGCTGACAACAATGATGCGTACTCTCACTGCATTGGGACGAACAATCGTGTCGTAGCGATTGTCCTTTAAGGTGGAGTCTATCACAGCTGTAGTTGGTTTGATCGCCTGCGGCTGTATGGGTGGCGTTACCAGCACACTATCTACTTTAGGTGATTTTACTTCCTGAGGGAGTAATAAAAGCGAGTCAGCTTGGTTAGCTGGTTCACTTTGAACAAAATCACAAATAGCTGCATAATTAGTGATCGTTTGATCGCCAACGATAATCTGTGGACGGCGGGGATTGTTGAAAACCAACATGTGACGCGATTGCGAACAGGGATAGATGGCCTTGACCTCTGCAATACGCATGTCGTGCAAAACGCCTTCTTGGAGGTAGGTGATTTTCATTTGAACTGTATCCACTTGCCAGAGTTTTACTTTTTGAATTGTTTTCTTCTGCGTAGACTTGATGTCTACCTTGCCCATATCTTTTAAGTAAGTTATGCCTTGGTTGTACCAAAAGCACTTAAACAAAGGTGTCTGCTGCCCTAATGCTGTTAGGACCAAAGAAGAAAACAAAAAAAGTAATGCTGCTTTCATGGCACAAGATTACAGACTTGCGCCACTGAACTAAAATTAAAAAATACCGCTAAAGACGGAGCAGCCTGATGGATTGAAAATCGCAAGGCATTATTCCAATCCCTTCTTTATTTTTCATAAAGAAAAGTAATATCCGCTTTTGAATTTGCGAAAAATGCAAAAACAACTGCTGTGAATTAGTGTTTAACGCTAAAACTCGCTGGGTAGCATAATGCGTTCTAGGAAAATGGTAAAGGCTTTCCAACTAAGAACAGCCGCTTCCTTGTTATAAGCCGCTCCGCGCGATGGGTCGTTACCAGCAGCCGGATCGGTGAAGGCGTGTACCGCCTTTGAATAGTACGTCATTTGCCAATTGGCATTGGCCGTGCGCATTTCCTTTTGAAATGCCGCTACTTCGCTTGCGGGGACAAAAGGATCATCTGCTCCATGCAAAATGAGAAGATTAGCAAACATGGGCTCAATTGGCCGCAATGTATCCCTACCAAGTCCTCCATGAAATGAAACTACGCCGCGAATTGGTAACCTAGCGCGCGCAGCTTCAATGGCACCAGTTCCACCAAAACAAAAACCAATCACAACAATTTTATCTGGATCTGCACCCAATTTAATCAACTGCTCAATGGCCGCTTTGATACGTGCTTGATATACGAGATAGTTCTTTTTATAGTATCCCGATAATTGTCCCGCTTCTTGATAATTTGTAGGTTTAACTTTTGCCCCATACACATCTGCCGCCAAGGCAACATAACCCAACTTAGCAAGTTTATTGATGGTTTGTTTTTCATGTTCGGTTATCCCCATCCAGGCATGTAAAACAACAACGCCCGGCTTACCCTTTACAACAGCAGATGGTTTGTTGGGCAAGGCAAAATAACCTGCGAGCTGAGCAGTATCGCATTTATAGGTTACCGCTGTTTGTGCCTGAAGGAAGGTAACCGTGAGGGTTAGTAGTGAAATAAAAAAAGTTTTCATGGATGTAAATAAGTGCAAGTTACTGTTTTCAAAAAATAGATAGTATAACCATTCAAAAGAATGGCATTAAATTCACGTTTTATTACAAAGTGTCTATGTTTTCAAGGTAGTGGTTGGCTTGTTGACGAATTTTTTGACCTTCCGATTCTTCTATTTTGTCTACTAACTTGATCATCATTGCGATGCGGTGATTTCCTTTCAAAAGTTCGTAATGCTGAAGATAAAAATTCCAATACAGGCTATTGAAGGGACAAGCTCGGTCGCCGTATCGTAGGGACTTGGCGTAAAAACAACTCTTGCAATAGTTGCTCATTTTATCAATATAAGCAGCGGCAGAAACATAGGGTTTGGAACCGAGCACACCGCCATCGGCATACTGACTCATGCCACGGGTGTTCGGTAATTCTACCCACTCAAAGGCATCGATGTAAACGCCCAAATACCACTTATCCACCTCATCTGGATGCACGCCTGCCAATAAGGCGAAGTTGCCAGTGACCATGAGGCGCTGTATGTGATGTGCATAGGCATGTTCCATTGTCTGTGAGATGGCATGCTTCAAACAATTCATTTTAGTCTCACCTGTCCAGTACCATTTTGGCAGCTGTCCTTGGTGATTAAAATAATTCTCCTGCCCAAAAACGGGCATGCGTTTCCAATACAACCCCCGCACGTATTCCCGCCAACCGAGTACTTGACGTATAAACCCCTCGGCCTGCTCCAATCCTACCCTTTCAGGAAATTGGTGATGTTCGGCTTCGACCTTGCGAATGACCTCTAAGGGCCCAATCAATTTAATATTTAATGCAAACGATAAACGGGAGTGAAATAGAAAGGCAAACCGGGTATGCATGGCATCTTGGTACATACCGAAATGGGGCAACAACGCTTTTACAAAATAATCGAGTACACATAAAGCTTCTTTTCGCGTGGTGGGCCAATCAAAACACTCCGCGCGCGGCGCCCCAATCGTCACAATTCCTGACGAAGTGATGGCCTGCCAAATGGTGGAATAATTGTGTTGTAAGCCTAAGGGCGGTGGAACGTCGGCTTCTCCTTTAAATGCTTTTCGGTTATCATGATCGTAATTCCATTTACCACCAAGCGGTTGGTTGTCTTGGAGCAAAACCTGGTACTGTTGCCGCATTTTCCTATAAAACGTTTCCATCAGGTACTGCTTGCGTTCTCCAAAAATCTCGGTGAACGCTTCCCTAGTGGTCAAAAAATGTTCCGTATCCACTGCAACAACAGCATAAGGTGCCTTTTGCGCGAATTGCTTCAGGACTTCATCGAGCCGATATTCATCGGGTAATTGGTATTCCAATCGTCTGGCTCCAGTTGCCACCATCAACCAGTCCAAATTAGCAGTGATACTTTGTTTGTTTCGCGGATCATCCAGCAGTAAATGCAAGACACGGTGCCCTCTTTTACGTAAATAGGTTGAAAAATTATACATCGCAGCAAAAATGCCAATCACTTTTTGCGCGTGGTGCACAACATAAGCTGCTTCTTCCTTCACTTCCATCAATACATACAAGTTGCCACTGTCCACGTGCTTGTACCACGAATGTCCATAGTGAAGCTGGTCACCCAGGATCAAACGCACCGTCGTTATCTTTTCTTCCTGCATTGGTCGCTACAATATTTCACTTCTTCCCAAACTTTTTCCCATTTTTTACGCCAGGTGAAGGACCTCCCACAGACAAGGCAAATCTTTTGTGGCAAATGGTTCTTACTTACCGTTCTTCCTGCTTGTCGCATCCCGTTGAATTAGGTGTTCTGTTTATCGGACACTAACCATTGCTTTCTAAAACTGAAATCCTGGTCGAATTGCCTTGCTTGTTTCTCGATATCAAAATAGCGGTCGCTGCGGGGATCATTTCCCACTCCAGCTAGATAGGTCCAATTACCATAATTACTGCTGACATCGTAATCAATTAACCAATGCTCAAACCATGCAGCACCCCAACGCCAATCTTGACCAAGATCGTTTACCAAATAACTTGCCACCACCTGTCGCATGCGGTTACTCATGTATCCTGTAGACCGCAACTGAACCATCGCCGCATTAACTAACTCACTACTTGTACTACCTGAACACCACCGTTCAAAAGCAGCGGCATCGTGGCGTTTAGGAGTCTTGGCTGGTTTAAGACCGTTTACAAGGAAGTACTTTTTGCCATGCTTCAATAGACTGATTTTGAAAAAATCACGCCACAACAATTCAAAAAACAACCAATAGGTGGACCGATTGGCTCCGCGTTGTTGTTCGTATGCTTTAATAGCATTGTAAATCGTACGGGCAGAAATACAACCGTTCGCCAACCAGGGTGATAATTGAGAGGAGAACAAGGAGCCGTGCAATTGATTGCGCGTGTCGTAATACGTGTCAATCGCTCCACTATCCATAAACAATTGTAAACGGTTCAAGGCCTGCTCTTCACCACCCCTGTGATGCACATCTGCGCGCGCATCAGCAAACAATTGACTCAATCCCATTTCCACCGGCGATGGAATGTGTCCTTCCTGCACGCCTTGTAATCCGTTGAGACGGACCGGCAGCGGTACCAAAGGGGGAATGTTTAATGCCTTCTCTACAATTTGCCGAAAGGGAGTGAATTGTAAGGGCAAACAATCGGGATTGGTGGTAAAAGTAGTGGCGTCTATTAAGGTTGATATGGGATAATCAGAAATAAGAATACCTTTTTCGATAAGCGCTTGTACTATGCGCCGAATACTTTGTTGCTCATAGGTACCCACCTCGTTCTCATAACGCAATGCAGCCACCTTGTACTGCGCACAGAGATCTGGCAGTACCTGTTCAGGATGACCATAGCGCACAACCAGCGGCGCACCGAGGGCGTTCAAGCGACGCCTTAGCGCCCCGAGTGAGTCCGCAAGAAAACGGTACCGGTGCGGTCCCATAGGCGTTACACCGAACTGATTGGGCTTAAACCAACGTTCGTCGATGATGAATACCGGAAGGATGTGATCGGAAGAAAACTTACTAAATGAAAGTAGCGGTTGATCGGCTACCCTCAAGTTATTTTGAAACCAAACTAAAACCGTTGCCACTTTTGTTTAACTTTTTTATTATAAAGTTAAACAAAATGAATGTGTTACGCAACCTATTTATAAACACAGCAATAAACGGCGCAAAGCGATGACTGTCTAACGGGTGGATGCGAACTGAAGGTCGGCACCTACACGGATATTAATTATACCCTTCCGTCCCGAATCACTTCAACCAACGAAGGATCGAGCAAGGTGGACGTATCGCCGAAATTAGAAAAATCCCCTTCTGCTACTTTTCTTAAAATGCGCCGCATAATTTTCCCACTGCGTGTCTTGGGTAATCCGGGAACAAATTGGATTTTATCGGGCTTAGCGATAGGTCCAATGATTCTGGACACCGTTTGCACGATATCTTGTTTAGAGAGTTGTATGTCTCCATGCGTTCCGCTATAGATAATAAACGCATAAATGCCTTGTCCCTTTATATCGTGCGGGTAACCCACCACAGCACTTTCTATGACACCAGCATGCATGTTAATGGCATTTTCTACCTCAGCGGTTCCGATGCGGTGGCCGCTGACATTCAACACATCATCGACACGACCGGTGATGCGGTAATGTCCCTCTTCGTCACGCAAACAACCATCGCCTGTAAAATACTTACCAGGGTAAGTGCTAAAATAGGTTTGACGGCAACGCTCATGATCGCCATAGGTGGTGCGAATGATGGCCGGCCATGGCGCTTTGATGCAGAGGTTTCCAGTCACGCCATTTCCCTCAATTTCATTGCCTTGATCGTCAACTAAACACGGCTGTACGCCTGGCATAGGCAACGTTGCAAAGGTGGGTTTTGCTGGTGTTACCCCAGCCCAATTGGAAATGAGGACACCACCTGTTTCGGTCTGCCACCATGTATCAATGATGGGGCACTTTTCTTTTCCGATGTGTTTGTTGTACCAATGCCAAGCTTCCTCATTAATAGGTTCGCCCACTGTTCCCAATACTTTCAAGGAGCTAAGATCTTTTCCTTCTAAATAATCCAAGCCGAACCCCATCAAACTCCTTATTGCTGTGGGGGCTGTATACAAGATATTCACCTTGTACTTTTCTACAATTTCCCAGAACCTACCGGCATCGGGCCAAGTAGGTATCCCCTCAAACATCAACGTCGTTCCTCCTGCCGATAAAGGACCATAAACGATATAACTGTGACCGGTGATCCAACCTATATCGGCCGTGCAAAAATGCACCATCCCAGGTTGGTACTGAAAGGCGTTCACGAAGGTATAATTGGTCCATACCATATATCCAGCCGTGGTGTGCACCACTCCCTTTGGTTTGCCCGTAGAGCCAGAGGTATACAGAATAAACAAAACATCCTCAGCATCCATTTCTTCGGCGGCACAGAAGGGATTGCCTTGGGTTTCCACTTTTCTAATTTCATCTTCCCACCAAACATCTCTGCCTTTAATCATGCTAACAGGAGTCCTTGTCCTCGTTGAAACAATCACCCTTTTCACCGTATGATCGCCCACCAATGCATCATCAATCACACTTTTTAATGGGATGTCTTTTGCCCCGCGATAAGCACCATCACTTGTGATAATGTACTCTGCGCGCGCATCATGCACACGGTCGGCGATGGCTTGTGCTGAAAATCCTCCAAAAATAACTGAGTGAATTGCTCCGATTCGTGCACAGGCAAGTACAGCAATCGCAAGTTCGGGAATCATGCCCATGTATATGCACACCCGGTCGCCTTTTTTAACGCCATTGTTTTTCAAAACATTGGCAAACTGCATAACCTTGAAGTGCAGCTCCTTATACGTCAGCATGCGGTGGTGTTCTTCCGGATTATTGGATTCCCAAATAATGGCTGGCAAATGGCCAGAATGCTCTAGGTGACGATCCAAACAATTTTCGGTAATGTTAAGTTTGCCGCCATTGAACCATTTTATCTCTGGTCGCAAAAAATCCCACTCCAGCACCTTGTCCCATTTCCGCTTCCATGTAAAATTAGCCGCAATGTCTCCCCAAAATCCCTCTGGATCTTCAATGCTGCGTTTATAAGCTAGCTCGTAACCAGCAAAATCCGTTACTTGATATGGATAGGTCATATAATTTATGCTTTAATTGCTGTTTGTATTTATTCTGAAAGTCCTTGTTGAAGGGTATAGGTTTCTCCAACCAAGGGAATCTCTATTCCTGAGTATCCGGCATCTATCAACTTGTCACGCAACGCCTCTCTAGCATCGTCATCACCATGCACGAGGAATATTTTTTTAAGCAAATCGGCAGCTTGACATTTGATATAAGTCAAAAGTTCATGGTAATCGGCATGCGCGCTGAGGGAATGAAGGGTTTCAACACGAGCAGCGACGTGTACCTCCTCTCCAAAAATTCTAACGGCTTTTTGACCAGCAGATAATTTAGCACCTAACGTTTCAGGAGCGCAATAACCACTTACCACAACGGTGTTGCGGGCATCGGGCAAGCCCCGCATCAGGTGATGTTTGACGCGACCTGCATCGGCCATGCCCGAAGCTGAAATGATTATACACGGCTCGTGCAAATCGTTCAACATTTTAGAGTCTTCAGCCTCTGTGATAAAGGTTAGCTCAGGAAAATCAAATGGATCAGGATCAGAGGTCAGTACGTCCAAGACTTCTTGGCGCATGAACCGAGCGTACTTTTTGACCACTGCAGTGGCTTTTGAGGAGAGGGGACTATCGACAAATACTTTCAGATGTTTGAAATGGCCCTTGTTGCGCAGGTTATTAAGAATAAACAAAATATCCTGGGTCCTGCCCAAGCTAAATGCAGGAATAATGACCCTACCTTTTTGTTCAATGCACGTGGTTTGAATAATTTCGAACAAACGGGCACTGGTATTTTCTTCCGTTTCATGTTCGCGGTTGCCATAAGTGGATTCGCAGAGCAGCACATCGGCTTGTGGAAAGTTTTCTGGCGCTTGTAAAAGGGGGTCGCTGTATCTGCCCACATCACCCGTATAGGCAAGATGTACTGGCCCAACATCGGAATCTACTTTTAAAAACACGGTGGCACTACCAATCAAATGACCATTGGGAACGAGGGTCAACTCGACCCCTTTCAATATCGAAACGGACTGATGAAAAGGAACAATTGCCAGTTGTTGTAAACACCCCTCGGCATCGGCTATGGTGTAAAGCGGTTGAAGGAGTGGAAGACCTTTCTTTTCGCGTTGACGGTTAATGTACCTTACATCGCCTTCTTGAATATGGGCACTATCCGTCAATAGCACCTTTATCACCTCAGCCGTTGCTTCAGTGCAATAAATCTTACCTCTGAACCCTTGTTTATACAATAGAGGTAAACGCCCCGAATGATCAATGTGGCCATGGGACAAGACAACTGCCACCACACTTTTTGGATCCACACCTATTTTCTCATTCAAGTTTACGGTCGCTGGTCCTTGGCCTTGGAACAAGCCACAATCCAGCAAAATTTGTTGCCTGGTGTCGGTTGTTAGTAGGTGACAGCTGCCAGTAACAGTTCCTGCAGCCCCTAAAAACTTAATTTTCATAGGACTTACTTTTTGGAATAATAGGCTGGATCGCCATTTAATGGCGCTATATCGCGCTTAAAATTTTCAAGCAAATTTCTCTCCTTAATTGTAACCGGCGGAAAGGCTTCAGAAACAGCATCAATGGTGGCGAGAAAAGCATGTTTCATTTCAGGAGTGAGGTAATGGCTGTTGTTGTTCAATTC
>CANGWA010000101.1 GCA_947457335.1 Sphingobacteriaceae bacterium
AGAAGGGGATGCGGTCGCCACTGCGGAACTATTTAACCGGCTGCTGGATTTGAAAGCTATTCATCCACAGTATAAAAATAAAGGGGTTGAGGAATTGATGGTAAAAAGGGTGGATAAGATCAAATCCTATATTCTCAACAAATTGCCCGAAACATGCGGGGTGTATTACTTCAGGGATCAGGATAAAAACATCATATATATTGGCAAAAGCACCAACATGTATAACCGTGCCATCAGTCATTTTAATTCCGATTCAAAAAAACACAAACAATTGCTGCACGAACTCACCAATGTCGATTTTGTTGAAACCGGCAGTGAGCTAATAGCCCTATTACTAGAGGCAGAGGAAATTAAAAAACACCAACCCCGCTTCAACAGAATGCGCAAAGCAGAAAGCACCTCCCACACGCTTTCTTGGTTCTATGCTAAAAATGGTGCTATTAGTTTCAAAATTGGACCATATGAAGAAGCAGAGCACCCCCTGCTTTCCTTTTCCACCTATGCCTCTGCCAGATCACGACTCGATCAGTGGATAGACGACCATCAACTCTGCCTTGCATACTGCGGCTTAACAACGCCCGACGCCGTTTGCTTCCATCACCAAATAAAACATTGCAATGGCATTTGTGCGGGAGACGAATCGGTGGCTGCTTATAACCGGCGCGCAATTGAAATTGTGCAGCGTCACTCCTATGAGAAATCCGACTTTATCATTCTCGATAAAGGGCGGCGTCCCTCAGAAAAATCAGCTATTCTGGTAGAAAACTTCAAATATGTGGGGTTCGGGTACTTTGATGATACAGCTCAATTCTCTCACCCTGAATCGCTTAAAGAAATCATCCATTCCCGCAAATGGCACCCTGACGCCGATTTACTGATACGCCATTTCCTGAGGGAAAAGAGATTAAAACGCATACCATTACGTCGCGATGAAACAAACAAAAATTAGCGGATTAGTGCATAGTGCTGGTAAAAATACTAAATATGCAACGGGTAAACGCTGAATATGCAAACAGTACGTTCAAATCATTTGGTTAACGCTTGTCATGTCTTTATCTTTGAATCGAGAATTTTTGTTCTCATTTTGGGTGGCACCTTGTCGGCGTAAGAACTGGCAGGGTGCTTTTTTTTGATCGCCTATTGATGTTTTGTACATTTGCTAAATGCTCCTCCGTGTCAACGAATCACAACCAGACCACAAGGCCATACACCAAATCGTTGATTGTCTAAAAGCTGGCGGAATTATCATCTACCCCACCGACACCATTTATGCCTTGGGGTGTGATTTGTTTAATCACAAAGCCTTTGAAAAGTTGTGTCGATTAAAAGGAATTAAACCCGAAAAAGCCAATTTTTCGTTTGTTTGCTCCGACTTAAGTCATTTATCCGCGTTCACACGCCCCATCGCGAATGATATTTTCCGAGTAATGAAAAGAGCCCTTCCTGGTCCCTATACCTTTATCCTTGAGGCCAGTAATGAAGTGCCAAAAGTGCTTAAACAAAATAGAAAAACAGTCGGTATTCGTGTCCCGAAAAACTTAGTCTGCACAGAAATCATTGAAAAACTTGGGCACCCCCTTGTCTCAACCAGCCTCCACGATTCAAAAGATCAAATAACAGAATACCATAACGATCCCACTGCCATTTGGGAAGAATTTGGTGATAAAGTAGACCTGGTTGTCGACGCCGGATTCGGCAATCTGTTTCCTTCTACGGTAATCGACTGCAGTGATGGTGGCTTTGAGGTTGTGCGCGAGGGATTAGGTGGTTTAGAAGTGTTAAATTAACCTATAATCTGTAACTTTTTAATCGAACCACATTATTCTGACTAATTTAGTCAAAGGGCACTCTAATCCTGTTCATCAACGCGACCCAGCATTCAAAATTAGATCTCTGCTCAGCGGCTTTATTTAGACTTGTTTCGCTACTGAAGGGTTAGCTTGCCAAAAAAAAACTGAACTCTGTTAAATAAAATCCCTTGATAAAACCTCAGCATTCACCCCTCCCGCTGTTGCTCTGTCTCCTTTTCGCAGGAATTTTAAACGGCCAAACCTTACGCTTTTACGGCAATGTCAAGGACAGCAGTGGTCCTCCTCCCCCTAATGTATTGTTAATGGTCATGAAGCTCTCCGATTCCACCCTCGTCGGACACGCTCGCAGTAATGAGAAGGGCGATTTTAAATCCCTTACTGTTCCTAAGGACACCTATGAAGTCATTATCGCACACCCAGCATTTAGCGATAAAACGTATCTTGTTTTTCCATCCCCAAGCGACTCAGTCTACCATCTAAAAAACATAATTCTTCCACCCAAAACAAATACGCTATTGGAGGTGGAGGTGCTTGCCTTTAGAGACCGCATGTACTATAAGGGCGATACCATGGTATTTACAGCCGACTCTTTCAAAACCAAACCAGATGCATCCGTGGAAGACTTACTCAAGAAATTACCAGGCTTTCGGGTCGATAGCAAAGGAAAGATAACGGTGCAAGGCAAGGAGGTGGATCAGGTTTTGGTGGACGGGGATGAGTTTTTTGGCGGAGATCCTACAGTTGCTACAAAAAATTTGAATGCGGCCTCAGTTGAAAATGTGCAAGTGTATGAGAAAAAAAATGAATCAGGAGAAGAAGGTAAGGACGAAACCCTTAAAGTGGTCAATCTGAAATTAAAGGAAGATGCCAAGAAAGGCTATTTTGGACGGGTCGCTGGTGCCACCGATGCACAAAGGTTCTATGAAGGTGAATTCCTTGCAAACAAATTCAAAGGTGGTCAAAAAATATCTGTCTTTGGCTTATCAGCGAACACCCCCAAGCAGGCGTTTAATTGGCAAGACATTGATCGTTATGGCTTGACAAATGAACAGCCATGGAGTTATGATGAAGAATCAGGAACATGGACGTCCAGCAACAATGGTAATGAAGGTATACCCACCACTTTTAAAGCAGGCGCATATTATAGCGACCATTATGGTAAGAACACAAAGGCCAATGCCGATTTTACTTCCAATGATAACCGGCTGAAAACAAACACAGAAAACAGCACCCAGTATTTTCTAACAGATACGGTGTATACTACTCGTTCTGTAAACCTTGAAACCAAGCACAACCAATCGAACCGTTTTGGCTTTTCAGTTGAACACAAATTTGATAGCCTGACTACACTTACAATTAAGCCTAATGCTTCACAACAGTTCAACGAGAGTCAAAGCTCCAGTAACGATGCGTTCATTAGTTCAGAAGGCCTACAAACACGCTCTACGCTTATAACCCGCAATGCCTCCACTACACAATTAGACGCATCAGTCAACCTAACTTTTGTGCGCAAATTCATGAAAAAAGACCGCCGTCTGTTTTTCAACTATCTACCATCGGCGTATCAAAATGAAGCCACTACCCGTCTCAATACGAGTTACTATTACAATGCTTCAGGCTTGCGTGATACGGCCTTTATCCAGCGAAGAGAGGAAAACGCTAACCGAAGAGAGCATACTACCAACATAATCTTTACAGAACCCTTAACTAAGAAATTTAAAATCAACCTGTCCTATGTAGTAGGATTAAGGAATGCTTCCACTTTGCGTAACACCTTTGATATTGGCTCAGGCACCGACATACTGAACAGCGCCCAAAGTAATAATTTTATGAATACGCGGTTGAATAGTCGTCCGGGACTCGACTTCATCTATGATGTTAAAAAATTCAGGGTCACCATGGGATCCCAAGTGCAACATATCCAACAGGATAATGAGAACCTTACCACAGGCCAACAATTCAGAATCCTTGCAGATTTTATTCTACCGCGTGCCGCTTATGTGTATCGGTTCTCTCAGAGCACTAATTTGCAAGTGAATTACCGCACAAGTGCCCGCGTACCCGAAGTGCGCGACCTGCAGCCGGTTGTCGACAACACCGACCCCAACAACTTGCGCATAGGCAATCCCTCTTTAAAACCCGCCTATACCCACAACGGTGAGATATACTATTACTTCTATAAAAACCTCAGTGAAATATATTTTTGGTCTGGCGCCAATTTTAATTTAACCAATAATGATATTTCTTATAACACACGTTACGATGCACTCGGCAAAGCCACAACCCAGGCAGTAAATGTAAATGGCAATTACAATGGCAATGGATGGATTGGGTATTCACATCCCGCATTCAAGCAATTTATCAACCTGTCTTATAACCTCAATGCAGGCATTAATAAATACGTCTCTTTTGTCAACAACCAACAAACCATTTCTAAAAATACCTATGTAGGTCCTCGCCTCACCATTGGTAAAAATGCCGAGGCTTTTGAAGGAGAGATTCGTGGTGAATACAATTATAATGTGCCAACTAGCAATATCAGTTCTCTTTCAAATCAACCTTATTATTCATGGTCCATTTCTGGAGAAATGAAAATCAAGTTCCCTAAAAAATACACATTGAATTCAGATTGGAATTATACCAATAATGGTAACCGCATGCCTGGTTACAATTTGAATTACTTCATTCTCAACGGAGGCATTAGCAAAGCATTTTTCAAAGATGGTCGACTAATTGTAGCGGGTGAGATTTACGATGCCCTCAATCAGAACATCAGCAACAACCGATACAATAGCAGCAACACCATTACCGACACCAAGACGGCCATCATTAAACGTTACTACTTGTTTCGTTTAACCTATAAATTCACCAGTCAAAAATTTACCGAAGAAGAAGGAGGCGAAGATGAATAACCGACGTCTAAGAATAATACTCCTCCTGCTGAGTAGCTTTGTACAGTATAATATTTTCAGCCAAATCAAACAAGGCATGATTGTATATGAACGCAAAACTAATCTCTACAAAAAATTCAAAGATTCAGAAGATATCAAAGAATGGTTGAAGGAGGAGGATAAAATAAAGGTTGATTTATTTGAGTTGTGGTTTAATGACTCAACATCATTGTACAAGCCTCAAGACAGTGAACTAAGGGAATACAATGCCTGGGCTACCGATAAAAATACGGTTAGACAATACTTCACCACGGGCAAACTCTACATGATTAGACAGATTTGGGAGGAAGAGGTACACATTTCAGATAGCCTAACAAGGCGGACATGGAAGTTAACCAGTAGCACGCGGAAGATTGCAGGTTATAACTGTAGAAAGGCAGTTTGGCAAATCAATGATAGTCTGAGAATCTATGCTTGGTTCAGTTATGATATTGTGGTGCCCACGGGACCTGAAAGTTTTGGGGGACTACCCGGGGCCATACTTGGTTTAGCAACCGAAGACGGGGGACTGGTGTATTTTGCTAAAAAAGTAACCCTTGTCCCGCCCACACCGATGGATTTGGAAATAAAGCGCAAGAAGTCCGCCACCACCCGTGCAGAGTTAATTCAAACTTTAACCAAGAAATATGGCCATGAAAAATGGTTCAAGCGCGAATTTCACAGGAATTTCGACATCTATTAATTGTTTGGAATAATTAGTCCGCACCTGTATATTTGAAGAAAATACCTGTATGCCAAAAACAAAACAATTCAAAAAAGAGGACGTGTTGCAAGCAGCCTCGGCCATTTTTCACCAAAAGGGATATAATGGCACCTCGATCGATGATATTCTCAAGGCAACAGGATTGAGTAGGAGTAGCCTATATGATTCCTTTAGCGACAAGCACACGTTGTATTTAGCCTGTTTGGAATTCTACAAAAACCGTGAACGGGCTGCATATGAAGAGGTGAATAAGACACCTTTGAATGGATATGAAAAAATACAATTGTTATTTAAGGAGGTGGTGAATCATTTGGTCACGCATCCTGACGACAACGGTTGTTTCATGGTGAACGCTGCTGCTGAAATGAGCAAGCGGTGTGATAAAACGTCTCGGATTATTTGCAACAACAAGGCCGACATTGAAGAGTTGTTTGCCGCATGGTTGGAAGATGCCAAGACGAATGGTTCCATTCAATTGTCCCAAGACCCCCGTAGTTACGGTGGTTATCTTTTTAATGCCTTGTGTGGATTGAAGGTTTTAAGTCAAAGTGGTGCCAACCGAGAAGAATTGGATGAGGTAGTAAAAATGACATTTTCCGCATTGAAATAAGATGGTGACCGACACGCATACCCATTTGTATGCAAAGGAATTTGAGAAGGATCGGGATCAGTTGATACGCAAGGCCATAGACCAAGGCATCACCCGTTTCTTTTTACCGAATATTGATTCAGAAAGCATTTCCGAAATGTTGGCATTGGAAGCAGCGTGGCCTGAACATTGTTTTGCCATGATGGGCTTGCACCCCTGCCACGTTGGTGCCACTTGGCGAACGGAATTAAGGATGATGAAGGAATGGTTACAAAAAAGAACCTTTGTAGCCATAGGTGAAATTGGGATTGATTTATATTGGGACAAGACGACGCTGGTGGATCAGCAACAGGCCTTTGCGGAGCAGATTGAATGGGCGTTGACCTATAACTATCCCATTGTGATCCACACCCGCAATTCGTTTAAAGAGACGATGGCCGTCTTAAAGCAGTTCAGACAATTACCCCGTGGTATTTTTCATTGTTGGAGTGGCAGTTTAGAACAAGCAGAATCTGTTTTAGCGTTGGGTGGGTTTAAACTTGGTATTGGTGGAGTAGTCACTTTTAAAAACGCAGGCATTGATAAGGTGGTGGAGGCTATTGATTTGGAACATTTGGTTTTAGAGACAGACGCACCCTATTTGGCACCAGTGCCTTTTCGTGGCAAACGGAATGAACCTTCCTATATATTAGAAGTCGCCAAAAAAGTCGCCGAAATCAAGTCCACAACCTTCGAAAACGTGTCGATAACCACTACCTCCAATGCCCTGAAGTTGTTTGGGATGGCGGTAGAGGCTTAATTTCAATAAAATACCCGTTATTTTTTTCATGATTTGTTTGTGGCATGAAAAAACATTCGTACATTTGCACCCCCTATTTGAGGGAATTACATAAAATTTCAGTAAAGTGGACGCATTAAGTTACAAGACCAAATTTGTCAACAAAGCAGGTGCAGAGAAGGAATGGCTCCTTGTTGACGCCGAAAATGAAGTAGTTGGCCGCCTTGCCTCAAAGGTAGCGATGCTGCTGCGTGGCAAACACAAGGCAAGTTATACACCTCACAGTGATTCTGGAAGCAACGTGATTATCATCAATGCTGATAAAGTACGTTTCACTGGAAAGAAAATGACTGACAAAGAGTATATCCGTTACACCGGGTACCAAAGTGGTCAGCGCATCACAACTCCGAAGGAGTTGATGGCGAAGAAACCAGCTGAAATACTCACGCACGCGATTCATGGCATGTTGCCAAAAAATCGTCTCGGTCGTGTTCTCAACACCAACGTACGTATTTTCGCTGGTGCAGAACATGGTCATGATGCGCAGAAGCCAGTAAAAGTTGATCTCAGTAAAATCAAATAAATAGCTTAACAATCTCAATGGAAGTTATCAATACATCCGGCCGCAGAAAGACCTCAGTTGCTCGTGCATATGTGACTGCTGGTACCGGAAATATCGTGGTAAATGGGAAGGATTTCAAAAATTACTTCACCACCCCTACTCTTCACTATTACGTAACGCAATCATTGAACGTATCAAACGTTCGTGAGAATTACGATGTAAAAGTAAATGTACAAGGAGGTGGCATCACTGGTCAGGCACAAGCCATTCGTCTTGCAATTGCAAAGGCATTGGTTGAAGTTAATCCTGAGCTTAAGAAGGACTTGCGTGCTGCTGGTTTAATTACCCGTGATCCACGTATGGTTGAGCGTAAGAAGTTCGGTCAGAAGAAAGCTCGTGCTCGCTTCCAGTTCAGCAAACGTTAATATTCAGCATCAAGAAGTATATACATGTCATCAAGAACAAATTTCAACGAATTACTGGAAGCTGGTTCACATTTCGGCCACCTCAAAAGTAAGTGGAATCCAGCAATGGCTCCATACATTTACGCCGAGAAGAACGGTATTCATATCATTGATCTGAACAAAACGGTTGTAAAGATTGATGAGGCAGCGAACGCTATCAAACAAATCGCTCGTTCAGGCAGAAAAGTCCTTTTTGTTGCTACAAAGAAACAAGCAAAGGACATTGTTGCTGAAAAAGTAAAAGCAGTAAACATGCCTTATGTTACTGAGCGTTGGCCAGGTGGTATGTTGACAAATTTTGCAACTATCCGTAAGTCTGTTCGTCGCATGAGCCAAATCGACAAAATGTTTGCTGATGGTACTTTCAGTAACGTTTCAAAGCGCGAACGTCTTCAGTTTTCACGTGAGCGTGCTAAATTGGAAACTCAATTCGGTTCAATCGCTGATTTAACACGTCTTCCTGCGGCTTTGTTCATTGTAGACATTACCAAAGAACACATTGCCGTTGCAGAAGCACACCGTTTGAATATTCCGACCATTGCAATCGTTGACACCAATTCTGATCCAAACGTTGTTGATCACGCAATTCCTGCTAACGATGACGCCTCTACTTCAATCTCCCTTATTATTGACATCATGGTCAATGCTGTTAAGGAGGGTTTGAGCGAACGTAAAATGGACAAAGAGGCTTCAAACGACGAGCATCACGATGGTGAAGAAGAAACAGCAGATGTTGATGCTTCAGCAAAAGTTGATGAGGACGAAGACAACAGCGGAGCTCGCAAGCGTCGCAGAGTAACTGCTAAAAAATAATTTATTATCTTATTTGAAAAGCGGTCACTCTGGCAACAGGATGACCGTTTTTTTATAATCACTATTCATAATCATAAAACAAAAAAATAAAGTAACATGGCTATTACAGCAGCAGAAGTAAACAAACTCCGCCAGCAAACAGGTGCAGGCATGATGGATTGTAAAAAAGCACTCGAAGAAACCAATG
>CANGWA010000102.1 GCA_947457335.1 Sphingobacteriaceae bacterium
ACGAGAGTCACGTCACCGTTCCTCAAATACGGGCAATGTATGGCGGTGATTTGAGTAGGAAGCAAAACTTAGTTGAGTATGGCTTCAGGCTTCCTTCTGCCATCGATAATCGTCCTTTGAAGTTTGAAGAATTTGTCACTCTAGTGAACCAGGTCATTTATGTGAGTGCTACACCTGCGGAATATGAATTGGAGAAGGCAGAGGGCGTTGTTGTGGAGCAGTTAATACGTCCGACAGGAATATTGGATCCACAGATTGAAGTGCGACCATGTGGTAACCAAGTGGATGATTTATTGGAAGAAATACATAAAATTGTTGCAAGAGATGAACGTGTATTGGTGACCACACTAACCAAGCGAATGGCTGAAGAATTGGCCAAGTACCTTACTAAGTTGGATATTCGGTGCCGATATATACATAGTGAAGTGGATACACTTGAGCGCGTTGAGATATTACGTCAATTAAGGGTAGGGATGTTTGACGTACTAATAGGCATCAATTTATTAAGAGAAGGGTTAGATTTGCCTGAGGTGTCATTAGTGGCGATACTAGATGCAGATAAGGAGGGTTTCTTAAGGAATGAGCGGAGTTTGGTGCAGACGGTGGGGCGAGCAGCACGTAACGTTAATGGTCATGTTATTATGTATGCCGATAAGATAACTGACAGCATGCAAAGGACAATAGAAGAGACGCAACGACGCCGTAAGCGTCAGATTGAATACAATTATGCCCACCAGATAATGCCCGTGCAAGCAGGTCGCAAGCAACAGTCAACAGTTTTTGGAACTATTGAGGTAACTGTTGATGGAAAGTTAGTTAAAGCTTATTCAGAGTCAGGAGAGCTTAACGTAGCAGCCGACCCTGTGGTGCAATACATGAATACAGATGAACTTAAAAAACAAATTGCTAAACTTAAATCGGCAATGGTCAAAGCTTCTAAGGAGATGAATTTCATGGAGGCAGCCCGATTACGGGATGAGATGTACGCACTTGAGAAGGCTCTTGAAGAAAAAGGCGAATGAGAAAAATCTGGTGAAGCACGAATTATTCCAATGTGTACTTTGTTTTGCGCCAGAGCATCACGAAATCGTTCATCACAAAACCGCTACCTATATCAAAGTCCGCAACCTTTTCTATTATAAAACCACTTTTAAAGTAGAAGTTAATGGATTTGAAATTTTGTCGGTTAACAGTTAAGCGAATGGTAGTAGGAGACAATTTTTTAAGCAATAGGCTGAAGGCTACAGAGCCAATCCCCACTCCGGCCAAATCTTGATTAAGATAATATTTGTTAATAAACCAATCCGATGGAGCGACTTCGTGCACTGAAATAAAACCCTCCACGTTATCATTAACAACAATCAGCATGAACTGATGTTTTTGAAAAGTGATTTGATGGGACAAACTTTCAGTGTTATACATTTTATCGAGCATAAAGTTGATTTGCTCCATAGAAATGATGGCTGGATAATGTTGGTGCCAGATTTTCAGCGCTAGTTGTCTTATTTCAGGGATGTCAGATGCTGTTGCGTTGATCAATTCAATGTGGGGCATTTATTTTTGTAAATTTGAAGTGTGGCTAAATTAGCTAATACCATACAAATTGAAAACCGGAGGGCTCGGTTTGATTTCCAGTTTATCGACACCTTTACTGCAGGTATGGTGTTGAAGGGGACCGAGATCAAGTCCATTCGTCTTGGAAAGGCTGGGTTGTCCGATAGCTATTGCCTGTTTCATAAGGATGAGCTGTATGTTCGGAACATGCACGTCGCTGAATATGACAATGCCTCTTTTTACAGCCATGAGCCCTTAAGGGAGAGGAAATTATTGCTTCAAAATCAAGAGTTGAAGAAATTGAGTAAGAGCATTAAGGATCAGGGATTAACGATTATTCCAGTCAAACTCTACATTTCAGAAAGCGGTTATGCAAAGTTGGTGATTGCCTTAGCGCGAGGAAAAAAGGCCTTCGATAAGCGGGAAGATATTAAGAAACGTGATACGGAAAGAGAATTGGGTCGAAAGCTATGAGACTTTTTACTTTCATAATGTTGTTTTTTGGAGTGCTCTTTATCTCATCGTGTGATAAAGGATATGAAATCCGTTTTAGTAATTACTCAACAGAAATCGCGGATTCAGTTCTTATTGGTGATCATAAAATCATCTACACAAAAATCCCAGAAATGACTTCCAGTGATTATCAACCGATAAAAAGAGGTCATTACGACATCAGTATTTTGATGCGTTCAGGTAAGCGTTACTACAGCAACACTTTTGTTTCTGGATTTGGATCCGGAAAATTGTCCCTTCAAGTAGACGCCATTGGTCAAGTTAGCGTTCAGGCCGATTAATAAGCCCGATCCTTCCTGCCTTCCATGAAATTCACGAAAGCTTGGTTAGCGACTTTGTTTCCACCAGGTGTTGGGTAGTCACCACTAAAATACCAATCCCCTTTGTGATTAGGGCAGGCGGTATGAAGTCCCTCAAGTGTTTGGTAAATGATGTTGAATTCTGCACTCAAGTCCGAAGGGCGGATGATAGCGGCTATTTTATCCGATATTTGTTGTGGAGAAAAGGCGCTATAGATATCTTTTACGGCATTTACCTGGTTTTCTTTTGGCTTAGACAATTCAGTTTTAGCTTTTTCATAGACTTCTTGTATGAATTGTTGCTTGCCAGATTCTTTTAGGAGTGCTATAGCCGCTTCAAAAGCGACAAATTTGCCAATGACCGCCATGTCTATGCCATAACAATCAGGGTAGCGGATTTGTGGAGCTGAAGACACTACAATGATTTTTTTCGGGGATAGTCTGTCCAATATTTTGAGGATACTCTGCTTTAAGGTGGTGCCACGTACAATGCTATCGTCGAGCACAACCAACGTGTCTATTTTTTTACGAACAGTTCCATAAGTGATGTCATAAACGAGGTTGACCAAACTATCTCGGCTTTCATCGTTCGTGATGAACGTGCGTTGTTTGGCATCTTTCAGAACTACTTTATCAACGCGCGGTTTTACTTTTAAGATGGCGTGAATTTTTTCTGGGTCATTTTCCTTGAGCGCCCCTATTTCTTTGGCCTTCCACTCGGTCAGGTAGTCGTTTAGTCCTTCTACTAGTCCACCAAAAGCAATTTCAGCGGTATTTGGAATGTAGGAAAAGACGGTATTGTTAAGGTTGTAATTCACCGCTTCCAAGACTTGTTTTGCGAGATTTTTCCCAAGTTGGACCCTTTCTTTGTAGATATCGGCGTCATTAGCACGGCTGAAGTAGATCCGCTCAAATGTGCAGGCAAGTTTTTCTTGAGGTTCGATGATTTCTTCTTGTGAGAAAGTCCCGTTTTTCTTAATAATAAGTGCATGACCAGGAGTTACCTCTTGAACTTGATCTGCAGGGGCGTTAAAAACCGTTTGGATAACTGGCCTTTCGCTAGCAACGACAATTACTTCGCCATCGGCATAATAGTAAACCGGACGAATGCCATTGGGATCGCGTAACACGAAGGCGTCACCATGACCGATTAATCCACACATGACGTAGCCACCATCCCATTTTTTGCTAGATTCTTTCAGAATGGAAGCAACATTTAATTCTTCATGGATGATGTTGCTGATTTCAGCATTATCTACACCCTTATCTTTGTATTTTCTAAATAACCGTTCATTTTCTTTGTCAAGAAAGTGGCCAATTTTTTCCATCACGGTTACTGTATCCGCTTTTTCAATGGGGTGTTGTCCAAGTTCTAAAAGGTGGCTGAACAATTCATCCACATTAGTAAGATTGAAGTTTCCTGCAACAACAAGGTTGCGGCTTTTCCAATTATTTTGTCTCCTGAATGGATGGCAGCTTTGAACGCCATTTTTACCAAAGGTGCCGTAACGGAGGTGGCCAATAAGTAATTCGCCGAGAAAGGGAATGTTTTCCTTTTGCCACTTAGCATCTTGGTATTTACCAGGGTGGAGTTGCTGGGCTTCAATAAATTGGTTGTTTATTTTGGTGAAAATATCTTGCGTTGCTCGGTTTTCTACCGATCGAAGGCGATCGATGTAGTTGGTTCCGGGTACGGCATCCAGCTTAACGGTGGCAACTCCTGCACCATCCTGACCCCGGTTGATCATTTTTTCCATGATTTGGTAGAGCTTGTGCAGGCCATACCGGGCTGAACCGTACTTCTTTTTGTAGTAATCTAGAGGTTGGAGTAGGCGGATGAGTGTAACACCGCATTCATGGTTGATCTGGTCGCTCATAATCAGGAAATGCAAATTTACGAGTTTTTAGGGGAGGAATTAACACTACTTATTTGACAAATATGGTTAGGTGGGGTGGGATTATTTGAGAATTGAGTATGTATTCCGTATATTTGAAAAGTTACAGCGAACTGAATTTTAACAAAAAATGAGAAGGATAAAGCTTCGTTTGGTGTTTATTCTGGCAACAGTTTTGATGTTGTCAGGCAAACTTTTTTCGCAATCCTGTATTGCGATTCTTTTGAATGAGTATCAGACGACAAATTTAACAGGTCAGACTGATTACTTTGGTGTTCACAGTGATTGGGTGGAATTGCACAATGCCCATACCAGCTCTGTAAGCCTGAGTGGTTATTTTTTGAGTAATGACCGAAATAACCTAAAGAAATGGAAGTTTCCATCCAATTTTACTCTTGGGTTGGACGAGTACAAAATTGTTTGGTTGACAGGTAAGAATACGACCATAAACGGTGAATACCATGCAAACTTTACCCTAGAACAATGCAAAAACCAATGGTTGATCTTATCCACCACTGATGGGGTTGTGAGGGATTCGGTATATGTTCAGCCAACTAAGGGTGATCATACCCGTGGCCGCATTGACTGTGCTAGCAAGGGCATATTATCTTGGCGACTCTATACAACTCCATCTTTCAAGGCCGCTAATCCGTTGATTAATTATTACATCGATTATGCGCCTCTTCCTAAATTCATTATTTCTTCCTCAAGTTTCACTACCAATCCAACCGAATATCCCCAAAAAGGGAATTGGTTTGAGGGGTCGCAAGTCGGTTTTTTTACGGAGAATGGCATAAAGTACGACACGGCCACCTCGTGTTTTGATCTTTTCTTCACCAAGAATGGAGACTATCCAATGCCCTTTTATCCGGGCAACAACCAAGGCAATTATTACCGGTATTATGATTCCTTGTCCTCTTTTATTACGCTAGATCAAACAACGGTTTTGCGTTTTATCATGGTGCCACGACCTGGTGTAACTGCCTGTCAGCCGGGCTATTTGCCAAGTTTTTGTGAAACGACGACTTATTTTATTTCGCCGGGCCACAGTACTATTGGTAAGGACTTTGGCGTTGTTTCTCTGGCCATCAATTATTTAGACACCAATTGGTTTAACACATCTAGCCCGGTGCAAGGAACAACGGTGCATGTAGAGTATTACGACAATAAGAAGCAAGTTTCTGAAGGCTACGGTAATTTGTGGCGTCCAGTTAATGAAGAGTGGCGAAACCCGCAGCGGGGGGCACAAATCAGTATTGATGACAGAAACGGTTTCGGGTGTAATTTTAACGGACCCATTTTTAACGTTGATTCTCTTGGAACCAGCACGCGGTCGATTTTCCCAATGTTGCATCTAAAAGGAGGCGATATTGAGAGTCACTCTACGCCAAATGGTTATACCCAAGGGGTTTCTGAAGGAACGGGAATTCGCGATGTGCTTATCCAGAGCCTAGCCGCCCGCTATGATTTAAATGTTAACCCACTGCATATCAAGCCTGTCATCACCTTTGTCAATGGTAAGTATAAGGGCGTATATTCCCTTATGGAGGTTTATGATAAATATTATGAGCAATTTTATAATAGGCAGTCTGCCGATTCAGCAGATTTAAGATATTACCATTATACGGATGGGACATTTACCTATGCAGATGGCTCGCAAACCCCTGCTAATCTCAACAATTTCAAGCGTGATGTTTATGATTACATCATGAATAATCCAATGAATATTGATTCGCGCTACAATACGGCAATGACCCGATTGGACAAGGCCAGTTTCATTGACTACATGATTTTGAACAGTTTCTTTATGAATGGTGATATGTGGAACTATAATATCGCGTATGCCAAGGGCAGTATTGCCGATCGTCCAGGTTCAAAATGGCATTATTATTTATGGAATACCCCTTCCACTTTGAGCTTTACGTTTGTCACCAATCCTAAGGGACTCGGAATCAGTAATGCACTTATTTCACCATGTTACCTGCACACAGCACCTTTTGCAACAGTTAGTGCTTTAGGTTTGGCGGGCAACGGTCATGGTAATATGTTGGCATTGTTGATGGGTACTTATCCTGGAAAGCAGACATGGGGTAATGCTAACTTTCAACGTGAGTACAAGAATCGGTATATGGATCTTTTGAATGGTCCGCTCAAGTGTGATAATATCAGCAGTCATTACAAGTATATTTACAGGTTATATCGGGATGAAATGTTGTGTCATGAAGACGCTTGTACGGACAAAAACGGTGCATTCACTACCGCAAAGGACTTATGGGATACGAACATGGTTCGATTGAAGACCATTTTGGATAGCCGTTGTTACGCTGTTGCGACCGCTTTTGGTAAAACCGGTTGTTATGGTTTGTCGGGGCCTTTTAACATCGGGGTGAGTGTTGAGCCTGAAGGGGCTGGTAAAGTACGTCTAAACACAACCGAACTGCCTTATTACCGTTGGGAAGGCAAGTATTATTTAACAACACTATCTTTTAAAGCCATTCCGAGTGATCCGAAATATGTATTTGATCATTGGGAATTTAAGGCCCATACCCCAATATTACCAGCCAGCATGGATAGCACAGCAGTCGTTTTTGCTATGAACGATGAGGTAACAGCTGTGTTTACTGATAAGTCGACAGGAATTTCTACCTCTGGTGACGGTATGAATATACCGACTGGATTTACGCCAAATGGCGATGGTTTGAACGACTATTTCAGGGTTTTGGGTGCTGGAAAGCACATGTCGGAGTTTGATATGCGTGTTTTCAACCGTTGGGGAGAAGAAGTTTATCGCAGTACCGACCCAACAGCGATGGGTTGGGATGGCAATTACAAGGGGCAAAGTGCTGTAACGGGTGTATATGCATTCGTTATTACTTATAAAAATATTTACGGAGAATTAAAAATGGCAAAGGGCAACGTTACGCTCACGCGTTGATTCCCCAGCACGGTTAAGAGTATATGAAAAAAAGTTTATTCGCGATGGTGTTGCTGATTTTACAGTCAGCTTCGTTGGTCAGAGCTCAGGATATCCATTTCGCTCAGATTTATGAGACACCACTTTTCATTAACCCTGCCAATGCTGGGTTTTACAACGGTTACGTAAGGGCTATTACCAATTATAGGAACCAGTGGGCTGCCATGAACAATGCATTCCAAACCATGGCGATTTCGGTGGATGGTGGCGTGTTTAAGTCGAAGAAACGCACGGCCTTTATGGGGATTGGCTTCTCGCTGTTCAATGATCAAGCGGGTGTTGCCAAGTTGAGTAGGACTTCAGCATTGTTGAATGTTTCTGGGATTATTAAGGTAAGTAAAAACAGTGCATTGAGCATTGGTTTAGCAGGAGGTACAATAGGCACCAATGCCAATTACTCAAAATTAATGTACGAGTCCCAATTTAATGGTAACACCTTTGATCCTTCTGCTGTGAGTGGGGAGACGCCCTATCGACAATTTACCACAGTGGATGTTGGGGCAGGAATTGCCTACGAGTACACACGTGTTAAGCGTGATCCAGATCACGATGACGTGGCTCAAGTGAAATTTTCATTTGCTGCCTTTCACCTTAACCGGCCCGCCCAAGAATATGGGGCTGGAAGTTCCTACCGTCTACCCGTGCGTTATACTGCTGCCATAATGAGCAACATTGACTTGGAAGATACGAAATTCACGATCACTCCAACAATTCTTTACCACATGCAGGGCTCCTTCTCGCAACTTTACATGGGTTCCTATGTGAAGTTTAGAATGAATACAGGGACAAAGGTGACTGGCACTAAAACACAAAACGCCATTGGATTTGGATTGTTTTATCGAACTAAAGACGCATTGGTTCCAAAGTTAATATTTGATTTAGGTGATTTATCCATTGGCATGGCCTATGAAGCCAATCTTTCTCAGTTCCGAACTGCTACCAACGGTTTTGGTGGATTTGAGATTTCGTTGCGCTATAACGATCTGGCATCGGCACTGTTCGATACACGCAAAGAGAACCGCTAGTCCTTTTTCATGAAACGTACAAAACTGTATTTAGCCATTTTGTTGGTACTGATTCCTGCTGCCGTTCTTTTTTTTGTCCGAAATCCATTTAAATCATTTGATGTTAACCCGCGCAGTTTCAGTTTTAAAGACACGGCAGCTGTTACAACTATTTTTCTTGCCGACAAAAATGGGAACGCGTGTAAATTGGAGCGGACAGCTGGTGGATGGATGGCAAATCAAAAGTACAAGTGTAGAAGTGAAGCCATATTAAACTTGTTAGAGGCCATCAAGCAAGTAGATGTTAAAATGCCTGTAAGAAAGGAAATGCAGCCCGCTATCATAAAGGAATTGGCGTCAGGTGCGGTAAAGGTGGAAGTATATGCTGGCGATGAAATGGTGCGCCAATATTATGTAGGGCATGAAGCAGAAGATGGTGAGGGGAGCTACATGTTATTATCGGATGTTGGCGCTAATAAAAACTTTGATGAACCCTTTATTTGCTGGATACCCGGGTTTGTAGGTTTTTTACAGCCACGGTTTATTACCAATGAAAACGAATGGCGTGATCGGGTGGTCA
>CANGWA010000103.1 GCA_947457335.1 Sphingobacteriaceae bacterium
AAAAAAGCTAAGGCACTTTACCGTGATCGCGGCTCTAAATTTATTGGGTATGCTTGTCCCGTTGTCACCGCTGCTCAAGCCAACGACTACCTGCAACAGATTAAGGAAGAACATCCCTCTGCAACACACCATTGTTTTGCATGGCGCCTAGGCGTGAAAGGGGATCAGTACCGGGCTTATGATGATGGGGAACCTTCTGGCACGGCAGGACGGCCTATCTATGACGCCATTCGTTCGGCAGGACTAACCAATGTGGTAGTGGTGGTGGTGCGGTATTACGGGGGGACGCCTCTCGGTAAGCCGGGATTGATTCAAGCCTACAAAGAAACCGCTATTGGGGTCCTACAAAATGCAGGCAGTGTTGAAAGAGCCCTTACCAGCGTGTCATCGGTTCGCTTTCCATATGCCTACATGAATGTGGTGATGACGGAATTGAAAAAGGCCGATGCGCAAATTTTAGAAATGACCAGTGAAGAGGATGTGCTGATCCAATTTGAACTGCGCACCGCTCTATTCCGACCACTAGAAAAAGTGTTGTTGGAAAAAACAAGGCACGAACTGGTTTTTTCGAATAGATGATTTAAATGATGACGCCTTAACGGGCTTTTCGGCAGTAGAGGATTTGCCCTGCCTGTATGCGCTAGGTCGTGCGGGGTATCACCGCTCCGCGCTAAGCCTTCGCCAAACAAGCGCATGTAATGCTTGGCCGCATCTTACTTGATTGCACTACCTGGCGCTCATTTACAAAAAAGAGTCCATTCACATATGTGGAGGAAGAATGGGAAATGAATGGTGAATCCTCAAACGGGTTAACTTGTTGTGGATGCTAGATCGCTTTTAGGTGTTTTTGTTAAGTATGATTGGCATAGGCTAATTCTGCTCGGTGGATGGAAAGTTAAAGCAGTGCTTTGTTAACGCTTCGTATTGTTTAATACACTGTCAAGGAATGTGTTTTCTTTTGATTAATTTTAGTTGCATGAAAAAACAAAAGGTGAACCGCGTTAAATCCGAATACCCCCTCCTCCAAGCCATGTGTGCCATCCATGCACCCAGTGGCAATGAAGGAAACATGGCGGTATTCTTGCTCAATTACATAAAGTCCAACATGAGCAAGTGGAAGGTGAAACCGAAACTGTTTTATGGTGAGGGCTTCCAGCACAACCTGGTGCTCGTGTTCGGTAAACCCCGCACCGCCATTTTTGCGCACATCGATAGCATCGGTTTTACCGTGAGGTATGGTGAGGAATTGGTGAAAATAGGGGGACCAGCGCCTGCTGATAAAATCAAATTACAAGGCAGTGATAGCAAGGGGGCGAGGCAGGTAACCCTAAGGCACATTTACAATAGTCACAAACAACTGATTGGTTACAAACAAGAAGGCGATTTGTTTGAAACAGGAACCGATCTAACGTATGCGCCGGATTGGCGAGAAGATAAAGACTATGTGCAATGTTGTTATATGGACAACCGTCTGGGGGTATACAATGCACTGAAAGTGGCAGAAACATTACAACATGGCGCCATTGTGTTTAGCACCTGGGAAGAACATGGTGGCGGCTCTGTGGCCTACCTCCAAAAATTCCTCGCAAAAAAATACAAAATTGCACAAGCCCTCATTTCTGATATTTCATGGATTACCAATGGCGTGAAACCAGGAGAGGGACCCGTGATCAGCCTGCGCGATAGCCTTATTCCCCGTAAAGTCTTTGTTAACCGTATTCGCGAAATCGCAGCCAAAAACAAGTGCCGCTTCCAACTCGAAGTGGAAGGTTCTGGTGGAAGCGATGCAAAAGAATTACAAATGGCAGCGTATCCGTGGGACTGGTGCTTCATCGGTGCGGCTGAACAATTTGTGCACTCACCTGATGAAAAGGTACACAAACAGGATATCCAAGACATGATTGCTTTGTACAAGGCACTCATGACACATTTGTAAACGAATTAGAAATTGTAATCCGGATTTTTCTTTGAAAAATCAAGATCCGTCAATAGAGGATTAACCTGAATGTCACTGAACTCATAACTCTCAAAAAAGCCTGCATCGTCATAAAGGCTGATGCTAATCGGTAACATGCGCTTCTCCTCCAACCAAATCACTGCCTTCTTGCAATAAAGGGTCGGCACTTTTAATACAGTGCCTTTCTTAATGAAACCAAACTCATTGAGCAAGTTGTTGCGGTAACGTAACAAATAATCGTTCACAATTAATTTGTAGGCAATAGTGGTGGCCGTTTCATGAGCCCCTACAATATAGTCGGTGTACCCATATTCCTTGTTTTCGTATTCGAGTAGGTAACAACTGACGCCATTTTTTGCCACCTTGCCATGGTACTTGAAGTTTTTTATCCCCTCCGGATCCTTCCGCAAGGTCAGTAGTATGGCATTCCCAATAAAATTAAAGCCTAGTTCATTAATGGTGTAGTGCTGATTTTTGCGCATTAACGGACCACGGGGATCGAGCCACATGCTCACATATGGAAACACATGCGGTTTTACCAAGGCTTTCTCCTTATCAACGGTAGCGTCGAATAAAATCTCTAACTTCTTTTCTTTGTTTACAAAGTATAAACGGTGTGGATTGGTTTGTAACTTTATTTCAGAACGGGCAGAGACAAATGATTTTTCAACCCGTTCCAAGGCGCTGATTTTCATTTTTAGAGTCCGCACCTTTTTTATAGAATCCTGCATTTGTTGCAGTAAGAAAACCGGTTTTTCCTCACTAATGGGATGTAGAAAATAGAAAACCGAGAGAAAGAGGGCAAACAAGAATCGCATGGGTACACAAAAGTACCGCTTTTTAAGTAACTTTGCCGCGATTCATGAATCTGGTTGGAATAATTCCTGCGCGTTATGCTTCATCGCGCTTTCCGGGAAAACCGCTTGTTGAAATCAAGGGGAAAAGCATGTTGCAAAGAGTCTACGAACAAGCCTCCGCTTCACGGTTATTAAATGAAGTGGTGGTAGCAACTGACGACGACCGCATTGCCGCCCATTGCGCCGAAATTGGCGCTCGCTGCGTCATGACCGGCGCACAGCACCCAAGTGGTACCGACCGCTGCAACGAAGCTTACCGCCTGCTCGGTAAAAATTACGATTACGTGATCAATATTCAAGGGGACGAGCCCTTCCTCAATCCCGAACAAATCGACGCATTGGCAGCGGCATGTGACGGACAAATTGAAATTGCTACCCAAATGATTCGTTGTACCGACCCCGCTGTGCTCTTCGATGCCGGCGAAGTAAAAATTGCACTCAATGCCAACAACGAAGCGCTGTATTTTAGCCGCAGCGTTATTCCTGCAGTGAAAGGCACACCCCAGGAAGAATGGATTTCAAATTACCGCTACTTCCGCCATGTGGGCATGTATGCTTATCGGGTAGACATCCTTTCAAAAATCACCCGCCTGCCCGTTTCACCACTCGAGAAAATTGAATCGCTCGAGCAATTGCGCTGGCTCGAAAATGGCTACAAAATAAAATGCGTAGAAACCATGTACGACAGCCACTGCATCGATACACCCGAAGATATCGATAAGGTCTTACGCATTATGCAATTGTAAAATGTTTCCGGGTGAATTGAGCATAAGCGATTTTACTTACGCGTTGCCCAACGACCGTATTGCCATACACCCTTTAGCGCAACGCGATGCGTCAAAATTGCTGGTGTATAAAGACCACGCCATTCACGACCGGCTTTTCTCCGATATCCCCAATAGCCTGCCACCCCAATCCCTGATTGTTTTCAATAATTCAAGGGTTGTACCGGCAAGGCTGTTTTTTCAAAACAAGAATGGTGCTCACATCGAACTGTTTTGCATGGCCCCCCACGGGGCTACAGTTACCGAAGCATTGGCTCAAACGCAAACGGCAGAGTGGGACTGCCTCGTGGTCAACCTCAAGAAATGGAAACAACCCCAATTGGTGTTGCGCGACGGCCAACATGAATTAGTGGCCACAAAAAGCGTGGGACCAACAGGCACCCAACGCGTGAAGTTCAGCTGGCAACCCGAAACCGATACGTTTGCTGCAGTGCTGGAGTGGGCGGGACACATGCCCTTGCCACCCTACCTCAAACGCGAAGATTCGGTAGAAGATCAAACCCGCTACCAAACGGTTTATGCGGGACCGAATGGATCGGTGGCGGCCCCTACAGCGGGACTCCATTTTACAGAGTCCTTGATGGAGAAGATGAAACAAGAGCGTTTTGCTTTTGCCTCAGTCACCCTCCACGTTAGCGCAGGTACGTTCTTGCCGGTGAAGTCCGAAAAAATGGCCGACCACCCCATGCACGGCGAATGGTGCATGATCACTGCCACAACCATTCAAGCGCTGTTAGACAATGTGTTTGTGACAGCCGTAGGCACTACCTCCTTGCGCACATTAGAAACCTTTTACTGGTTAGGCATCAAACTGCTGCACCAGCCAACCCTTTCGCCCCTGCAACTCACCGTTTCGCAATGGGAACCCTATCAATTGGAACCACTGCCAAAGGAAAAGGTCCTTAAGGCCTTGCTGGACTTTATGCAGCAACACGCCCTCCAAGAACTCAATTGCTTTACCACCATCCTCATTGCCCCTCCTTATCGTGTTCAATTGGCACAGGCCCTCATCACCAATTTTCACCAACCCCAATCCACTCTCTTGCTCCTCGTGGCTGCCGTGGCGGGTGAAAGGTGGCGAGACCTATACGCGCATGCCCTTGCTAATTCTTATCGTTTTTTAAGCTACGGCGACAGTTCCTTAATTTTTGTCGAAGCCTGATAATTCAGACGTGTATTTTATTATATTTGAGTAAAACACTCTCCATGAAAAAATTATACTTTTTCCTTTTAGCTATTGGGGTCTCGTCCCTGTCAAAGGCGCAGTTAACACAAGCCAATCACGCTCCGGTAGCGGGCGACACCTATACCTTGTACCATTGTGATTCTATTGGCGTTTCACCAGGAGGATCAGGTGCCGGTACAACTTGGAATTTTTCTACTGTAACGACGCTGACGACTTCTTCGTTCAATTATACCACTGGTGCCGCTAGCAGCACGGCTTATCCGAACGCTAACTTGATGGTATTAACAAAACCAACCGACGCCATCTACATAAAGCCAAGTGCAAGTGGTATTGATTATTATGGGGGGCCAGTGGTCGTGAGCCCTGTTGTGGGTTCGATCACCTATAGCAATCCGGCTAAAACGATGACCTATCCTTGTAACATGGGGGCTACCGCTTCTGCAACTATTTCAGGTATACTAAATATTATTTCACCACTTGCCGGTAGCGGTAATTTTCTTGGTAATTCTTCAGTAACCGCTGATGCCACGGGTACGCTCGTGTTTGCAAACAAAACTTATACGGATGTCATGCGCGTGCTCACGTCACAAACCATGAACTACACAGTAAGCGGCTTGCCAGGCAGTATTAATATTAAAAATTATGATTGGTACACACCGGGTATCAAACAACCCATCTTTACCATTAATACGGTTACATTAACTACTTTTGCTGGACCAAATACCCAAAGTTTTGTAGCACGTCATAAAGCAACTTTAACTGCTTCTTCAACGCCTACACCAACCGATACGGGTATACATGATAATCAGGCCGATAATTCATTGGAGGTGTTTCCCAACCCTGCTGCTAATAGTTTAAACATCACCCTTTCTTCGCCAGAAGCACAAGTACGCTTGTTTGATGTGACAGGGAAAGTGGTGCTCTCGGAGAAAATTACCATGGAACGCAACAGCATTTCTACCGCCAGTTTACCCGATGGTGTTTATGTCTGCGAGGTCAGTGATGGCAAATCAAGAAAAACACAAAAGGTGGTCATTCAGCACTAATTATGACAATTGAAGAACAAATAAACGCCGATATTAAAGCGGCTATGCTCGCAAAGGATGCCAAGAAATTGGAAGCTATTCGGGCGATTAAATCGGTTATTATTTTGCTTAAAACCTCGCCAGAGGGCTTAACCGACGATTCGCTGAACAAGGCGCTGCAAAAGGAAGTGAAAAAGAGGAAGGAGTCTGCTGACATTTATAAAGGTCAGGGACGAGCCGATATGGAAGCCGATGAACTCTTTCAAGCGACTATTATCGAAGCATACTTGCCAAAGCAAATGAGTGAGGATGAAATTCGTGCGGCGCTTAAAGATATTCTGGTAGCTGTAGGCGCTAACGGACCGGCAGATATGGGCAAGGCCATGGGCGCTGCATCAAAGGCGCTGGCTGGCAAGGCAGACAACCGCGTTGTATCTACCTTGGTGAAAGAAATGTTAGGCTAGCCTAAATTTGAATAACGCATTGAAAGCCGGCCCCGTGCCGGCTTTTTTATTGCTCCAACGTAACGTCTATGGTGAGTTCGTAGTAACCCTTTTGGTAGCTGCGGAGAATGATTTTGTAAACCCAATACTGATTTTTGTTGTTGCGCACTTCTACTACTTTGCCTTCAGCGCTTGTATTGGGCCTCGCCGTAGCCCCATTTTCGTAATAGGTGCTAAACTTGCCATTCGTTCCTAATTCTATTAATGCCTTTTCGTACAAAGCATCCATGTAATTTTTATCGCGCGAAAAATAGCCGACCTGAAGTCGTTTAAAGGCCCCCGAATAACGATTACGAATCAGATACGATTGTTGAATGCTACCAAAACCCATGCGCACAAAAGCAGAGTCTATCTTGGTTCGGTCCAAATCGTTGGCCAGGTCCTTGACTTGCACAATCAGTGGTCCGTTGGCATAATTTCTATTCTGAAATAAACTGTCCCTGTTTTTATAAGTCTGTAAGAATACACTGTCAGCTTTCGATAAACGAAAACGGCTATCAGCGAGCGTGGCTTTTTTTATTTCCGAATACTTTTTTGTAAGCGGTAGTTGGTAAAACCAATTCGCTGTTAATTGGTCTTGTGCCGGCAAAAGGCCAGTCATTAAACACGCTATACATAACAACCACCGCTTGCAATACAAAAGGGGAGGCCGTGCACTGTTAATGGTATGAGTCAAATCAATCATCATCCTTTACTTCAATTTTTTTTGTAATGAATGGCTAGGCTAAACGGCATGGCGAGTTCTGTTAAGTATCAGTAAAAACCTTACTCCTGCGTTTTTTTGAGCGATGCATCTTCATACTTTAACGCCTTACTCGCTTGGTAAAAACACAACCCACTATAGCGCAGGTTGGTGGAATAATACGTGGCTCCGCGCACCGGCATTTACATTGAATGAATTATTCCTTAAGCACTTTTCTATACAGGGTCGCCTCACCAATTTTAATACAATAGAAATAAATCCCACTCTCCAATGATACAAGCTGAGCATTTATTTCAGTAATACCAGTTGGGTTGCTATTCATTTGCCAGCTGTTAATCAATCGGCCGCATATGTCTAACAATTGTACTTGAACAGATTCTTTTTGTGCGGTGTTTATTTGGATGGTTTGGCTTTCAGTGGCAGGGTTTGGCAGAATAGTGATTTGTGTTACTGTTTTGTTAGGAGTGGTTATATCCGTGGTGTTGCAATGAAGGAAAGTTTGGATTACACTTAAATAACATATAATAATGTCAGAATATCCATCTTGGTCAAAATCATTTGTTAATATACAAGACCCAGTTGAATTCAGCATAATTAATGGTTGAAACGTACCATCGCCATTTCCCAAAAACACTGTCATGCCTGGAAATGCATTCCCATTAGCGGTAACCAAGTCTTCTTTTCCGTCTTTATCAAAATCGGCGTGCGTTACTAAGTCAACATCTTTTCGGCCGACGGTTGATTTAAGTGTAAAGTGACCTGCTCCGTCACCCAAGAACACTCTAAAATCATTCGAATATACATTGGTAATAACCAAATCGGCGTGGCCATCGTTATTAAAATCGGCACTGGTTATGGAGGTAGGTCGAGTACCTACTGAGAAGAATGCGTAGGAGGGAAAAGCGCCATTTCCTGTGCCGAAAAGAACAATAGCAGTGTCCCTGCCGCTTACAACAAGGGCTATATCCGTGTTATTGTCCTCGTTAAAGTCAGCAATGACAATAGAACAGGGGTAGTTGCCCAAGTAAATGTCGCTTGATGAACTAAAGGTGCAGTTACCATTTCCAAGAAGAATTGAAATTTTGCCTGTTCCGAAGCTGGATGTGATTAAGTCTGCTTTTGAATCATGGTTCAAATCGCCTGTAACCAAAACAACTGGTACTGCATTTACAGAAAAAGAGTGCGTTTGCAAGAAGGAGCCATCTCCATTTCCCTTAAAGATGATTATAGAATTGGCACCAGTGCAGGCCACTGCTAGATCTTTTAATCCATCACCATCAAAATCACTGTTTGTTATCGCATTGGCATACGATGGTAGGGTGTATCTTTTTACAATAGAAAAGGTGCCAGTTGAACTTCCAAATAAAACAGTAATGGAGTTGGTGCCAGCATCCGCCACCACGAGGTCTAAAGATCCATCTTGATTGAAATCGGCTGTAGTTAATTGCGATAGATTGGAACCCATGCCAATACCTCCATCCCTCTCATAATGAAAACAATATTGTGAAAACAGTCCTTGCGATAAAATAAACGCTAGGAGTAGAA
>CANGWA010000104.1 GCA_947457335.1 Sphingobacteriaceae bacterium
TAAATGTAGGATTAGCACCTGTTTGATTTGGGGGTATGGGAGGAGATGTAGTATAATTATATGAAGCAGGATTCAAAGTGAGGGTTAAATTGGGGTTAAAGCAATTGATCATATAATTACCCCCACCTGGTACAACGCTGAAAATAGCTGGTGCTGGCTGAGGATTGATGACAACTGGTATTACGGTGCTGCAACCATTTGAAGCCAGGAGAACCGCTGTATAAGTTCCTGCCGCTACTCCAGATGAACCTGTTTGGGTTGGAGTAAAAATGCCATTTGGAATAGGTGACCAACTAATTGTATAGGTAGGTGCAAGTGTTGGGGTTGGATAAAATCCTAGATTAATATTAAAGGCATTATTAGTATTGGTGCAGGTTGATTGGGTATAGGTTACCGAAACTGTTGGTTGTGCATTTACAGTAACTAACACAGCCGTTGTCATGGTGACGACGACATTGTTAGAATTGGTGCCAGTAGTATAGGCTGTATAAACACCAGATGCTGTTGGGGTCAAGACAAAAATCCCGTTAGCACTTGAATAGTTTCCCGGTAGAAGGGAGTAACTTGGATTTGACAAACCTGTACTCGGCATCGAGGTGACCGAAATGGTTGTACCAGCGCAAAGCACATGTTGTTGCGTGCCACTAGGATAACAGATGGTGTTTTGAACGGAGCAAGAATTGCTACTAACTGCATTGTATGTACCTACAAATCCGCTGCCAGATACATAGAGAATATTGGTTGATTTTTCCAGTTTAATATCCGTAACATATTGATTAGTGGAGGTCAATCCAAGTGAAATAGGGTTTAATCCTGAAAAAGAAGTCCCATTAAAGTGAAAAACCAATATCGATCCGTTACCACCGATATAAACATTATCACAATCATCCACAGCAATGCCGCCTTGCTGTTTTGCCGTAAAATTGGCAATAACAGTTGACCCCATCAGTCCCCCTGTTGATTTACTGTAGGCTGCCAGATTTTTACCATCGTAATAGTAAAGAAAATTATTGTTCACTGCCAAGCAATTGAATCCGTTGGAGGTCACATTTCCAGCAACATAACTACTTTTATTACCTGCTTCTTGGAAGGTGCTAAATGATGTTGGTGCCAGCCAAACACTGCTTGTGAAGGCTGCATTGATTCTTGCCATACAATTACTAATTTGGGATGAGGCGACGGAAGCATATAACCAAAATAATTCTCCAGAATCATCAATAGCATGCCCAACAACGTCATGGGCTGTAGTGCCTATATTAATAAATGCAGTAGCTGTTAAGGCTCCTGTTATTTGATTTAAAATGCCAGCCGACTGATTCGATCCAGTGCTTCCACCCATCCCATAAATATTGCCTGTTGAGCAATGATAAGCCATATCCCAAATCTCCCTCCACAAGGCGGCTTGTGTTGAAATCAAGTTGTCGTATACACCATTAGCATCCAGTCGTATAATTCTCGCGCCATTTGAATTAAGCGCCTCACCGTAGTAAGACTTTCCATTGGACCTTAAAACCACGAAATTGGAGGCGTATGGTCCCATTCCTGATGTACTGAAATTTGGTGTTGCTAATACACCAGAGAAGGTCCAGATCAAGGTGCCAGTAGGACTGTATTTAGACGCTTTACATGGCGTGGTACCGCCATATACAAATAAATTACCTGAATTATCATAGTCCACATCGTAACCATAAGTGTTCGTTGTTAAACTGGTTGTACTAGCCACCCAAGGATCTATGATTAATGTTTTCGTTCGATCATAACCCGACTCGACCTTGAACGTAATGGTATCCTTTAATTCTGAATAGGTAACAGTAACATCTGTTTCTCCAATCCATGCCACTGGTTTTTGTTCCGACAAATCACGCATTGGTGAAGGCACCAGTACATTACCATTCTTATCTACGCGAATATTACCAGCGTCTCCTTGATAAATAAATTTCAATTTTGAAACATCGGCACCGGGGTGAACAATTGCAGTGTACTTAAACCCTTGTAGCGATCCTTTAGGGATGGTGTACTCTACATCTATGCCATCGTATAAATTCTTATACGTTATTTTTCGGTAGGTTTTTGAATTATAATTGGCAGTACCATAGGTAAAGTAGTGCGATTGTTGTTCTCCCGCAAAGACAATCACATCGGGATTGGCATTAACCCAACGATTGATCAACCAATGTTTTTCTGGTGTTCTTATTTTAGGGTCCTTACCATGTTCTATGGCTTCCAATTGCCATTCTTTCAAAGGGAATTCCTTGAGTTGCAAATGAAAAATCCCTTTAGAAGTGAAATAGACGCGTTCCTGACCAGATTCGAGTGCGTATAAAATTGTGCCCTCTACATCCTTAAGGTAATCAAATTGCCCCTTATTCTCCACAAATACGCGGGTTCCGAAGATATCTGTGTTATTTACAAACACTTTGGACTGCTGCGCAGTTAAAGTCGAGAAAACCAATAAAAAAGGAATTAGGTGTTTCATAGGGTCAGTGCTTAACAAATAAATATACAATAATTCATCCAGAAAATGTTAAATTGTGGAACATCTACTAAAATAAAGATGAATTGGTTAATTCTATTCCTTGTTTCGCTAGTTGGTTCGTCCCTCACACTCTACTCTGGTTTTGGCCTAGGAACATTAATATTACCGGTTTTTTCACTCTTCTTTCCCTTACCCATTGCGGTGGCGATGACCGCTGTGGTCCACCTGCTGAATAATTTTTTAAAGTTGAGTTTATTTCTGAAGCACGCCAATTGGCGCACAGTGCTGTTATTTGGTATTAGTTCAGTTATAGGGGCATTAATAGGCGCCTATGTGCTCAATTACACTGATCAAACCAAGTTAACGATTTCTTATTCCGTATTGAATAACGCTTTCACTACCACACCCATTAAAGTCACCATCGGAAGCCTCATGATTTTATTCGCCATTTACGAACTGTGGCCTGGAGATGGCTTTGTTTTCAAAGGTAACCACCTATTGTTTGGTGGCATATTAAGTGGTTTTTTTGGCGGATTATCGGGGCACCAAGGTGCTTTGCGCTCAGCTTTTCTTATTAATCTTCAACTGCCAAAAGAAGTCTATATAGGAACAGGCGTTACCATTGCTTGTTTGGTTGATCTTACTCGCATTCCCTTCTACATTTACAACAATGGTACTTTGTTGGAAGAAATTAATCTCCCGTTCATACTTGTCGCTATTATTGGAGCGTTTTTAGGCGTATTTATTGGAAATAAACTTATGAAAAAAGTTACAATAAAGTCCATTCAACGCATCGTTGGAGGATTATTGTTAGTTTATGGTATTTTATTGACAAGTGGCATAATTTGATATGTGTATTTTTATTGCAAATAGTATCTTTGACCTCCCATGAGTAAAAACCTGGTTATCATACCTACTTACAATGAGATTGAAAACATTGAAAAAATGATTCTCACTGTTTTTTCATTACCAGTTCAATTTGATTTGCTTATAGTGGATGATGGTTCTCCCGATGGAACTGCATTGCATGTGAAAAACAAAATGCAGGAATACCCCGGCCGTTTGCATATGGAGGAGCGCTCAGGAAAATTAGGGCTGGGAACTGCCTATATTCATGGTTTTAAATGGGCCCTAGAAAGAAATTACGATTTCATTTTTGAAATGGATTGCGATTTTAGCCACAACCCTTCTGATTTACCGCGCCTTTTACAGGCTTGTGAAAATGGTGCAGATGTTGCCGTCGGCTCAAGATATTGCAAAGGTGGTAAGGTTCAAAATTGGCCAATTGGTCGAATTCTGATGAGTTACTTTGCTTCAGTCTACGTGCGTTTGGTGCTTTGGCTGCCCGTTGCCGATACCACAGCAGGATTCAAATGTTACCGCCGCCGGGTATTAGCATCCATTGATTTAGAGGCAATACGCTTCATGGGGTATGCATTTCAAATTGAAATGAAATACCGTGCCTACAGAAAGGGCTTTAAAATTGCAGAAGTTCCAATCTTGTTCACCGACCGTGTTCTAGGGCAGAGCAAAATGAGCACTAAAATTTTCAAGGAAGCCTTCCTTGGGGTTATTAAAATGCGTTTTGCTAGGTATTGATTACTGAATCATCAAACCTGTGACCTTCATCAAATTAATTTCCGAGACCTTCAAATTGTATAATGCAGTAATGTAACGGCTTTGTGCTTCTTCAAGAATCCTTTGCGTTTCAATATTTTCAAGGAGTTGGGATTTTCCAATACTATAACGTTGCCATGCAATCTTTACCAATTCCTCGCAGTCACTAACCGATTGACGTTCACCCTCCAACAGTATTCTTCCTAATTCATAATTCCTGAAATGCAACCAAAGTAGGGCTTCAGCTTGCGCTGTAGCTTCTTTGTAAAGCCATTCATTGTTCTTTAGCTGTAATTCCATCGCCCGTGAATTCTGCTGCAAACGTCCTCCAGAATATAAATTCCACCTTGCAATTAAAGCCACATTCAATCCTGTTTGCCGGTTCATCGTTAAAAAACCAGCCTGACTTTGACTTCGGTTAAAAACATAGGCACCGCCCATTTGTACTTGTGGTAATCGCAATGCGGTTGCTTCTTTAATCTGTTCGGAAAGAATTAGATTTTGTGACTTGACCTTAAGCAGTGTTAGGTTGTTGGCAACCATCTGTTTTCGCAAAGCATCAATATCAGTATAGGTTTTAGTTGTTAAACTGTCCGTAGCTATAAACTCCCTTCCACTCATTTCTCCCATTAAAGCGCTCAATTTTGCACTTGTATTCGCCATTTGAATTTTGACTTGAAGCACACTACCCTCTGCCCTACTCACTTCATTTTTACTCAACAACCATTCTACTTTAGAATCGGCTCCAGTGTTCAATCGCACAGTCACTAGTTTAAACCGCTCTTTGGCCAAATCCAAATTGAATAGGACATACTTCAAAGCCGTCTGCAATCTCACCAATTCATAATAATTCAATAAAGCCTCTGACACCAAAGCAATTGCTTGTTCTTTTGCGAGCAATACTGCAGTTGCGGTCTGTGCCGCTAAGCGCCTTTTAACAGCAAACATTTTTCCTCCATCATAAACCAACCAATCGGCATTGATAGACGCTGACAGGCCGTTCGATGCTGCACCATTTCGGTCCTGATTCGTATTATTACTGAACTCTTGATAAGAATTTAAGACGGCACCTGATAGGCTGCCATTCAGACTTACTGTTGGAGTAAGCCCTGCCGCACCAGGATTGTTAAGTAACATATTCACTTGTGTATTACCATTTATAGACTGCAATCCCGAATTAGATGTCAGTACGCGTTTCACGACCTCTTCGGCAGAAATAGCTTGCTGTGCGTTGGAGAGATTAACACCCCAAATAAAAATGATGGTGATTAAGTTCTTCATCTTTTATCTCTAATAACTTTACTGCCAATAGTAGGAATCACATACAATGTCAATAGCATGGATAAAAGCAATCCACCTATGATCACGATACCCATGCCCATTCTACTTTTAGAACCTGCACCTAGCGCCAAAGCAATCGGCAATGCCCCTAAAATGGTTGCAAGACTGGTCATTAGAATAGGACGCAAACGCGCGGTAGCTGCTTCGAGCATGGCATCCTGTGTTGAGAGGCCTCGCTCTTTTAATTGATTGGCAAATTCAATTATTAAGATACCGTTCTTGGTGACAAGACCAATTAACATGATCATGCCAATCTGGCTAAAAATATTTAATGTTTGATTAAACAGCCACAGAGAAAATAGGGCGCCTGCCAACGCAGTAGGCACAGTAAACATAATAATTAAAGGCTCTATAAAACTCTCAAACTGTGCTGCTAACAATAAATAAATGAGTACTAAAGCTAATACAAAGGCGAAAAGAATATTACTTGAACTTTCTGCATAATCCCTTGATGACCCAGTTAAAGACGTTTTAAATCCATCATCCAAGATTTGCTTAGCTATTCGGTTCATTTCATTAATTCCATCGCCTATGGTTTTACCTGCCGCTAATCCTGCTGAAACAGTGGCAGACTGGTAACGGTTGTAGTGATAGAGTTGTGGGGGACTACTTTTCTCTGTAATGTTTATCAGATTGCTAAGTTGAATCATCACTCCTTTGTTATTCTTCACAAACAAATCTTCAATATCAGATGGTTCATCCCTGCTTTCTTTAGCCACCTGCCCTATCACTTGGTATTGTTTATCATCAGTGATATAATAGCTAAACCGCTGACCACTGAGTGCTAACTGAATTGTTTGAGCCACGTCTGCAATCGACACACCCAATAATCGGGCCTTATTTCTGTCAATTTCCACCTCCAGTTCTGGTTTATTGAATTTTAGATTCACATCAAATCCCTGGAATATTTTACTCTTCCCTACACTATCCATAAACTGTGGTAGTTTTTCGCGCAAGCGATCAAAATTTTGAGTTTGCAAAACAAACTGAACCGGCAATCCTCCTCTTGGCCCACCGCCTGAAGAAATCGATTGTTCTTGAATAACAAACACTTTTCCCTCGGGAAATAAAGTCAAATTTTTATTGATAAAGGTTGCAATTTCTGCTTGCGACCGCTTTCTTTCGGAGGCGTCACTCAGTGCAATCCTTCCAAACCCTGTATTCACAGCACCCGATCCAGCAAATCCCGGTGCAGTGACCGTTAAACAAACCCGCTTTTCCTTTATCGAATCAGAAACAAAAGTGGATATACGGTTCATCAAATTGTCGGTGACTTCATAGGCAGTACCTTCTGGCAGACTAACCTGTATCCTCAGCCAGTTGCGATCTTCAAGAGGCGACAATTCTGACTTCAACTGCTTTCCAAAGTAAAAAATACCGACAACGGAGGCTATCAGCACGATGAGCCAAAGGGCACGGTTGGCCAAAAACCGCTCCAGAGACCGTCTGAACCATGCTTCCATGGCTTGAAAAAAGGGCTCTGTCGCCTCATAAAATTTACTCTTCCTGCTTGGGTCCTTTCTCACCAACTTCGCATTTAGCATTGGCGTGAGCGTTAACGAGACAAATGCCGAAATTAGCACTGCCCCCGCCAACACAACGCCGAACTCACGAAACAACCTCCCTACAAATCCCTCTAAGAAGATAACCGGCAAAAATACGGCTGCAAGAGTGAGTGAGGTTACAATGACTGCTGTGTAGATTTCGCGGGTCCCCTCTATCGCCGCCTCTTCTGGCTTCCCTCCCTTTTCAATCCGTTTAAAAATATTTTCAGTTACAACAATACCATCATCCACCACCAATCCTGTTGCAAGTACTATAGCCAGAAGAGTCAGGACGTTAATGGAATAATCCATCAAGTACATAATAAAAAAGGCGCCAATCAATGAAACAGGAATGTCAATCAACGGTCGAAAGGCTATGACCCAATCTCTGAAGAAGAGGTAAATAATCAAAATCACCAATATCAAAGCAATTAGCAACGTTTCTTCCACTTCTAATATGGATTTCTTAATAAAGCGCGTATTGTCTAAGGCAATATTGATTTGGTAATCACCAGGTAATTCCTTTTTCAAAACATCATACCTTTTATAAAACTCGTCCGCGATATCAATATAATTAGCCCCAGGCTGCGGCACCAATGCTAACCCCACCATGGGCACACCCGATTCCTTTAATATCGTTTCTTCATTCTCAGCACCTAACTCTACCAACGCCACCTCTTTTAATCGGATGATAGAACCGTCCTTTTCTGCTACAATCATGTTTTCAAATTCCTCAATTGAGGAGAGTCTTCCGATTGTATTGACTGTTAATTCAGAATTCGTGCCAACAATTTTACCGGATGGAAGTTCAACATTTTCACGCGACAGAGCGCTTTTAATGTCCAAAGGAGAGAGTTTATTGGCTGCTAATTTTTCAGGCAAAAGGCGCAAACGCATGGCATAACGGCGTTGACCCCAAATTTGTATGGCGCTGACACCTGGAATGGTCTGTAAATTTTGAGCAATTACGTTTTCACCATAATCACTCACTTCAAGTAACGACCGCGAATTACTTTTAAGCGTCATTGAAATGATGGCATCTGAATTCGCGTCCGCCTTGGTTACGACAGGAGGTGCATCAATGTCTTGTGGTAATTGGCGTACCGCCTGTGACACTTTATCGCGCACATCGTTTGCAGCAGCTTCTAAGCCGGAGCCTAAATTGAATTCTACTGTAATAATGCTTGAACCTTGATTGGATGCAGCAGAAATGGACCGAATGCCCTCAATACCATTAATCGCTTTCTCGAGTGGCTCCGTTATCTGCGATTGGATGACGCTGGCGCTAGCACCCGTGTAATTGGTTCGGACAGTAATGACTGGTGGATCAATAGAAGGAAATTCGCGAACACCTAAAAAAGAATAACCAATTCCTCCGAAAAGAAGGATGATCAACGACATGACAATGGCTAGTACAGGTCTTCGAACACTAAGGGATGCAATATCCATGACTAGTTCCTCTTGGCTTGTTTAACTGGCATTCCGGGTTTTAAACCCATTAGCCCACTGGTAATAACTGTATCCCCA
>CANGWA010000105.1 GCA_947457335.1 Sphingobacteriaceae bacterium
AAAAGATAAATTGGTAGTTTTGCAAGGGTTGGAGGATTATATTGTTGTTGAAAGCGAAGGCATCTTAATGATTTGCAAAAAGCAGGACGAGCAACAGATAAGGAATTTTGTGAATGACGTGAAAGTCAAAAAAGGAGAACGATTCGTTTGATTCTTTATATTTGTTTAACAATAAACTCCAAACAACCGGAGAGCCCGGCACAAAGGTTGAAAAACGCAAACAAAAATTAAACTATGAAAATGACAAAACTCTTTACCGTTCTATTTGTGCTTTTTACTGCAAGTTTATCTGCACAAGACAAAATAAATTTGGTTATCTTTTCTGAAGATGGAGATGCTTTCTTTGCATACGTGAATGGCATTCGTCAAAACGACAAATACGAAACCAATGTCAAAGTTACAGGCGTTTCACCTAACGTTAGTCTGCGAATTGAATTTGAAAACAAGGCCTACCCGCAACTCAAAAAATCCTCCTATTACGAGCCGGGTATGGAGCACACCGTGCGCATTAAGCGGGACACAAAATCGGTTGTTAAGCTCACTTACTTCGGCCAAACCACCCTTGCTGAAAGTCAGAACACTGGCGCAACCACCATTGCTTACCACGCTGCTGAAAACCCAATTAATAGTGGTGCTTCAAGCAACACTAACAGTCAACAAAATCAAACCAACACAAGTATCAACACAAACGGGTACAATACAAACGTAAGTATTGGTGGCACCACTGTGATGTCCACAACCACCACTAGTACTGGCAGCGATAACGTGAACATGAACATTAACATGGGCGGTATCGGCATCAATATGAATGTCAACGGCAACATGCCTGTAACACAGCAACAAACAGTTACTTCAACTACTGTTACCACAAGAGGTTCTGCCACCTTGAGTGAAGGTAATGGTTCATCTACCAATCAAAAGAACAACCAAGTTTCCGCATCGTCTAATACCAGTGTGAAAGCGGGTTGTGCTGCCCCAATGAGCGCAGCCAGTTTCGCCAAAATGAAACAAAACGTAGAATCAAAACCATTTTCGGACACCAAAATGAGTACAGCTAAAATTGCCACCAAGAACGGGTGTCTCTCTGTTGATCAGGTAAAAGAAATTTGTCAACTGTTTTCTATGGACGAAGACAAGCTTTCCTATGCCAAGTACGCCTATGATTACTGTGTAGAAAAAGCGAACTACTATGAAGTCAGCGAAGTTTTCTCGTTTAGCTCAACCACTGACGAATTCAACAAATTCCTCGAAAAATAATTGTCCAGGCTGAATCTCTATAGATTCAGCCTTTTTTAACTCATCCATACCCCAGAAAACACCCCTTATGCATTTCAATTCCATCGCCTTGCTGCTCGCCTCCATTGTCCCAATGTTGATTGGAGCTATTTGGTACAACCCAAAACTTGGCTTTGGCATGGCATGGATGCGCGCCGCCGGTGTTGCGATGGATGGTCCAAGACACAAAATGGCAGTTGTCTTTGGCGTTACCTGGGTCTGTTCCCTGCTGCTAGCCCTTGGTTTATTGCCAATTGTTGCCCACCAATATGGCGTAGCAAGTTTATTAACGGTACAACCCGACTTTAAAACAGCAGGCTCTGTATCCTCTGAATTATTTAATCGCATTATGGAGCTCTATGGGCATGATTACAGGACTTACAAACATGGGGCCTTACATGGCACAATTACAGGCTTTCTTTTAGCCACTCCTATCTTGACAATCAATGCTTTGTTTGAAACCAAGGGTTTTAAATACATAGCCATAAACAGCTGCTTTTGGATTTTGTGCTGCTGTTTAATGGGCGCCATCATGTGTGGCATGAACTGAGACATTCTTTTTTGTACCTCACATTTTTTTCCTATTATTGTGGCGAATTAGAAAACAACAAATTCCTGTTGTTTCACAATCACCACATTTTAAGGATTTTAGTTTCTGAAAACGCATTAATTTATTGCATTCCATGTTTGAAGTGAACGACCTCAGCACGAGGCCTCTACCTGTTTTAAAAGATATAGCCAAGGCATTTGACATCGACTCAAAAGGACTCTCTAGGGGGGAGTTAATTATTAAAATCGTTGATGCGCAGCAAGCCAATGCAGCTCTTGCCAGCGAGGTAGCGCAAAAATATACCCGCAAAGCGCGTCCCGAAAAAACAACTAAACCAGAGTCAACTGCTACAACAACAGATAACGATAACGGCAAGGGCAAAAGACCGCGTCGTGTGCGTCTTGAACCGATGAATGAAGAGGTGGTAACAGATGCGGTGTCTTCTGTTTCAGAGGAAGAAGTAGCAGCTGAAACCTCTACCAATGATACTGAAGTAGCTGTGTCTTTTGCGCAAACCGCTGTACCTGAGCCTGCGCCAGAACCAGTGAAGCAAGAACAGGAACAAAAGAAACCTGAAAAAGTATATTACAATTTCGATAATATCGTTTTTGTCACAGGTGTACTTGAAGTCATGCCAGACGGTTATGGTTTTTTGAGGAGTTCAGATTATGACTATTTGAACTCACCTGATGATGTTTATGTATCGCAATCCCAAATAAAACTATTTGGTTTAAAGGCCGGAGATGTGGTGAAGGGCGGGGTTCGTCCACCCCGCGAAGGCGAAAAATATTTTCCTCTTATAAAAGTAGATCAAATCAATGGTCGGGATCCTTCTTTTGTCCGCGACCGTGTCATTTTTGATTACCTCACGCCACTTTTCCCATACGAAAAGATCAAGTTAACTGGGCACCCTCAGGAAAACATGAGTACGCGGGTGATGGATTTATTCTCCCCCATTGGCAAGGGGCAGCGTGGGCTTATTGTGGCGCAGCCTAAAACAGGTAAAACAGTTTTATTAAAGGATGTTGCCAATGCCATTGCCTACAACCATCCGGAAATTTACCTCATCATTTTGTTGATTGATGAACGTCCTGAAGAAGTAACGGATATGGCGCGCAGTGTAAAAGCTGAAGTCATTTCAAGTACGTTTGATGAACCGGCTGAAAAACATGTGAAAATTGCCAATATCGTTTTAGAAAAAGCAAAGCGCATGGTAGAATGTGGACACGATGTCGTTATTCTACTTGATAGTATCACCCGATTAGCACGTGCCTACAACACTGTATCGCCTGCTAGCGGAAAGGTACTCACCGGTGGTGTAGACGCCAATGCATTACACAAACCAAAACGGTTTTTTGGTGCAGCCCGTAAAGTAGAAAATGGTGGTTCACTTACAATATTAGCAACGGCACTTACAGAAACTGGCTCTAAAATGGATGAAGTTATTTTCGAAGAATTTAAGGGAACTGGAAATATGGAGTTACAGTTGGATCGCAAATTATCGAACCGTCGTATCTATCCAGCTATTGATTTATTAGCCTCTTCCACACGAAGGGATGACTTATTGGTAGACAAGGAAACGCTTACGCGCTTATGGGTATTACGTAAACACCTTGGTGATATGAATCCTCAAGAGGCCATGGAGTTTTTGTTAGACCGTTTGCGTCGTTCACAGACCAATGAAGAGTTCTTAATTTCAATGAATGGATAATGCATAAACGCGCACTTATATTCGGACTAATATACTCCTTACTCGTTATTGGCTTCAAGGCATTTTTACAAGTTGGTCATTACTACACCAGCACTTTTGGATTTGCCCTTTCACACATCACCTCTGTATTGTTCATCATCCCTTTTATGATTGTTTTACTGATCACCGTAAAAAAGAAAGAATTTGATGGTGTTATTGCTGGCAGAGAAGCGATGCGAATTGGCCTAACGATGGTTGCTATTGCCGCTATCGTCACCACTGCATACAACTATTTTGAAATTAGCAGGTACGGCAAAGAAATGGCGGAGGCCTACTATAATGGAGATCGCTTCAAACTTTTTCTCATTAAAAAAGTGCCCGATATAACCAAGCACGCCGCCATTATTACTGAGAATATCCGCATGGCCACTGAAGAAAACACACCATTTATTGCTGCTACAGTTAAGCTGCTACCGTTGCTCTTTATTGGCGGCAGTGCCGCTTTTCTTACCTCCGTTTTTATTAAACGTTCGAAGTAATTACTTTTTAAACAATCTTCTTATCCATCCTGATTTGCCTATTCCTGACATTTCAGAAGGAGGGCAAACGTCTACCGGTCTACCCTGCGGTTTGCATGCAGGGTTTCTGAAGAGTGTAATAGCCAAGGAGGCATAGATACCGATTCCCTTTGTGTTCACATTTACCACGTATGGAATGGCATTTTCAATTCCCAAAGAAAAACTTCTGTAGCGCAACCCGAGATGCAGTTGCGGATAGATGTACCGTTGAAACACAACGGCTGCAGCCACTTCGTATTGACGGCGTTCGTATCGTGCATTCAAAAAGAACAAGGAAGGTGCTTGTACCCCGTTAAATGCTGTTGGCATGGCATTGATGAATGTAGCGGCACCTGCATACAACCCCGCACCGAAATTATAATCACCGTGCATCACTATAGAAGTAGGCAACGAGGACCGGACCTTCACCCCTGGAAATGTCTGTATGGCTGAATTAACGGTTGCAGCAGAATCAATCAATGGTCCACGATCGGTCTGAAAACTCCCACTTCCTGAAAGCGTCCACATCTCAGCATTTTTAAAGGAAATAAACCCAAGGTCCCTCACTGATACCCCCACCCTGTATTTATAATCTACAAAGCGGCAATTGGACACCTTTGAATGCGCATAATAACTTCCAGCATCCTTCATCATTTCGCGATAAACTACACCAAGATCAGCGCCAAAACCTTTCCCAGAACCAAGTGCAAAAGGCGTGTAATACAATTGTCCGTCTAAATCATCAACGACTAAATTCGTTGTGGTATACTCGCCTTTTAATTTACGCAACAACATGTCAGCCATGAAGGCACCACGCAAATAACGCAATGAAGTGCCAACCGAAATAACACGTGTACGCTCTTTGTAAACCATATAACTTCCATTCACGCCATATTCTGTCCACCCCATCGACGACACCCCTGCCCGTTTAATGTTTTGATACCCTTCAGGCGGACCTACAGGTTGCTGATCGACCAAGAATTTTGCAAGATCGGAAGGAATGCGGCTTACATTGCCAACCACCCGAGCCCGCGTTATTATACCAATCCCATAATTATCATGGCTCAAGTAAAAGGACGGTCCATTTAACGTGGCAGAAGCATACAAACTCCTTTTTAAATTGCCAGTCAATTGTTCAACTGTTAAATCAGCAGCCACCTTTGCCACCGAAACGACACTGAACTTTGGGACAAAAAACAAATTTGTGAAGGCATTGGCTCCAACACCAATCAGTTGTAATTGAGCAAAGGCCCTAGCATCCGCTGTGAGTGCCGGGTTAAGAAAAACGGAGGCAGAAGGATAGTAATTACTGAGAACGATTCCTGCATTTTCTTGAGCCAAAGACCTATTAGAGCAGTTAATGATAATTAGAAGTAAACATAAATAATTCGTAGTTATTTTCTTCATTATCTAAACAAATTGATGCGGCCCGTACGAACCGATTTTTTATCAGTACCCTTTTCGATGGTTTCAATGCGGTAGATGTAAATATCATCTGGACACCAATTGCCCTTGTATCGTCCATCCCATTTTGCGTTGACAGTATTTCCAATAAAAACAACATTACCCCACCGGTCAGAGACGGTTATGTTATAGTACGCATACTCGCATTGGCAAACCGGACTGAAGGTATCGTTCTTACCGTCTTCATTCGGTGTAAAACTATTTGGAATCATCATTTCACACTCGCAGGCTTTAAGTTTTACCCGCACGGTATCGGTTTGTTTGCCACAGATGGGATGACGTGTCTGTACCCAGTATTTCCCATCTTTAACGGCCTGAATAGTTGGTGATACTGCCCCTGTATTCCAAACAAGGGCACTTCCTTGCAAAGGCTTTACGCCAATCAATTTCACTTCATCGTTCATGCAATATACAACTTCTGAGGACAATGGAACAGCTATATCGCCGAGCTGCTTCACAACTACACTATCAACAATGGCACAACCGCCACCCATAATTTTCACAGTGTACAATCCCGAACGACTTACCGTTATGCGTTGCGCATTTTCACCAGTGTTCCAAGAATACCTCAAACCAGGATTACCAGCGTCGAGGCGCACTGATTTTCCTTTGCAGACGAGTGTATCCTTCAATAATTTTCGCGGTGGTGCGAGCATAATAACGACAGAGGTATCATATAGTGATGCAGGGTACTGACTACCCATCACGCGAACCGTGTACTTCCCTCCTTTTAAAATTTTCACACGATTGGTATTGGTAATAATGCCATAAGGAGTGGTCCAGTCAATTGAATTTGCCCCGGAACGCAAATTACGCAGCTCCAATACAGCAGTATCGCCAGCACAAACACGAAGTGTATCGGGCAAGAGGTGTGCGCGTTGTGACCATCCACTGAGGAATAGGAAAATCAATATGCTAAATGCGTTCCTTCTCTTCACAATTCTAGCTCAATGTGTATGATGGTACCTGATTCACCTTCACGCAAAGTAGATTTATCAGTCATGGTCACCGCCTGTTTCTTTCCTCTCAATCGCGAATTTATTTCTAATATACTAGTGATCGTGCTGGTGCCAAGCGATTTATGCCCTGTTTTGGCATGTTCGCGGGCTTTAATTAACCCCACTCCATTATCTTCAATTCTGATAGATAGTTTATTATTACCTGTCAATTCAAATTTCACTAGAAGTTCACCATGTTCGTGTTTTGGCAAAATGCCATGAATGATGCAATTTTCAACATGGGGTTGAATGATCATGTTTGGTATGGTGATGGTGTGTGTATCAATTCGTTCATCGAGTTGAATGTAATAATCAAATTTGTTTTTGAACCGCTCCTTCTCCAATTCAAGATAATATGTCAAACGCGCCAATTCATCATGAAGTGTAATTTCGCTTTGAGCGGCCTTTTCAATAATCATTCTTATCAAACGTGAAAACTTGGCCAAGTATTCACTTGCTCTCAAGCTATTATTTGTGTTGATATAATTTTGAATAGAGGTCAGTGAGTTGAAAATAAAATGGGGACTGAGCAAGGCATTCATAGCCTGATGTTTTAGCAGGTTCATTTGCTGTTCTTGCTCCAGCCGTTTTCTAGCCTTAATCTTGACCCGACGCACCCATATTATACTTATAACAGTAACGCCAATCAATGCTATCAAGGCTATTAACAACAACCAAGAACGCTTCTCATATAGTTTTTCTTCCTTATTAAATTTAAGCACCAGGGGTTGTGAAAAATTGATATTATCTAGTGAAGCCACTATCTCCACTTGATGTGGGCCTCCAGTGAAACCCACGTTAAATACCAACGTATTGTTGAGTGTTTGCCATTCGCCACCATCCACTCGGTAGCGCAGATACTGCATCAACGGTTTTTCAAAGTGAGGACTATTGACATGAATGGTTATGTTGTCTTGAATATCGGTTAATGTATAAATGCCCTTACTTGCCAATACATCATTAAATTCATGCAAAACACTTTCTACAGTAATGTTAGGTATATGAAAGGAACTTGACTGTTTGGGGCTCATAATTAACTGGAGCGGTGCAATAGCCACTCCTCTTATGGTGGAAATGACCATGTTTGAGCTATCTGCAGTTACATCATTAATAGTTGATGAGAGTAACCCCTTTGATTTATTAATGATATTTAGTGGTTGTAGGTTGGTGTCGCAAATAAACAAACCATCGATTGTTGCTAAGCATATCCTATTGCGAATAAGCTTTATTTTTTTGACACTATTCAACTGAAAAGGTCCTGCTTGTTGAATGAGTTGTTCTTTTGAAATATTGGTTAGTCCAGATTCATGTGCTGCATACACTTCACCATTGATGATGGTGAGGTCGTTTATGTGGACATTTAGTTCGGGCTTGGATGGATGGGTTGATTTACCACTCCTAAAATCATACGCATAGAGCCCACTACTTGTGCCGACATATAGAACAGAATCATTCAACAATAAAGCATTAACCGACATGCGGTAATCGGTAAAAGAAATCAATGTATCAAATGTACGGGTACCTTCCGCGTTGCATTTAAGAATATTCAGTTCACGATCGGCCATGACCGACCATTTCTCATTGATTGGCAGATAGAGTTTTGCAATAACGGGACGAAATGTAAAATTGCTAGTGTATCCTGAAAACACAGCAGGTGAAACATAAAGAGAGCTGTACTTTGTGAAATAAAATACATCTTGGATGGGATAAATGGAGAATACCGGATCTTGAAACGTATCATCGGGCTTTGAAATTACCTTAGTGGTATGGTTCAAGAGATTATACCCATAGAGCCCGTTCGCCGTTGCCACTGCAATCAAATTTCCCCTCACTACAGACTGATTGATATTAAGGATTGTATTATTAAAGTAAAAAGACAAATTCCGAAATACTGTATTTTGAACACAATAGACACCGTCGTTAT
>CANGWA010000106.1 GCA_947457335.1 Sphingobacteriaceae bacterium
AGACAAAAAGTTCATGTCCCATACCGTCTCTCTTATTATTCTTGTTCAATTGACTTGGATGGCGGCTACGACGCTCACAAGTACCGATATAGTGGTTTCATTAAAGTACCTCATTTCACGCCTTTGGTTTATTTTTAGCTGTTATATTATTGTACAACATTTGTTTGTTAAGAGGGACAGTATGGTGCGCTTTGTACTTGCGTATGCGGTTTCCATGTTCATTGTCGTTTGTTACACCACCGTCATTCACGCACAATACAATTTTAATGATAAGGCAGCTGACTGGGTTGTCTCACCCTTTTATAATGATCACACTGCTTATGGGGCAGCCTTAGCCATGTTTATTCCAGTTATGATCGCCATGTTCTTTATGCCCTCATTGAGTAAAATGACTAGGGTGGTCTGTGCTGTCTTGTTCGCTGTGTTTACCTTCGCCATCATCATCTCGTTCGCTCGTGCAGGGTGGCTAAGTTTAGTTGTTGCCGCAGGAATTTTTGCTACAACAGTTCTACGCATAAAGTTCAAAACACTCTTCTTCACACTGGTAGTAGGCGCTATTCTATTTTTGAGTTTTCGTACCGAGATTCTTTTAGTAATGAGCCGCAATAGTACCGATGCGGAAGGTGGATTTGAAAACAATGTGGAATCAGTTTCAAATATCAGCACCGACGCAAGTAATTTAGAACGTCTTAATCGTTGGAGTTGTGCAGTGCGTATGTGGGAGGATAAGCCTTTAATGGGATGGGGCCCTGGCACCTACATGTTCTCCTATGCCCCCTACCAGCTGAGTCGCGAACTCACCATCATCAGTACTAATTTCGGAACAAATGGCAATGCACACAGCGAATATTTAGGTCCATTGGCGGAACAAGGATTGCCAGGGATGTTCATTATGGTCGTTTTACTAGTTTATGTAGCTTCATTAGGCTACCGTCTAATTTATTCCCTTTCTGATAAAGAAGACCGCGTGCTTTGTACTGGATTATTCTTGGGACTTTTGACTTACTTCGTACACGGTTTCTTCAATAATTTTTTGGACACCGATAAATTGTCACTACCATTCTGGGGCTTTCTTGCAGCCCTCGTGTGCTTTGATTGTTATTTCCCACACAAACAAAATAATGAGCTTTAAAAACAAAATTAAGTTATTGCTACCCCGTTACCAGAAATTAATTCTGGAGTATAAAGTCAATTTAATGCCACGTTCGGTAAATTCTATGCTTTATGCGCTTATCGATAAGGGGAGGGGAGATTATGCCTTGGAAATAAATAAAATGCTGGAACTCCAACATGTATTTCATTCAATAAAAAAAACACCGCAAGAATCCGATGAAAATTTGCCAGCCTGGAACAACGGTTTTCTTCCAGGATTGGATATTGTTGCACTCTATACATTTATCCGAACCAAAGAACCTGGTCTGTATATTGAAATTGGGTCAGGAAATAGTACAAAAGTGGCCCGTAAAGCAGTAAAGGACGGAAACCTTAGTACTAAAATTGTATCGATAGATCCTTACCCAAGAGCGCAAATTGATCACTTGGCAGATGAAGTCATTCGTCTGCCTTTTGAAAAGGTTAAGGACGTAAAGGAGCTTGCGAGACGATTTAGAGCCGGAGACATTCTGTTTATCGATAATTCGCACCGTGTATTACCAAATTCCGATGCAACGGTTTGTTTTCTTGAATTGATTCCGCAGTTAGAGCCGGGCGTCATTGTTCATATTCACGATATTTACCTGCCTTACGATTATCCACAGGACATGTGTGATCGTTTTTATTCAGAGCAGTACATGTTGGCAATGATGTTGTTGGCCAATCCTGAAAAATACAAGGTGCTGTTTCCTTGCTTCTTTGTGAGTCAGGATAAAGCACTTTCAAGCGAATTGAATCCAATCTGGCATCATGAAAATTCGAAAGGGGTCGAACAACACGGAGGTTCTTTTTGGTTCATTATTCAGTAGTGCTTTTGTCGCTATTCCATTTTTTTAGTAATAGTTTCAAACTAATTTAATCATTCCTTAAAATACCTATCCGTTGTTTGCAGGGTGAGCCCACAATCCTCCTACAATTGGCATCAGCACAGCGCTAATCATTATGAACTGTTTCATAAATCTCAACATTGTGCGCACATGCTCATCAGTGAAAGAGGCAATAGCCGCTCTGCTAAGGTTTTTCAGGAAAAGAATTCATTTTTTATAACCTCTAAAGGCATTTGGAACAACGAGACCATTCTTGTGAATGAGGCGGGCCTTTTTGAGGCAGGCTTCAAACAAGATACGTGGATCAAAAACCAGTACCATTATGCAAGTAAAAAACAGGTACTTCAGATGTTGTGGTTAAATGAAGAGCAACGGCTTTTAGTAGTCGATCAAAACGAGGTTCATTTGAGTCTTAAAGTATTAACTGCAGGTAGGGGAGTCGAGTTAATTCACCAGCCTGAGATAGACCTAAAAGTATGTTACTTAGCATGGTATTTCTTTGAGCCAATTGTATCACGTATTTCGATATTGGAATCTTTAGGCATTAGCAATTGTGGTTAACACTTGTAATTTGGGCTTTCAAAACCGATAAATTCCTTACACGTGTTACAAACCACAATAATTGGTAATATTTTTACTGACAATGGTCATGACTTTCCGTTATTCTTGTATTGAATTTTGCGGAAAAATCCCCTAAATATGTCATCCTACACCTATCAAAACGTAGATTTTGTAACACGCGAACAGCGCATTCGGTTTATCAGCCGTGTGATTCCGTTTGTTGATTTAGCTTTTGCATTACTCATTACGCTTACGGCTCAAAATAAAATGGCGGTGTTCATACTCGCTGCATTAAACCCCGTTCTTACAGTATTAATGTTTAATAGTGGATTTAGATCCCGATATGAGCAACAATTCAACCTTGCTGCCGTAGTAACAAATACTATTGCTATCTTTTTCTTGTTCACCCTAGCTGGTCCTGCTGCTCCTGTTTACTTGATGGGGGTCACCTTTATCGGAGCGAGCTGTATGATTTTCGTGGACGCTTACATGGTAATGCCTGTTATAGGGGGAATGTTATTTGCCACGGCCGGAGCGATGTGGGTTACTAACAGAAGTGCTTTGGATATACTAATCGTTGAATCCATTCTTATCTGCTTTACCATGTTGATGACCAAAATTGTTCAATTTACCATGTTCCATGGACAAGTAGTGGTAGAGGCAAATTCACAAATCATTGCTCAAAAGCACCAAATTGAAGAGCGCAATAAGGACATTACTGATAGTCTTAATTATGCGCTACGCATTCAACGAGCAGAATTGCCTTCACGTTCCGATATTTTTAGAGCCTTGCCTGACGCTATGGTGCTTTATCGGCCAAAGGATATCGTGAGTGGGGATTTTTACTTTTTTAAAGAAAAGGATGATTTCATTTATCTGGCAGCTGCAGATTGTACAGGTCATGGCGTACCTGGGGCATTTATGAGTTTGATCGGAATGGAGCGGTTGAGTGACGCTGTCGCAAAGTCGGATAACCCTGGCGAGATATTAAATTTACTCAATCAATCGCTTGCCGCATCCTTGCACTCAAACACCAACAAGGCACATACTTACGATGGTTTAGACATTGCCTTGTGTGTAATTGATAAAAGCCGGAAACTGATACACTATGCGGGTGCTAACCGTCCCCTATGGATTCGTCGTCAACAGGTATCTGGTATTGAGGAGATTAAACCAACCAAGGTTTGTATCAACGGCCAACCACTTGAACAAGGCGCTTTCGCTTCCCATACAATTCCATATAGCGAGGGAGATGCTTTCTATATGTTCTCCGATGGGTATGCAGATACCTTTAGTGGGGATACAAATAAGAAACTTACCTCAAGAAAATTCAAGGAACTATTAAATAATCTCTCTGATAAATCCATGTACCAACAACAGCATTACCTTGATCAATTTCTTGAAAATTGGCGGTCTGGTGAGGAGCAAACGGACGATATTCTCGTGGTTGGATTTAAAATGAAAGTCTAGTTTCATTTTTTTAGTAATAAAAAAAGGCCGGTTCTACCGGCCTTTTCATTTATTTCTTGATACGTTCTACGTAATCACCCGTGCGGGTGTCGATTTTTATCCAATCCCCTTCATTCACAAAAAGAGGAACACGCACTTCAGTGCCAGTGTCAATTTTTGCTGGTTTTAAGGTGTTAGTGGCTGTGTCACCTTTTAAGCCTGGTTCGGTGTATGTGATTTGTGTTTCAATGAAGGTTGGGGCTTCCGCCAAAATGGGCGTTTCACCTTCTTCAAATGAAACTTTTACTTCCATGCCTTCCTTCAAAAAGCGACCTGAATCACCAAACATCAGCATTGGGACATGAATTTGTTCGTAGGATTCATTATCCATCAACACCGCAAATTCGCCTTCTGCATAAATGTACTGCATCATCTTGTACTCTACACGCACCACTTCAACCGACTCACCACTACGAAAACGGTTTTCGGTTTGTTTTCCCGATTTAAGGTTGCGCATTTTTGCCTGATAGAAGGCACGTAGGTTACCAGGGGTGCGGTGCTGGTATTCCATAATCTGAACGAGTTCACCGTTGAAACGTATCACTGAGCCTACGCCAATATCGCCGGTATCTGCCATAATTTGTCTTTTTAAGTTATTGTGTTTTTATTTATTCACTCATCATGTCATGCACCACGCCCATTGAAGCAAATTTTTCTATCCGCTGTTCAATGCGTTGCTCTGGTGATAACTTTTTTAACGCTGCTAATTGCTTCTTAATTTCTTGCTTCACTGTTTCAAACATCTGCGTCGGATGACGGTGTGCTCCGCCCAATGGCTCTGCAATCACTCCATCCACCAAGCCATTCTTACTCATGTCTTCAGCAGTCAACTTTAAAGCTTCTGCTGCTCGTTCCTTGAAATTCCAACTCCTCCATAAGATAGAGGAACAAGACTCTGGAGAAATGACCGAGTACCAGGTATTCTCAAGCATCAGCACCCGATCACCAATGCCAATGCCCAAGGCACCGCCACTGGCGCCTTCGCCAATGATAATACAGATGACTGGCACTTTCAATTGTACCATTTCCAATAAGTTCCGGGCAATGGCTTCGCCTTGTCCACGCTCCTCCGCTTCCAGTCCAGGATAAGCACCTGGCGTGTCTATAAAAGTAACAATGGGTTTATTGAACTTTTCGGCAAGCTTCATTAAACGCAATGCTTTGCGGTAACCTTCAGGATTAGCCATACCAAAACGTCGTATCTGACGCATTTTGGTGTTAATTCCTTTCTGCTGACCAATAAACATCACCGATTCACCATCAATTTCCCCAAAACCGCCAACCATCGCTTTATCATCGGCAACAGTGCGATCTCCATGCAGTTCGATAAATGATTTGTTGGTTACATGATCTATATAGGCGAGGGTGTAAGGACGCTCAGGATGTCGACTGACTTGCACGCGTTGCCAAGGCGTCAGGTTAGAGTACAACTCCTGTGTTGTTTTTTCAATGTGTCCCTCCAACTCGGCGATTTTATCATTCAAATCCACCTTGCTCTTGGTAGCCACTTCTTTTAGCTTTTCTATTTCGCCCTCTAGTTCCTCAATGGGCTTTTCAAAGTCAAGATATATCATGGCAACTGTTTTAAGTCAGGGGGCAAAGATAATGTTTTTGAGTAAAAGCAGAAACAGTACTCAAGTCATTAATAGTCAATTAGTTGTCACGCATTTTCGAGATTCTTGATGTTCCGGAATTGCCTGCTATATCGTTAAATTCGTGGTAAACACTTGCCAAAGGATGAATCTTCCTATTTTTACGCCTTTTCAATTTCCACCCATTCTCCATGAAACGATTCTTGGTTCTCATTTTACTCGCCATGTGCTCTCCCTTTTTGGCACAGGATTTTTCAATTGCATGGTCAGAGAAAACACGGTTCGATAACCGTATCGACGGGTGGCCGGATGAACTAGTAGGTAAAAATGGGACCTACTTGTATGTGAAGTTTTCCAATTTTGCTTTCAGGAAAAAGAAAAAACTGAAAAGGATAAAACTATTAGCTTACAATACCAAGGACATGAGTTTGGGTGCTGTTGCCGAGTTTAAAGGATTCAATGATAAATACGATGAACTGGAATATGATAAAACCGTGATTTCAAACGACCATGTTTTTGTATTCTGGAGAAAACCTAAGAAGAAAAAGAATGGTTATGACTTGATGGTGGAATCCTTTGCTGTCAACCTTAAACGGGAAATAAAACTCTCAAAACTGGTCGACCGAAAATACGACAAAAGTGAAGTGGAATACCTTACCATCCTCTCGAATAAAAGGGTTAAGAATAAATTTATCGTCATAAAGGAACTCGACCCCGCTAAGTCCAATGGAAAAATCAAACTTGAATACAAGGTCTACAATGCCGACTTTACGATGGCTAATTCCGGCATGGTCGAGCTTCCCATTGCGCTCAAAGAGAATAAAGGTTTATTTGGCAAATCCAAGGGATATGAGGCGGCCAACCTCGAATATGCATTGAGCGACGATGGTAAAATTTATATTCAGCAACAGGTTTCACTAACGGATGAAGAGAAAAAAGCAGCAAAAAAAAATGAATCGTTGAATTACACCGCAGTCACCCAAATCAATCCCCTCAACAACCGCATGCAGCATTACGTGATGCGTTTTTCTGGTAAATGTACGTTTCGGTACAAGCCAATTTTTTCTGCTGAAGGTGTGAAACTCTATGGATTTTTCTCAGACTTGGATAAGGATCCTAAAGGCAACGATTTACATGGTATTTTTGTGGTCTCCATTGACAACGGTGATTTCTCAAAAAGCACCACCAAATTCAATTACTTTACCAAGAAGTTTCTCGATCAACTCTATGCGAATGACAAAGAGGATCGAAAGAAGGGGGGCGTCTTCAAGTCAAAAAAAGCTATACAATCGAACCTCGAAAGCATAAGCGGTAATTATGTGGTAGAGTACCATGTCAATGAAGGTAAGGACCTTGTGTTGTTTTGCAGTAAAATGCGCACTTACGCCATTCAAAACTGTTCTGGCTCTGGCGCCTCCCGAAATTGTGTAATTGAATACTATTGCGAAAAGAGCAATGTCACGGCTTTTAAATTCAATGAAAAGGGTGACATTACCTGGGCCAGTAACCTCGACAGAAGAATGACCTATAAAACACCAACCCTAATGGATGTGTTCGATGTGCGAGTGGTCTATGATAAATCGGCTTACTACGTAACCTATGGATCAGGGTATGACCTAGATGCCTCCAGAAAAGGTTTTGGCTCTGCCAAAAGCCGAAAACACCTAATGAACTATTTGGAATATGCCATTTTTCTAAAACGTTCGGGCGATTTCAAAAAAAATGAATACGAAGTCAACGTACCCGGCACCCCCAAACGAGAACGGAAATTTATTCGTACCGATGCCATCGATGTTTTCGATAATGTGATGTATACATACAGCGGAAAGGGACACCTCAAATGGGGCTATTATTTCACCTTAGCGCTTCCTCCTGTATTTTATGCCATGCTATTAAGTGGCAATCATTATAAGGGGAATGGTTACCTTGGCACACTCAAACTCAAAAGCTAATCCATCGATATCACCCCTCCTTCCAACCCTTTTTTAAGGGTATTTTAGCATTTTCTGAAAAAAATCATCTTCCTGCAAAGCAGAGAATTGAGTAATTTCACAGGTATGAAACTGAGTGCGTTTGCCTTTGTCATTTCACTACCTTTCCTCTTGTTGACAGGTTGCAAAAAGGATGATAATTCTGTGACTCCTGAACCAATACCCACACCAGAACCAACCACCGCAACAGTCAAATTGGTATTTACCAACAAGGTAGCTGCTAAAACCTTAGAACTCGACAAACCCTACCTGCTCTCAACCGGCGACTCTGTCACTTTTAATAAATTCAACTACTATATCTCCAATATTGTTTTCACCAATTCAACAGGCGCCACCTATGCGGTTCCAGAGAGTTACTTCATCGTTAAACAGTCTTCTGCTGCTTCCCAAACCATCTCCGTTCAGGTACCCTTCGGTACCTATACCGCAGTCAACTACCTGCTGGGTGTCGATAGCGCTCGCAATGTGTCGGGAGCACAGACGGGTGGTCTAGATCCTGTCTATGCAAGCGATATGTATTGGAGTTGGAGTACGGGTTATATTTTCTTTAAGATGGAAGGCTCTTCTCCATCATCAGGCTCACCTCAAAAGGCGTTAGAATACCATATTGGTGGGTACAAAGGGACGTTTAAGACGCAACGGAATTTTAGCCTCGATTTTCTGGGACAACAAGCGAAGGTTAGTAACGGCGGTGTAACACCACAAATCATGATTGAAGCCGATGCCACTGAATTATTTCAAAATCCAAATAAACTGGATCTCAAAACCGATTTTAGTATCG
>CANGWA010000107.1 GCA_947457335.1 Sphingobacteriaceae bacterium
AGTTTTCACCATACTTTTTCCCTCAACTATACCTGCACTCAACGCTTTCAGATGAGCCTTAACGTCTCACATATTTCAGGAGGTAATTTGTTCCCAAAAATGAACAATAACCAAGACGCCGTTGGCGTGGGGGCATTTTTTAAACTTTAACTTTTAGAAAATGATCTTGGCCGGCATGAATTGAGGCCGTATATTTCAGAATAAATTACAGGAAATTATTTTACACACCAAAAGCGTCAAACATTAATGCCCCCTTGTTTGAGTTACTGTTTATTGGACAGATAGCAAGTTACCAGCCAACTGGGCTTTAGGTGGGCTGAATAGTATTTAGCAATCTTACCAATTCTTCCCGGTTAACAGGCTTAGAGAGAAAGCCTAGCAGGTTTGTTTGATTGGCGCGACCAACGGTCTTGGCATCACTGTTCCCAGATGTATAAATGATGGGGACATCTTGAACCTTATTAATAGCGATAGCGGCATCAATGCCATCCATTTTGCCATCAATGCGAATGTCCATTAAAATGCAAATAGGCAGTTCCCGTAACGCCACTTCAATAGCTTCATCAGCATTATCTACAGGCCCTAATACTTTATAATCAGTATTTTCGGCGATATAGCGTGCCATTATGTAAGCGATTAAATGATCGTCCTCTACAATCAATACTTTTTTATTCATAAGGAAATTCTATTATTACTACCAACCCTCCATCGTTGTGCATTTTGCACGTCCCCTTTATTTGTCTTACAAAAATTTCAATTAGTTTAAACCCGAGAGATTTTAGCTTGCCCCGTTGAAAATCTTCAGGCAAACCGGGTCCTGAATCCCGTATTTCAAATACCACGCGGTTATCCGGAATTTTTGCGAGCCGGAAATGCAAACACCCTCCCTCGCGAAATGCATATTTATAACTATTTGTTACTAATTCATTTGTAAGCAAAGCCAATGGCACAGCTCTAGCTGAAGCCAGGTTAATATTTTGAAGATCAAAATCTAGGCGAATGGATTTATTTTTATCGTAAAAGTGGCTTAAATACTGGACTAATTCCTGAGTGTAACCTGCCAATTCAATTTTTCCGAACTCTTGAGAACGGTAGAGTAATTCATGAATGCGGGACATAGCAGAAATCCTAGTTTGCATTTCAATAAACTCTGCTCGCATTTTAAGATCATTGGTCCGCGTGCTTTGCAACTCCAAAAGCCCCATCACCAGTGCTAAATTATTTTTAACCCGGTGATGTACCTCACCTAATAAAGCCTCCTTTTCTTCAAGGGACGTTCTGAGTCGATCATCTTGTAAATATTTTTCGGTGACGTTGGTGCCAAAGCCAATGACATACTTTAATTGTTGATCGCTACCCAAAACAGGCACAAAGCAACGGGAATGAAATTCAGTTGTCCCATCTTTTATTTCAATCTGTTCTATAAATTCGTGCATCTTCCCCGAATCACATACGGATTTAAATATTTCTTGCCGATGTCTTGCGCGTTCAATTGGACGGTCGAACGCCTCACAATACTCTATATCGGTTTTACCAAGAAGAAATTCGCGAACGGTGGGATTACGAACGGCGTTTGGGTTCACATAGAGGTAACGGTGCTGGGTATCGAAAACAGCAATATCCACTGGAATGCTTGCCAATATTTTCTCATAAAAGGCACGCTGTTCATCGATCGTGGCATTAGCGTTTATCTTTTCAGTCACATCAAATCCAACAGCAAAATACTCTTCTATTTTTTCTCCATTTTTGAATGGGATAATAGAGGCATCCATCCAAAAAAGTTGGTCATTTGCTTTTTTAATGCAAACCACCCCCTTCCATATATTTCCAGAGGATATGGTTGACAAGAGTCCAGAATAAAACGCATCCGAGTTTACGTTTGATTTAAATATTCGCGGCGACTGGCCTGAGAGCTCGCTTTCAGAGTAACCCGTTGAAGCACAAAAATTCCGATTGGCAAAACGAATACGCCCGCTCGAATCTGCCACAGCCATCATTCCTGCCTCCTCAATGAGCCGTTTGTAATTATTAAAAACATCAGAAGTGAGTGATCCAGGAACCATATTTAATGGCCCTTCAAAGCGAATCTCTTCTTGTGCAGTGAACAAACGGTTTACCGGTACGAGCGAATTCGTCTGCAAATAATCGCCATTAATCTCAGAGAGTAAAGATAAAACGGACTTATCTAAAGAAGGATGTTTCGTAAGCCACGCCTCAACCCTTGACCTTAATCTAGGATGTAGATCTTTGAGGTCTAAATTTACTACGTTTGAATTATTTTCTTTGGAGATTGCCATCCCGACCTGTCAAAAGTAACGATTTCTATTCTGATATTCTATGCCATCACTACACCTGGTTAAACCTTAATAAAAGAGAAAAACTACTGAAGTCTATTCAAAATCATATGAGGTATAGTTTAAGAACCTTAAATTTATTCAGTACATTCGCTAGAACTGAATAGTCTAAATAAATCAAGGGAAATGAGTCTGTTAACTTCCTTTCCAATCGGAATTGACAATTGATACATGATTATTGCCCCACTGCCATATAATGAACACGAGCGCCTGCAGGCGATACACGAAACACACATTCTTGATAGTGGTGATGAAGCAGAATTCGATGACATTACTGAATTGGCAACTACGATTTGTGACGTTCCTATTTCATTAATTACAATTATAGATGAACACCGGCAATGGATTAAAGCAAGGAAAGGCTTAGAATTATATGAGACCACTCGGGCCGAATCGTTCTGCTCACATGCTATTCTAGAACCAGAAACAGCATTAATTGTTAGCAACGCAAAGGAAGATGAACGCTTCATAGACAATCCTAATACGAGCGGCAATCAGCCAATTGTGTTTTATGGTGGAGTTCCACTTGTAACACATGACGGGTTTGCATTGGGTACATTGTGTGTTATTGACCACAAACCACGACAGCTAAATGATTATCAATTAAAAAGTTTGCGCATTCTAGCTGCCCACGTTACTAGTTTACTAGAATTCCGACGCAAAAACCATGCACTCCGTGAATCATGGAGCCACTATACTGAAGCCATGAATCATGCCGCTCCGTTTTTTCTATTTTTAGGAAAAAACGATGAGATTCGTGAGTCTGGGATGTGCTGGAAAAAAGCTATTCCAGGATTCAGTAATGGGAAAGCATTTGATGCTTACTTCGTATGGGAAAACCCTTCAACAACCGTCTACATTAAAGAACGTGTCACAGGATCAGAGATATTTTACTTCAGAAACCAAGAAGGAACGCAACGATATCAATGCCATGTCGTAAAAGACCTCAGCGGACTTATTAAATTGTTCGTGATGCCTATTTTCAATAAAGAATTCCCTGTAGAGAATTATCACCTCACACCATATGATTTCGACAACCATGGTTTCTTCGCACACTTTATTGAACTACAAAATGAAATCACAAAAGAGCCAAAGGAACCCACTATGGATCCTTTGCATTTGTCTGAAATCCATGAAGTATTAAAGCAACAGCAGGCGAGTTTACAACTCACCAATCAAGCATTGGAGGCCAAGGTCAAGGAGCGTACAGACCGTATTGCCCGGTTAGCTTTATTCCCCCTCCAAAACCCCAACCCGGTTTTTGAGATCGATGTGGAAAATAAACAAGTCTCGTATTGCAATCCTGCCGCAAGACACCACATCTATAAGAATAGACAATACAGCTACCAACAAATACTAGAGTTATTCCTGTTAAACCATGAGGATTTGATTCAAAAAAAAGTCCCCAACGGAGAGTTTTTCTTTGAGGGGGAGTACTTTGAACGCAATGTTTATTATATACCAGGACAGTCCAACATTCGTCTCTACCTACATAACATTACGAAAATCAGGATTAAGGAACATACCGAACGTCTCAAATCACAGCGCTTGGTGCGCCGTCAGAAATCATTGTTAAGTATGCGTAACATTGATACATCACTCAGTTTAGATCAAAAGATAGATACTGTTTTGCAACTAACTGCAGACGAAATGAACTGCACTAGTTGTAAATATTGGGATTATCAGGGCGTCAACCGTGATTTACGAGTGGTACGTCAAATAAAGCAACCAAATCTTCTTCAAAACTCAGCCATTCAAGTGCTGCAGCGGCAACGTCTCTCAACCTTCTTTGAACGATTAGAAAAGGATTTAATACTCACTGTTTCCAACAAGAGGCCTGAACTTTTTGCTGAGACATTTCAAGTGCATTATCTCCGCCCTTCCGGCATTCAAACCATCTTATTTGCACCCATCATGCAAAATCAAACGCCTGGAGGATTTATCAGCATTGAATATGCACACGATTTAGAAAGTTTCGACACAGAGGACTTTTCGTTTGCCGGTTCTGTAGCAGATGCCATTACATTGATTGTTGACGCTGAACAATTGAAAAATTCCCAGGCGGAATTGCACAAAAAAAATGCAGAATTACAATCTTCATTAAATAAACTTGTTGCCATGCAAGAAGAACTTATCCGACAAGAGCGAATGTCTACTCTGGGAATGCTTATTGCTGGTATTGCCCATGAGCTCAACACTCCTCTTGGTGCGATAAGTGCTTCTACAGATAACATTGCATACACGCTTAAACATGAATTAGCGTCACGTGGAATGAACATTCATCCAACGAATATTCGTCTTGGCTTCCAACTTTTCTTGCATTCTCCAGGAATAAAAAACACCTATACCACCAGGGAAGAACGCATAATTTTAAAAGCGATTGAAAGTGAATTGCAGAAATTTTACGGTAAACCTGAACAAATTACACGCATTGCACGGAAAATACTGGACCTTGGTTATGCTACAGTAAATAATGAACTACGAGAATTACTCAACCAAGAGCAGGCTTCTGAGATTTTAATGATTGGCTCAATCCTCTCCCGTCTTGAACGTTCATCATCCACTATTGCTATTGCTTCTGACCGTGCTACGCGGGTAGTTAAAGCACTCAATAACTTTTCGCACTCGGACACACAAACCAAGTGGAATTGGTTCAATTTGAAAGAAAGTTTTGACAGTGCTATAGTGCTTTTTTGGAATCAAATCAAACACGGCATAAATCTTGCGTTGGACATCCCAGAAGACGTATTATTGTTTGGAAATGCTGATGCTTTTTCACAAGTTTGGACGAATATTATTAAAAACGCTGTACAAGCTACTAACGGACAAGGAACAATTAACATCCGCTACCAAAAAGTGAACCATAACCATGTCATAGAAATCAGCAATAATGGCAAAGCAATTCCACCAGAAAATCTTTCACGGATATTTGAAGCTTTTTACACCACAAAACAAAAAGGTGAAGGAACGGGATTGGGATTAAATATTGTTCGCAACATTATTGAGCAACACGCTGGCACCATCGGTTGTACTAGTGAGACGGCTGAAACAAAATTCATTATAAACATTCCAGAGAAAAAATGAGCAACCTAGCCATTATTACCATAGATGATGAAAGGATGATTCTGGATTCATTGAGGAATCAACTTGAAAAAAATTACAAGGACAAGTTTATTCTTGAATTTGCGGAAAGTGCTGAAGAGGCGCTAGAAGTGATGGATGACTTATCCCACATGGACATTGGCACCTTGCTTGTCATCACCGATTTTTTGATGCCAGGAATGAAGGGAGATGAATTAATCGATCGCCTTACTAAGGAATTTCCTGCTGTTAACATTGTTATGCTTACCGGACACGTTACACCTGAAATTTCTAAACGAATGGTCTCGAAAAAATTGGTTTTAAAAATAATACAAAAACCCTGGAAGGAATCCGATTTATTCATGGTAATTGACCAATTGACGGATGGAGCGGGAGAGTAAATCCATATTGGTAGTAGACGATGAGGTACTCATTCTGGAGTCGATTAAGAGTCAGCTCGAGCGACTTGGCAATCACCAAGTGACGATTCTTCTCGCCGATTCTGAAGAAGAAGCGCACGAAATAATTGATGGATATCATGCATCAGGAAAGAGCATCGATGCCTTAATATCTGACTTTAGGCTACCACAAGGCAGTCCAGATGCAATCATCACCCACTTCAAACTTTGTTTTGCTACCAACGCGGTGTATGTTTTAACAGGAATGCCAGAGAACCATCCTGATATTCAAGCATTACAAAAACGGCACTCCCTAAAAGTCATTCACAAACCTTGGAGTCCCGAAGAACTCCTCAGTGTGCTAACGCTCTAAACTCACCCTCTCACTTAAAAAATAAAGGCTGCCCTTAGGCAGCCTTTATTTTTTTGCATCGCTTTATTATGATCCGAAAATCTCAGAATCAGAAACGCATTTGCATTTGGGATTCGGTTTTGGATTCACTAAAATATTGTAAGGTTTAAATGTCTTTGTTTCCTTATCGAATTTGATAGTCATTCGGACTTCTGATTTAATCGCCACACCCCCTTTTACAGCAGGGTTCCAAGGATTCATGGATTTAAGTGCTTCATTGATTAAAGCAGTTAATTCATCATTATTGCCGCCGGTTAATGTTACCTTTTTAATGGTGCCATCGAAATGAATGGCAATTCTCAAATCAGCTTGGTACTTTTTGGCTTTCCGTTTTTGTTTTTTTGATAGGGTGATGTCCTTAAAAAAAGCAACTAAATCTTCTTCACCATAGCCATAACAAGCGGGACGACAGGCCTTGGGATCTTTAGCCTTCCGTGGTTTCGCACCATACCCAGCTCTTTTTTTGGAAGTGGACTTCGTTTCTACAACCTCTTCATCGTCAGATGCTACCTTCTTTGCAGGTGTTTTTGGTGTAACAGCGGGCGCTGGCGTCTCTTCTGTTTTTGCTGGCTCTGTGGCCACAGGCTCTGATTTTGGTGGAGTTGTGGCCACCGGCTCACTTTTAGGTGGGTCTGTCTTTGGTGGGTCTGTCTTGGGGGGATCTGCTTTTGGGGTTTCAGCCTTAGGTGGATCGTTTTTTGCAACTGGCGCAGGCTCCTTTTTGGGCTCTGCTGCGGGTGCAGGAGGAGGGGTTGATGGAGCCGGTCCCGCACCTTTATAGTAAATATAGAATCCTTGCACAGCCTTGTAATTATCTCCTCCTGCCTCTGCAGCACACTGACAAATGTTCTTATACTTCGTTTTTTCTTGAAAATACTCTGGGTAAGTCGCAATCAAATTGTCCCAACGTTCTTGGTTGTATGATTCACGGTTTTCAAGATCATCTGGACTATCTTCTGAGAAAACCAGTACAATTTTCGTTATTTCCGAAGTCTTTATAGCATCGCCTTCTTCAGTAGTGGGCATACCTGCGTCGCCCCGTTTTGACTTCATGTAAACATAATTACCATCAGCAGCAAAAGGTGCTGTTATTGAATCGCTCTGAAACGTCAGGTCATAAAACGATGGCTGCGCCGCCACTGTGATGCCGGCAGATACAAACGCTGCCAATAAAAATTTCTTAAAGGTTTTCATCATATTCGATTGCCGTAATATTAAACAATAATATTCTTAAACCCAACCCAAGAGCTTCATCTTTTATGAGAATTCACGAGGGACCGATGGCTATAAAAACACCTACACCGCTTCATCAAATACCCTTGAATGTTTATGCTTCATTAAAGGTGAGGCACATTGAATGAAAGGAATGTCGATCCAAGAAGAAATCTAAAGGATTTTGGTTCTGTGATTAATGAAAGAGAACTACCCACCCATTATAGGTCTTGGATCCGTTTTTACTGGTGATGAGGACCAATTTGTAAGCATAGGAATCTTCCTTCACCAGTTTACCATTGAACTTTCCATCCCAACCTGCATTGAAGTCACTGGTGCGATACAATTCATGCCCCCAGCGATCAAAAATATACAATGTAAATTCCTTGACTCCCCGCATTACTGGCATATACACTTCATTCTTGCGATCTTCGTTTGGTGTAAACGCATTAGGAATATAACACCCAAAATCGCTGTCCACATCTACCCATTTAATCGTTGTGTCGCCGCAACCTAAGCTGTTCATTACAACCAATTGTACCGTATACCGACCCGCCAATGGGAACAAATAGTTAAAGGAGTTTTCATTGGATTTGAATTCTGGCATTTCCTCCATGGTCCAGATGCGCTTGTAAATATCCCCCTTGCTTTTATCTGTAAAAACAACCTCATCGAGGGTTTCTACCGGCAATTGAGGTAACCAGTTAAAATCGGCGAGGGGTTTTTCATAGCCTTTAATGGTTAAAGTATATACATTTTTGCAGTTGGTGTTGACATCCAATAATTGCATGCTAATGGTATATATCCCACCAGCATCAATAAGGGTGCTAAATGAACTAGAATAAATCTTTTGCCCACGGAAGGTCCAATTTACATCGATACCACTTACAGGCGTTATGCCCACCAC
>CANGWA010000108.1 GCA_947457335.1 Sphingobacteriaceae bacterium
ATACGTTCAAGGCCTTTTTCTCCCCGCTTGTTCTTTCCTTCCTCATCGGTTCATTCGTTTCCGGCGTTTTGGTCATGAAAACCCCTATTGGTGATTCTACAGAAGCCTTTCCATTAAAGGATATTATTCGAAATGGAATGCACTATCAAGGCATGTTGTTGATGCATTTTTTATGTATTCGTTACACATATTTTTTATTGCCAAATTCCCAAAGTGTTGGTTTATATGCATCGGGAACAGCTATTGCCGAATCGGCCTTATTGGTTTCAGGGAGCATTGCACCCCTCATTTTATCAGGTGTTGCTAATAATAAGGCAAATGAAGAGAATGTGGCACGCACGATAAAGTTAAGTGGGGCTGGTGTTGTTTTTTCACTTTTAGTCATTACTCTTTTGAATTTGCTGCCTGAAAAATGGTTGTTGTTTTTATTGGGAGAAGGGTTTATAGGCATCAAAAAGGTTATTTGGTATTATGCTCCGGGCGTGATTATGTTATCCTTGTTTATACCGCTTAGTCAGTTTTTTTCCGCAAAGGGACAACAATTACTCTCCTTGAAATGTTACACCCCAGGTTTTCTTTTTACCATCATTATGGCGCCTTTTTTTACCTCTAAGTATGGTGTAATGGGGGCGGCTGTGAATGCGGACCTATCCTTAATTCTTGTCGCAACAGGTATGCTTATTGGGTTCAAACAATCGAATCAACTGCTTTGGAGGCAAATTTTTGTTTGGCCATTTAGGAGATAATTAGTCCTTTTTTCTGACAGTTTTTAAGTTGAGTAGATTCATTCCATTCGTGGCTAAGCCTTCAATTTTGTGAGATACCAGGCGAACGGATTGGTCATAGTAAAGGGGAATGATGGGGGCTTGTTCAAGAATAATTTGATCCATGCGTTGATAGAGTATTCTTCGTTTCAAAAGATCGGGTTCTTGTTGTGCCGCATCATATAAACTGTCGAAAATTGAGTCGCTAAAATGGAAGAAATTTACCCCTTGTGGGGCAAAGTTTTTGCTGTAGAACAAACTCATGAAATTTTCTTCATCAGCATAGTCACTAAACCACGATTTGCGAAAAAACGCGTATTCACTATTGTTGACGGATTGTCGGAGTACTGAAGGTTTTTCTACACTTACTTGTATATTGATGTTGCAACGCGCGAGCTGAGATTGAATAAACTCCATTTGCTCCCGATAATTTTCAGTAGTGTGAATAACCATCTCTGGCAATCCCGCGCCATCTTTATAACCCGCTAACGCCATTAATTTTCTAGCCTTGTCAGGATCATAGCTGTACCCCTTTACTTTGGAAGTGTCGTAAGCGCCAAGTCCCGCAGGGATAAAACCAGCAATCGCTGGTACACCTATGTTGTTTCTTAAATAACGGATCAATTGTACGCGGTCAATGGCATAATTCAAGGCTTCTCGGAAGAAACGGTTTTTTAGTGGCGACGGGGCTATTTTATCATCCACGAGTAAGCCTATGTAATCGGTTTTGAGAAAAGTTGTTTTTTGGAGATAAAATTTCGTACGGTATGCTAATCGCAATTCACCTTGTCGGTCTAAAACTTCGTTGGCATTAAAAGCATCAGCTCCGCTTACCATATCGAACTTTCCGTTCAATAGTTCCATGAAGGCAGTTTCTTTATCTTTTATGAAGGACACTTTAACGGCATCGAGGTAGGGTAGTGTGTTGCCAGTTGCATCCCTTTCAAAATAACGGTCATTTTTTAGTAATACTAAGGTATTGCCTTCTTCCCATAGGCGAAAAACAAAAGGCCCTGTGCCGACAGGATTTCTCCTAAAATCAGCACCATAGAGGGCAATCGCCTCGTGTGGAATAACGGAGAAAAATTTCATCGTCAGAATGGAAATGAATGGCTGAAAGGGTTGGGATAGATGAATAACAAAAATAGAGTCATTGAGTGCTTCAAAACCACCCTCCCCAACAGAGCGGTTTATGTTGCCCATGACGCCGAGGGCACTGCTCACGCTGCCATCGTATAGGCGATTGAAACTAAATAGAAAATCCCGCGCCACTACTTTTCTGCCTTTACCGTCAAGAAAACAGGCATTATCATGAAAATAAACGTCGGTGCGAAGGGAGAAAGTGTAGGTCTTGCCATCTGGACTGAGGGTGTAAGACCGTGCGATACACGGTACAACCTTCAGGCTATCGTTGGTTTGCATTAGGCCATTGAAGAGCTGGTTAATTGGCCAAATGTTTTCGAAGTTGGATGCAGCAGCAGGGTCAAGGGAAGTGAGCCCATTGATCTCGTTATAGGCAAAAACGGTTTTATCCTTTCCTATTTCTCCTGATTGACAAGAGGTGATTAAAATAAAGAGAAGGGCCAATGACCCAAGCCGAAGACGCATACGCAAATATGAGAAGCCAAATGGCTTAACAATGGGACGGGGCCGTCAATTATGCACAAGTAATTGTGAAATGACTATTGTGTGACGGCTGGTTCCTTGGACGTTTCTTTGAACTTATCAAAGTTAAAACTCAAGGTAATTCTCCACGTCCGTTGTAATGGATTTTGTAAGGAAGTTGGCACTAGGTAAGAGCCATCCACATTGATGACTTTGAATTTAAAACCAACACCAAAGGTGAAGTACTGTCTTGAACCTTTCGTTTTTGGCTCATGGAAATAGCCCATGCGTACGGCGAAAATATTGTTATAATCGTACTCTAATCCGGTGCTAATATTGACTTCCTTCATCTCCTCCTTCATTCCGCCTGGGGCATCGCTAAAGGACTGAAGAATGCCGGTTGCAATATCCACGTTAGGGTCCTTACCTGCAAGAATGACTTTTTTGCCGGTTGCTGGGTCAATTTCATCTTCGGTGGTTTCCAATCCTGTTTTAGGGTCTACTTTTTTCTTGTAAACGGGAGGTGTTGGAACCAACAGTTTATTGAAATCTAAATACACAGCAACACCATTGAATTCATCGAGAAAGGTCCGAAGTCCACCCCCCAACCGCATGTTCATGGGAATGAAGTTTTCGTCGTTTGAATACTTGATTTTTGCGCCAATGTTAGTAAACGCTAATCCGCCAGTAGCAATTGCTTTTTTATCTCCGAGTTTGAATTTTTCACTACGGTAATACATGCTCAAGTCCACCGCCACTGTGCTAGCAGCATTACCAGAGCTACCATTAAAGAAAACGCGGCTGATGGTTGAGTTTACAAAACGACCAGCCACTCCGATGCCAAAATTTTTAGACAGTTTTTGCGAGAAGGCCAAATCAAGAGCAAACTCATTGGGTTTAATACTGCCCGTGTGTTGCCCCGTTGCATCGGTAAGATCAATGTTCCCTAAACTGAAATAGCGCAGGGATGAACCAATGACTTGATTTTTATTGAGACGTCCGTAACCGCCTACATAGTACATGTTGATGTCTGGTACCAAATTGCGCAACCACGGGGTTACTGTAAAGCCAACACCAAAATCTTTTTCGGTAAAAGCCAATTTACTACCGTTCCAATGGATCGCATTTATATCCGGATCCGTTGCTGCTCCTACATCTCCCATGGCCCCTTGCTTGCTATCGGGACTAATCATTAAGAATGGAACAGCAGTGGTGATAGGATTTAATTTATTGGCATAATCACTGCCGCTTAGGGCAGAAGAAGAAATTGCAGTTTGTGCGTAAGTTTGGCCTATAGCGCAAGCGGCTACACCAAACATAGCGAATTGACGCAAACGATTCATTTTTCCGATTTCTCTCTCAGATCGCATAACCCTCAAATGTACTCAATTTAGTATCACTAATTTCTCAATTTTTTCGGCTTTTGTATTATCCGGCGCCGTGATGCTGATTTTGTAAACATACACCCCTCTTGCCAGCTTGTCGCCATAATCATCCCTACCATCCCATTCAACGCCTTCCTGATTGAATCCCTCATTGGTGAGGGTTTTCGCCAACGTTTTGACCAGTTTCCCTGATATGGTATAGATCTGAATTTGAACTTTTAAGGGCACGAAGGCTTGGTTATGCTGGAAAAGGAAGGTGGTCCTCGTCGTAAAGGGGTTGGGATAATTGAGTACTTTATCCAAAGCAATAGCGGCATCTGGGGCCACTACAAAATCCAAAGAAGCGGTGCCGGAATTATTTAGGATATCCCAGGCTTTGAAGGAGATATTGTAGGAGCCGGCGGCCAGGTCGCTAAATGGATAAGCCACTTTTCCCGATTGGTAACTGTTGAGATTGGCTTCGTAGTAGTCGTTCATGATCACGGGACTGGAAACATTTTGGTTCAATATTGCGGTGATGTCATGGCCAAGTCCAGTACCTACTGTATTGATACCACTTGAATCAGTCAACTGAGCATATAAAATGGGGCGTTGATTGGTCATGCCGCCACTAATAAAATCAGGGTCGTTCATGTATAGTTTGATTTGAGGCCCTTCGTTATCGGTAATGGCATTTCGCGAAGCACCGCCTACCACCACGTTTTTAAATGAGCCATTGGCATCATCGGTTCCATTCGTGCCATAGTAGGTGATATTGCCGGGACCAATTGAAAAACTTATATCCTTTGGCACAATGAAGCTGAAGGTAAATTCACCATTCGTGACTTTTACTTTTCCACGGTACAACATGTTTTTCTGTTGCTTGAACACAAAGGGTGTTTTACATGTATCGCAGGTGGCAGAGTAATTGATGGCCGATTCGCGGTCATTTACCAGACAAGTTATGGATTGTTCTTTGTCAAAAACGGTTGGATAAACCACACCATTAAAGGTGTTGAGTTTGTTGCCTTGGCCATCGCCCACATAACCGTTGATGGTGATCTTACTGAGTGCGGCAAGGGTATCGGTGCGGTTGGATTTTACGACTTGTCCGTTCACCGACCAGGTGTAGACTCTGTATTTGGGGTAATTCAACCGTAAAGCGGGGTCCCCTAGCAGGTGAAAGTTGGCATACGTCCACTGTTGACTCAAGGTGCTTTTGGTGTGAAAAATGGCATCGCCAAGTGTCGGCATAGAGCCATCACGGTTTTGAAGAAAGAGTTTATCAAGCAGGAGAGAATTGAGGTCGAAATTACTGTTGGAGTAGGCCACCCTGCAAGTGGTTAGCAGGGCAATAGCCCCCCCTTTTATATTTAATAAGCATAGTTCTCCTGCCGAGGTTCTTGCAGGGTCGTCATACCGGCTGAATTCGCAAGTGGCTGTGATGAAAAGCGGTAGTTTATTGAAGTTTTCAAAACCGTTAATCATTTCAACATCGATGAGTCGTTCTGCCGTCAGGCCTACTTCACCACCGTGTCCCGTATAATTAAAAATAAGCGCTCCCTTGTTGATACGTTTCACAAAATCGGCTGCGGCTTCAGGGTACCTGCTCCCACCAGGAGTACTGATGCGTTGGTAGGCATCTAGAAAAATTTTATCGAAATTGTAATACGGCATGTTGCTGGTGACGTATGGTATTAAACGATTAGCGTCCCTCATGTGTAAAGCTCCATCGCCGTCATCCGCTACAAACAGGAGCCAGTTGCGCCAATCGCCCATGGTGCTGTTTTCAGAGGCATTGCCATTAGCAGCTTCAGGATCGGTCTCGTAATAATGCTCAATTTTATTCACCACAGCAGCCGCTTCGCTGGCGTTTCGGCATGGAATCCGTCCAATCGCAATGTCCATTTTTCCACCAGCAGGCAGTGAAAAATCGCCCTCTGCGTTGTAGCCTTCCGCATCGTCCATAAGACCATAAAAATCATCGGTAGCGATGGATTGGGTGGGGAATAGGGAGTTGTTCGACTGATAGGTCGGAATCATGTTGGAATTGCTTTCGGGGTTGCGGACAAGGTTGTTATATGAGCCGTCTCCCATTAAGAGGACATATTTTAGTTCACTGCTGGTCCCTTTGGAGCGCCAATAGACCATGCGTATAAAATCACGTATAGCAGAAGCATCCTGCTTACCACTACTGAATTCATTATAAATGTCCTCTGTACTAACTACCGAGTAGGACAAATTATCTTGACGTGCATGAAACGCGCCTAATTTATTGGATTCATTTATGAAGAAAGGGTGGGTGATGATGAGGTAGTTAGCACCCGTGATGCTGTGTAGGTTTTGGTTGTCTATCACCTTCACAAAGGCAGGGGTAAACAAATCACTGGCCAGGGCTGCGCAGTATTCTTGAATACTTGAACTTTCAGCATTAAAATCAATCGCGGTACCATTTGTATTAAAGGCCTGTATAAATGGCTGAATAGGGTCTGTCACGTTCCAGATAATGGGATTGCCAGCACCAGAAAGTAATTGGAAATTGGCAATTTTACCAGCACCGACCACGCGGCTATCCCGAAAGCAGAACTGTTTACCGCCAATTACCAAATTTCTTCTTGCATTGACCGTGATTTTGTCCATCCAAGCAATGCTTTTTGAAGTATTTTTGGTCACCACAAAGTTCAGTGCGGAGCTATTGTTATTCAGTGCTTTCCCTCGGTTGTATTGTAGATCACCATAGGCCGCATATTGTCCCGGTGCGATACCGCCTGTAGTGATGTTAAAGCTCACTCCGTTTCCAACAACTGAGAAAGAAGAGCTTTCGTTGTAATTGGCCACAATTCCCGCTTCACAATTCACGGTGTCACCCACTACAAAGTCCCCCTCCGTCCAGTTAAAATTATAACTGGTAACAATATCAAAGTATTCGCCAAACCATTGCCGACCACTTTTAGCGAAGTTGACGAGATTGGCCTCATGAAAGTTGTAATAATCGTAGCTGTTGGTGGTGATGTTGTTGTTGGACAAGGACGATTGTGTTTGCACCCGTTTACCTGCCCCTAGGTCTGTTGTAATAAAATAGAAGCTTGAATCGCTGTATAGGCTTTTTGTTACACTGTACTTCAATTTCCCTGAAGGCGTGTATTTCCAATTGTTTGTGCCAGTAGCATAAAAGAGAATATAGTCATTGGTATCGAAGGAGCCATCGCTCTCTCCCGCTATAAAAATCGCGTTCTCAGAGAGGTCATCTAATCGGGAATCCCCATTGGCCTCTGGTAGCATGGCGCCACCATTACCGTACAAACGGATTTGTCGAGGATCCAATTGGGTCACATTGATGCCCATTGCAGCTAATTGGTTTCTGGTGATTTTATGGAGACCGGTCTGAGTCGTCCCAATTTTATACCATTTACCCGATGCCAGCACAGAGGACGTTGTAAAGTTAGGCGTGCTGCGCTGAGCGGCGTTGGGGGTCAACCGGGCACTAACCTTCCAATTTACATTATACGTAACCAATTGCTCAATTCTTCCGTTATAGATGCGAAAGGGACAGAGGTGGTACTGATTGAGGTTTTCATTTTTTACCAGGGATGGGAGGGGAAGTAAGGCGAAATCGGAGGTGAGGTACTTCCCAAAGGAGCGTTGGATGGCGGACAAATAAGGTTCGGACACTAAGGCCGTGGTGATAATTTTGAGTTCGGGCGTAGCTGATTCGGTGTATCCAGTTGTTTTGGCAACCGTTAAATAGGGTAGAAAACCCTTACTAGGGTAGTAGACTGCCTGTTCCACCTCCAATTGACAGCCCGTGGCGTCGTTGGCGGTTAATCCCCTTAACGTCACCGCGTATTGTGCTGAGAGGGAAAAACTGACTTGGATCAACAATAGGACCCGAAAAAGGCCGTTTTTAAACATGGTGCGAGAAACTTAGTGAAGGTACGACGATTTAACGGGGGACAAATAAAAAATATTGTTAGAGACTTTTTTTTGTTTTTCGAATTGAATTTTTATATTTGTGAATTAGGTTGGCTAAAATTATGCTCAAACTGAACAGCCGGGTACTGCTCCCGTTCATATTTTTCCTTGTTTCTTTAGCTGAGCTGAGGGCGCAGGATCCGCAATTCTCGCAGTTCTACGCGAATCCGGTCTATTTGAATCCGGCTTTTGCTGGGACGGCCCGTTGCCCCCGTATGACTATGAATTACCGTAATCAATGGCCTAATTTGCCAGCGCGGTATGTGACGTATTCAGTAGCTGGGGACATGCACGTTGATGCCTTAGCTGGCGGATTGGGGGTTATTGTGATGACCGATGATCAAGCGCATAGTCTATTAAGGACCACGAATGCAAGTTTGGTTTATTCTTACCATGCACCTATAAATCGCTTTTTCTCGCTCAAGTTTGGTATGCAAGCCACTTATTTTGAGAAGAAATTGGACTATAACTCGCTTCATTTTGGTGACATGATTGATCCACGCCGTGGATTTATTTGGAACACCAGTGAGACCATGCCGAATCAAATCAAGCGTGGAGCGGATTTCTCTGCAGGAGTCCTCGGATACA
>CANGWA010000109.1 GCA_947457335.1 Sphingobacteriaceae bacterium
ATTCACCATTCACCATTTACAATTAACCATTCACGCGCATATGAAGGTCAACGCCTCAACTCTCAAAAAGGGGTGGAGGTTAGGGGGTAGAGGGTGATGTAAACGCCTCAAGTCTCAACTCTCAATTTTCAACTCTCAACTCTCAATTGCTCTCAACTCTCAATTTTCAACTCTCAATTGCTCTCAACTCTCAATTTTCAATTCTCAACTCTTAATTAGAAGTTTGGCGCATGCGGCGTTCTCGCCATTAACCATTAACCATTTACAATTCACCATTCATAATCACCCCCACCTTGCCCAATCCCCTGCATTTCCTTATCTTCATCAAATGAACAGGCAACGCCTTTCACAATTACTAGGACCCTTATTGGCATTGCTGATATGGCTATTTGCCGATTTGTCTCCGGGACATCCACAGGTGACACTTATGGCTGGTATCACGGTTTGGATGTGCACGTGGTGGTTTACAGAGGCAGTCGGCTTTGGTGTCACCGCCATGGTGCCTGTATTGGTAATGCCGCTCCTCGGATTAGCCAATGTGACCGAGGTTGCACACCAATACACCGACAGTATTATTTTTTTGTTTATTGGTGGATTCATGCTGGCCTTCGCTATTGAAAAATGGAACTTCCATAAGCGCATTGCATTGAAGATTTTATCGCTGGTTGGGCATTCACCAAACACCATCTTAATGGGAGTAATGTTGTCGGCTTGGCTCATTAGCAACTGGATTAGCAATACCGCTACCACCATGATGCTCTTCAGTGCAGTCATCGCATTGGTGCACGAAACGTCCAATCACATGCGACAAAACCAACATAAATTCGCAGCGGCATTGTTGTTGGGATTAGCTTTTTCTGCGACCATCGGTGGAATGGCCACTCCCGTTGGCACTCCTCCTAATATGTATTTTTTTCGGTCCTACCTCGAACACTACCCCAACAACGCGGACCTTACTTTTTTGAAATGGTCGGCTATCGGATTTCCCATTTCATTCCTGCTGCTCTGCGTAACGTACATCACCCTCCAACGCTACTACCTGCACCGCCATGTGCACCTCGACATGGGAACGGATTACTTTAAACAGCAATACAAACAATTGGGACGCTTCTCTTACGAGGAAAAATGGGTGGCTGTGTTGTTTGCGTTCTGTGTGGTGTTGTGGTTCACACGGGCAGATATAGTCACTGAGTCGTTTCATTTTTATGGATGGAAGAACCTACTCCCGCACCCTAAATTTGCCGATGATTCCATGGTCGCCGTGTGCGCCGCCCTGCTGCTATTTTTAATTCCTTCTAAGAAGAATAAAAACGAGGCACTCCTCGTGTGGGAAGATGCTACAAAACTACGCTATGACATTATTCTCATGTTTGGCTCTGGGTTTGCGCTTGCTTACGGATTTGAAATATCGGGTTTGAGCGGGTGGTTGGCAGCAACCCTAGCCGTCATGAAAGGCATTCCTGTGCTCGCTATCATTATCGGCATTTGCGTCATCGTTACCATCATCAGTGAATTCGCTTCCAACATCGCCTCCATCCAATTGGCCATCCCAATCATGATTGCGCTACAACAAGAACTCGATCTGCCACCACTTTTGCTCATGATGCCCGCCACTTTCGCCGCATCCCTGGGTTTTATGCTCCCAGTCGCCACCGCCGCCAATACCATCGTTTTTGGCACAAGGCAAATTCACGTCAAAGACATGCTAAGGGTAGGGTTGATACTCGACCTTGCAGGTATCACGATTATTGCTGTCTTTTGCTATCTGTATCTCTCGTAGTATGATTGTTGCAAAGGGACTAACCAAATCGTTCAATACACTCCAGGTGCTAAAAGGGGTGGACTTAACCGTAAACACTGGGGAAGTGATTTCTATCGTCGGCTCTTCTGGAGCCGGTAAAACCACCCTGCTCACGTTATTGGGTACACTCGACCGGCAACAAGGGGGGGAACTCATCATCAATGGACAAAACGTGACAGCGATGAACGAAAAACAACTCTCCGCTTTTCGCAACAAACACATCGGGTTTATCTTTCAGTTCCACCAATTGCTACCAGAATTTACAGCGCTAGAAAATGTCTGTATCCCCGCATACATTGCCGGTGCTGGTAAAAAGGAAAGCGAAATGCGTGCCGAACAATTGCTTAACAAATTAAACCTCTCACACCGCCTGCATCACAAACCCGCAGAACTCAGTGGTGGCGAACAACAACGCGTTGCCGTGGCCAGAGCACTCATGAACGATGCTCCCCTCATCCTGGCAGATGAACCCAGTGGTAACCTCGATAGTAAAAATGCGGAGGAACTGCATCAACTGTTCTTTGATCTGCGCAATGAAATGGGTAAAACGTTTGTAATTGTCACCCACAACCAAACTCTTGCAGCGATGGCCGACCGCATGCTGGTGATGCGCGATGGTCTCATCGTTGAAGAAAAACTCCGCGGTTAAATCAAACCACCACAAGCCACTAGATGTCTACTTTCTGAGTAAGAATCACCCCTTTGTCCGAAACAATTTGCAACCGGTACTGCCCATGGGCTAGTCCATCCAAGGGCAAATTCACCAATTGCTCATTTTTTCCGGGATAGTACCAATTGCCAGTGACGGGTGCAACCAGCCTACCGTTTTCATCAAGCAATTGCAGGTAGGCATACTGCTGCTCGCTAGCGGTACAGGTGAGTACTCCCCGTAAACCTGTGGCTTTTGAAATAATCTCGCCACTGCGCTGAACACGGGTGTGAGATAAAACAGTGTACCAAGGTAAAACCTCTCCTTTTACCGCAGCAATAAAGCGCCGCAATTGATAGGTGCTCGAATCGTCCTTGCCAGTCACCGATGCCGATGAACGCCCCTCACTAATAGCCCATACCGCTTGTTGCTCCTCAGAGGAATTGTAAGTGCTATTGTTTAAAAAACGCGCAACCTTCACCAGACTGGTGTCCCAATTACTCTTTAAATCAAATGCAGAGCCTGCTCTTGGAGAGTAATTCGCTAATTGGCAACAATAGCTTTTAAGAACCACCTTTTTCTCTTCACCACGTTTTAAAGCCACCCGCTCTTCCTTCACCACCAATAAATCCTGCTCATTTGGGTCAACGGAATTCAGCTTCCTGCCTGCTTCTATCAACACTTCTAGCGAATCGGGAGTGGTGTTCTTAACATGCATGCTCACGCAATAGCCAGAGTGACCACCCAAGGCTTGTATACATGTTTTTACTAGATTTTTCTGCAACGCATACTCAAGGGTCACCCTGTTGCGCTTTGCTTGTGCAGGTTGCAGTAGCACAATGCTAGCAATACTTGCTAAAAAAATGCGGGAGGTTTTCATACGACTGCTTTTTTAAAGTATAACAGCACGTCGTGAAAAGGTTACGCTGGGATGCCATGAAACAACAGAGGTGGTAGCGCCCTTCCCTTTCCTCCAAAGCTAGCCGCTGCCTCCTGCAGGACGATAACGCTGCTCCCTTCACTCGAATTTATTAGAAATGAAATAAAAAAAGCGAGTAGCACCGCTACTCGCTTTTTTTCAAAAGACAATTCAATTATTCAGCAAACAACGGAAACTTCTCCATCATCGTGTTCACACGCTTCTTGATGCGCGCCAATTCCTTGCTATTGTCACGGTGCATTAAAACCGCGTCAATTAACTCTACCACCTTCTTGCAATCTTTCTCCTTCAATCCACGGGTAGTGATGGCAGGTGAACCAATGCGAATACCAGAGGTGACAAAGGCCGATTTGTCGTCAAATGGCACCATGTTTTTGTTAACGGTAATGTTCACTTGCTCCAAAGCGGCTAATGCATCCTTGCCTGTAAGTCCCTTGCTGCGCAAGTCAATCAAGAACATGTGATTGTCGGTACCCTTGCTCACAATGTTGTATCCTAAATCCACAAATCCATTGGCCATCGTTTGCGCATTGCGAACGACTTGCACACAGTAATGCATGTACTCGTCGCTCAGAGCTTCACCAAACGCAACGGCCTTGGCCGCAATCACGTGCTCCAAAGGGCCGCCTTGTTGCCCAGGAAACACCGCCATATCGAGCAAATTACTCATCATTTTAATTTCTCCTTTTGGCGTCTTCTCGCCAAATGGATTTTCAAAATCCTTGCCCATCATTATCATGCCACCACGTGGACCACGCAAGGTCTTATGTGTAGTCGTAGTAACGATATGGCAATGTGGAAGGGGGTCATTCAAAATACCTTTCGCAATTAAACCGCTAGGATGTGAAATGTCCGCTAACAACATCGCTCCAATGCTGTCGGCAATGGCGCGGAGTCGAGCATAATCCCAGTCACGAGAGTAAGCACTGGCGCCGCAAATAATCATTTTTGGTTTTTCTTTTTTTGCCGTGGCCTCTAGTGTTTCATAATTAATGAGCCCAGTGGCTTTGTCCACACCATAAAACGTAGCGCGGTACAGCCTGCCCGAAAAATTAACGGGCGAACCATGGGTCAAGTGACCGCCATGCGAAAGGTCCAAACCGAGAATAGTGTCCCCCGGTTTCAAACATGCCAGCATCACTGCGGCATTGGCCTGTGCACCCGAATGGGGTTGTACATTCACCCATGCTGCTCCATAAAGTTCTTTCACTCGATCAATGGCGAGTTGCTCCACTTTATCAACCACTTCACAGCCGCCATAATACCGTTTAAAGGGTAAGCCTTCTGCATATTTATTGGTAAGCACACTGCCCATAGCCTTCATGACCTGGTCGCTGACGTAATTCTCGGAAGCAATCAATTCTACACCGGTTGTCTGACGGTGCAATTCTTCTTTAATGAGTTTGAAAATGGCGCTATCTTTTTTCATAGGAACGATTTGATTTTAAAAGTTGCTCTGCAGCGAGTAAAAATAAACAAATAATAGGAGACTGGGCAACGCCCATCAGCCAACGGCTTAACCGGTATTCCACCAACAAACCGGTTGAAGAAAAGTAATACCCCCATACCATGGTCAACCCCGAAAGCACCAACATCAGCACATACCCATACACCAATGTTTTGCGGAGTACTTTATCGGATCGTATCAAATAAAGTAAACTATACTGGAGACCAAAAAACAAGCCGGCAAACAAAAAGGTGAGCACGTACTTGCCGTAATAAAGGGTGGTGTAATCCAACCGATTTAACAAGAGCAGCAGACTGTTTAGGGGGCGGGGATTAACCTGCTCATGGTATTTATAGAAAATGAGATCATTAACAGAAACAAAAAACCATTCGCGGAGGTAACCGGCAAGCCAGAACACCAGCAGAAACAAAACAATCCACAAGCTTTTACGCATGATGTTGACTAAAGCGATTCACCCATAGCAACCACAAGCCAAAGATGAAGGAATAAATTACAAAGGTAAAGGTATAGGTGTGATTGAAGTCGAGATAATCGGGATAACGGTAGGCAATAATCGCCAACACCACAATGCGCACAATGTTCAATAGGTGAATCAGTACCATCCCAACGGGAATAAACCACAATTTATGCTTCAACGCTCCGGGCCATGCAATAATAAACACGCCAAACAGCCCGAAAAGTGTCAACGCATTGCAACCCGAACCCACCCAAACTCCGTGCGAACCATCTATGCCCACGCCATGCACGTAGCCGTCTTCCCGCATCGGAAAAGTAGTGAAACCCAACGCTTGTAATACATGATCCGCCACCACAGAAATGCCGGAAATAAACTGCAAATCCCAGTTGGTTTGGGTTTTTACAACGTATTCATAAAGGATAAAGAGCACCGCATAAAGGATACCGGCAATCAGCAGGAACCGATAAAAGCCGGAGAGCTTCATCGGTTAAATGGACTTTTTCAGTCGCTTGGCGCCATAAAGCGCACCAGCAGCCATCAAGAAAGCAATACCTCCGTCAACTGGTACGGAAGTACAAGCGGAAGGGGGCCAACACGAAGGGGTAGATGTGCCACCACCGGGTGCTGTTTGACTGAAAACGACCATGCTAATGGTCATAAAGACAAGTGTAAATAATAAACGAAACTTTCTCATTCCAATCCCCTAAGTTACTTAAAATCATTCAATCTGACAATGTCAGCCTCTTTTTTTATATTTGTACATAACTTTTAGCGCTTGGCGACCCCCAACAATAACAAGAAACAAGCAATCGTTTCGCAAAAGGACTTCAACTTCGTCGTCCGCCTCCTTAAAAATAACTGGTGGGTGCCGGTTATCATCTTTCCGATTTTTTACGCCTTTGCTACCCTATACACGTACCGGCTGACCAACATTTACAACGCCTCCACCGAGTTCTTGCTCAAAAACGACGACGCCTATTACAAAAGCAACCTCGTCACCGATGCGAGCTTCATTGGAAACGCGGCGTTCATGGACAATTCCAACGAAACCCGCATCATCAAATCCTACGACCTCACCGGCAAGGTAGTCGATAAATTGATGGACCGCCTACAAGTCTCCTACTACATCGTCGGAAAGGTGCGTACCGTCGAGTACTTCAACGGCATGCCCTTCAAAATCATTGTCCGCAATATCAATTCTAAGTTCTACGAACGTCCCCTCGACTTCCGTATTCTCGACATGGAGAACTACGAAATCGCCTTTAAGGAAGGGGCGCAGGACGTAGTAAAAAAGGGCAAATTCAATCAACCGCTTTACGATACCGAACTCAGCATTGAAATCCAACGCCAGGGAAACTTCACTACAGGCACCGTCAATTCCCTCAAGAACATTCTTTACCAGGTCGTTATCCACTCGCGCGAGCAAATCATCGACAACATCCGTTCCAACCTCAGTGTCGAAAACCCTGAGTTCACACAAATTCTGAAAATCAATCTCTCCGACGTGCTGCCAGAGCGTGCCATCCTCATTCTCGACACGCTGAATTCGGTGTATGCAGTCAACAAACTCAAACTAAAATACGAACTCAACGAGCGAACGGTAGCATACATCGACAAACAACTCAATGAAATCACTAGCTCCTTGCATAATGTTGAAGACACCATGCAGGATTATAAAGAAAAAAGATCCATTATCAATTTGGAATGGCAACAGTCTGATTTTTTAACTAAAATCAGTAGTTATGATAATCAGCGCTCCCAGATGCAGATGCAATTACGCGCTCTTGATGATTTGGAAAAATACATCATCGAAGACAAAGATCCCCAATTTCTACCACCCAGTGTATTCTTAGTAGAGAAAGGGGGATATATGTCAACTTCTGCAACTCAATTGTACAATTATCAAATTGAATTGGATCGTTTGGGTTCGAGTGTCAAGGAGTCCAATCCAGTCATGACCCAATTGAGAGAATCAATCAACAAAACAAAACAAGGTTTGTTGGTTTACATCTCGAACACCCGAGCAGCAACAGAAAAAGCAATTAAAAACGTAAACAAAGAAATTACAGAATACATAGCGGAGGCCAAGCTTATCCCAGGTAAACAAAGAGATATATTAAACATTCAGCGCCAAGCTTCTGTCAACGAGCAGCTCTATAATTTCCTATTAGAAAGACGTGCAAGCACAAAAATTGCAAGAGCGAGTATAGTCCCTGACATAAAAATAGTCGAGAGTCCCCGCAATCTTGGAGTCATGTGGCCTAACAGAGATGCAGTTGCCAGACAGTTCTATATTTTCGCGTTAATACTAACAGCGCTAATTGTTGCGATTAGAACAATTTACTTTAACACCATAAGTACGGTTGAACATTTACGCGATTTGATTGCACTGCCATTGGTAGGAGTGTTGCCTCAGGTCAAGAATGTTCAAAACGAAGACATAATTGTAGATCTCTCGCCAAATTCAATGGCCTCTGAAGCTTTTCGAAATTTGCGCACTAATTTACAGTACGCTAGCGTCGATAGTGCCGCTCAGACCTACTTGGTTACTTCCTTCCTGCCGGGCGAGGGAAAAACCTTTACCAGTGTAAACCTAGCCACCATGTTAGCCAAAACGGGGAAGAAAACCGTCATCATCGAATTGGATTTGCACAAACCTCGGGTGTACAAACGCTTCCATTCCACCATGCCCGAGAAGGGGGTCACCACCTACATCATGGGGCAAAGCGAACTGGAGGAGATTGTATCAGGAACCCAAATCGGTAATTTGTTCGCGATGTTCTCCGGACCCATTCCTCCCAACCCCTCCGACTTCGTGCTCTCTGAAAAACTACAAGAACTGCTGGCCTTCGCTAAGGCCAAATTCGATTACGTCATCATCGACACCCCACCGGCAGGGTTGTTATCCGATTCCATTTACTTAATCCAAAATGTAGACGCTGCGCTCTTTGTGCTCAACGCCCGG
>CANGWA010000110.1 GCA_947457335.1 Sphingobacteriaceae bacterium
CAAGTTCGCCATAGCCGTATCCAATGGAACAGCAGCATTGCATTTACCCTTTCTCGCCATTGGTCTAAAAGCAGGTGACCGGATTATTACCACCCCCATTACGTTTGCAGCTTCTGCCAATGCGGCGCGGTATTGTGGGGCAGAGGTTTATTTTGCCGACATTGATCCCGAAACTTATGTCATCTCTATTGATAGTGTGAAAGCCCTGATCGAGAAACATCCAAAAGGATATTTCAAGGCAATTGTCCCAGTTGATTTCACCGGTTACCCGGTAAATCTTGAGGCATTACGAACGCTTGCAGATGCGCACGACCTCTTTATCCTCGAAGATGCCTGTCATTCTCCCGGTGGTTACTTCATAGATTCGAAGGGGATAAGACAAAACTGCGGCAATGGCCATTATGCCCACGCAGCAGCTTTTTCTTTTCATCCTGTGAAACACATCGCTGCTGGTGAAGGCGGTATGGTTACAACCAACGATGAAGCTTTGTATAAAAAAATGATGGTGCTTCGAACGCATGGTATCACCAAGGAAAATTTGATAATGGATTTTCCTGAAGCGGAGTTACAAGGAGCGTGGTATTATGAAATGCAACACCTTGGGTTTAACTACCGCATTACTGATATACAAGCAGCGCTTGCTAACAGCCAACTTCAGCGTGCCGATGAAGGCATTAAGAAAAGGCATGAAATAGCAGGTTACTATGATGAAAAATTCAATGTTCCGGGAATAAAAAAGCAAAACAACGGTAAGGTTTTTAATGCCTTTCATTTATATGTAATTGAGGTAGCAGACAGAAAGGGGTTGTACGAACACTTGAAGTCGGCTGGTATTTTTGCTCAAATTCATTATGTGCCGGTTCACTTAATGCCTTACTACCGACAGTTTGGTTGGAAGGAAGGCGATTTCCCCAATGCTGAAAATTATTACAAACATTGTATAAGCTTGCCCATGTATCCTACACTATCGAGAGATGAGCAGGATTATGTGATTGCAAAAGTGCTAGAGTTTGTAAGCAAGTAATTTCTTCTAATGAAACGCGCGGATAAATTGATACTAGGTACTGTTCAATTTGGACTTCCATATGGTATCAATAACCGATCAGGTATGCCTGATTTTGATGAAGTTTCGTCCATTTTAACACTGGCGCAGACATCAGGTATTTCCTTGCTTGATACGGCCGAAGCCTATGGGGTATCGCATGAAGTAATTGGCAGGTACCATCGCGAACAGGGACACCGATTTGAGGTGATTACAAAGTTTGACCACCGTCAACTTTTGGTCGCAGATAATATAACAGAGCGTATAGATGCCGATATAAGAGCATTGGAAGTTCATCAGCTCTATGCCTATATGTTTCATTCCTTTTCTGATTATTTAGCCTATGGTAGCAAGTTTGAAGACCAGTTTAAGGCACTTCAGCAAGTAGGAAAAATTAATAAAATAGGCGTTTCTGTTTATACTAATGAAGAGTTGGAACAAGTCATTAATGACAACAAAGTACAATTAGTACAATTGCCCTTTAACTTACTGGACAATTATTCGCAACGCGGAAAACTAATTGAAAAGGCCAAGGAGAAGGGGATGGAAGTACACACAAGGTCTGTTTTTTTACAAGGGTTGTTTTTTATGGAGACGGCCACATTGCCTAAGAAGCTGGAGGTACTAATACCTTATTTACAAGACCTCAAAAAGATTTCTGTTATGAGTCACCTATCGATGCAGGCGCTTGCCTTGAACTACGCAGTGCAATCACGAGGTATTGATAAGGTGCTTGTGGGAACGGAGAAAAAAGATCAGCTAGCAGAAAATATAGCGGCATTGGAGAAAGAAATGAGTCCCTCTCTGCTAAACGAAATCGATGCTATTTTGGTTGAAGCTACGGAATTGTTGAACCCTGTAAATTGGAAAGCATGAAGATTGTAGCGGTTACACAAGCTAGAATGAGTTCCAGTCGACTACCGGGAAAAGTGATGAAGGAAGTGGGGGGGAAGACCCTTTTACAAATTCACATCGAACGCATATTAAAATCAAAGCGTATTACCGATTTAGTGGTAGCAACCACATCTCAAAAAGAAGATGAGGCCATTGCTATATTGGCAGAAAGCCTAAACATCAACGTGTACAGAGGTAGTTTGAATAATGTCCTTGACCGATTTTATCAAGCAGTAGCGCCGATGGCACCGGATTATGTGGTTCGTTTGACTTCTGATTGTCCATTAATTGACGCGACGCTAATAGATGAAGTGATTGATGCAGCGGTGGCTGCTCGTGTGGACTATTGTTCTAACACGCTAGAGCCTGTTTATCCAGATGGGATGGATGTAGAAGTTATCCGGTTTGATGCATTGGCGACAGCATGGAAAAATGCAACATTAGCATCTGAGCAAGAACATGTCACGCCCTACATCTATAAGAACAGTGACTTTATGCATGGTACCATATTTTCAGCAAAAGCGTTTGGATTAGCAAGTGGAAACTATCATCCTGTTCGACTAACAGTAGATGAACCAAGGGATTTGGAGGTTATAACTCAGCTTGTGAAAGCATTAGATATGGATAAAGGCTGGCAAACCTATGCCGATTATTATTTATCACATGCTTCTATTAGGGCACTAAATGCTGATACAACCAGGAACGAGGGTTATTCAAAATCCATAAAACAAGACAATTTATGATTACAAAATTTGAAAATTCCGACAAGATGATTAAACGCGCTCAGGAATTAATTCCTGGAGGCGGTCATACTTATAGCAAGGGGCCAGATCAATCGCCATTACTTGGACCAAAATTAATTGCACGTGGCAAGGGCAGCCATGTTTGGGACGTTGATGGTAATGAATACATCGACTGGGCCATGGGATTGACGGCTGTAAGCCTCGGTCATGCCTTTGAACCCATTTTAAAGGAAGTTCGTGCAGAGCTTGAGAATGGCGTCAACTTTCAATGTCCAGCGCCAGTTGAAACGGAATTAGCCGAGCTATTCCTTGAAGCTGTTCCCTCTGCCGATATGGTGAAGTTTGCTAAGAATGGTTCAACTGTAACAACAGCAGCCATTAAGTTGGCACGTGCCTATACTGGTAAAAAAATGGTGGCCTACTGTGCCGATCATGGGTTTTTCTCTTATGACGATTGGTACATGGGGACGAAGGCGTGTAATTCAGGAGTTCCCGAAGAGTTTGCTAGTTTAACACTCTCCTTTAAATACAATGATATTGAATCAGTAGCCAAGTTATTTGAGCAACATCCTGGTCAGATTGCTTGTGTGATATTGGAGCCAATGGAGTTTGATTTCCCAAAAGATAATTTTTTGCACAAGGTTAAAGCCTTGTGCCAACAGCACGGAGCCGTTTTTATTTTGGATGAAATGATTACTGGCTTCAAACTCGGATTTCCTGGTGCGCATACCCTGTTTGGGATTGAACCAGATTTGAGTACATGGGGTAAGGGAGTTGCCAATGGTTTTTCAACCTGTATGCTAGCCGGTAAACGCGACATCATGCGTTTAGGTGGCATCGACCACGACAAGGAGCGGGTCTTTTTGATATCTACTACCCATGGTGCTGAAACGCATGCCTTAAGAGCTGCAGTAGCATCCATTAAATATACGAGAGATCATAATACTATTGCATCCGATGTAGAGAAGGGGGAGCAGGTACAAAAACGCATCAATGAATTGATTGCGAAACATGGATTGCAAGAGTATCTTGGTTTAAAAGGACACCCTTGCTGGTTGTTGATGTGGTTTAAAGACCAATCTGGCCAGATGTCGGATGGCCTTAAAACGTTGATGTATCAGGAAGTTGTAAAACATGGTATTTTGTTTAGAGGCACATTTAATTATAGTGTATCCCACAGCCAAGAAGACATCGATAAAACGATTGGTGCTTTTGATTTAGCGATGTCTATTTATGCCAAGGCGGTTAAAGAAGGGTATGAAAAGTACCTCGTTGGCCCACCGATCAAACCTGTTTTTAGAAAGTACAATTGAAATGGAGAAACCGCGTAAAATTTTATTAAGAGCCAATGGATCAGCTAAAACCGGTCTAGGGCATTTCTATAGAATTTTTGCGCTTTATTCCATGTTTAAATCTGACAGTGAATCGGTTTTAGTGACTGCGGCAGATAGTTGGACAAATGCAATTCCGCAAGAGCTCAATTATTGTTTGCTACCTGAAAACATATCTATAGAAGAAGAGATTCATTGGATAAGCAAAAAGTATCCATCATCGGATTATTTGTTTTTTGCGGATGGGTACCAGTTTGACGAAGCCTACCAATTTTTGGTCAAAAAAGAAGGTTACAAACTGTTGTATATAGATGATTTAATGGCTTGGCCCATGCATGCAGATTGGGTGATAAATCACGCGCTTTCAGCTAATTCTTTCGCTTATAGTGTTGATTCTACTTCTAGAGTAGTAACAGGAACAGCCTATGCTATACTTCGACCCGCTTTTCAAAAAGCAAATCAATTACCAGTTGTTGCGAGGGAGAGCGGTATTTATTTTGTTTGTTTTGGAGGAGCAGATCCAATGGATCTTTCAGTTAAAGCCACCCAAGCACTTTTAACTTTTCCTTCAGTTAAAAAAGTCCATGTTGTGATTGGCGCTGCCTATATCCACCAAACCTTATCTGAAATAGAAAAAGTGGATAGCAGGGTAGAGGTGCATCGGAATGTTGATGAAGCGTTAATGGCTGAATTGATGTTGACTTCAACCTTTGGCATTGTGTCAGCAAGTACAACCCTTTATGAAGCTTGTGCCTGTAGGTTGCCAGTACTATGTGGTTACTATGTTGACAATCAAGTAGGAATATATAATGGAGCTTTAAAGCGAGGGTTCATTTATCCAGCTGGTGATATGCGTGCTTTTACTGTTAATAAATTTCACGCCATATTAATTCAAGCTCTGAGTCATGAAGATGACCTTAAAATTCAACAATTACAGGCTATATCGTTCGATGGACGTTCTGCAAAGCGTATTCAACAGATGATTGAAACAGACTATCGAAGGGCAACGATTAACGATGTGAAATTAATTTATGATTGGTCCAATGATCCAATAACACGTGCAAATTCCTATTCGAGTGAGCCAATTCTATTTGAAAATCATGTAACATGGTTTTCGAACAAATTGATGGATAAGAACAGCTATTTTTATATAGCAGAGTTTAAAGGATATCCTGCTGGGTTAGTGCGTTATGAAATAAAGGGCGACCATGCCGTTGTCGGGATATTGGTAGGTGAGGATTATAGAGGTAAAGGGTTAGCAACGGAGTTTTTAAGAGGAAGTGGTTATTTTTATTTTAAGGAGAATGACCTACCTGTTTTTGCTTACATAAAAACGCAAAACAAGGCCTCTATTGGTGCATTTGAAAGGGCAGGATACAGTTTTGTTATGGAAGAAGAAGTGCAAGGGTTTACCAGTTATGTATATAAAATTGAAAAAAATCAACTATGATGTGGGGAGATAATAAGTGTTTTATAATTGCCGAACTTTCAGCAAACCACGGCGGTAAACTCGAAATTGCCTTAGAAACAGTGAGAGCTGCTAAGCGAAGCGGGGCTGATGCTATAAAATTACAAACCTATACGGCAGATACCATTACGTTAAATGTTCGTAATGAACATTTCATGATAAAACAAGGCACCCATTGGGATGGCCAGTACTTGTACGATTTGTACCAAGGTGCTTATTTACCTTGGGAATGGCATGCTCCTATTATGGAAGAGGCAAAAAAACAAGGCTTGGTTTGTTTTTCCTCCCCTTTTGATTTTACTGCGGTAGATTTTCTTGAAAATTTGAATGTCCCCGCCTACAAAATCGCTTCGTTTGAAATTAATGATATACCCCTGATTGAGGCGGTTGCGTCGAAAGGTAAACCGGTTATTATCTCTACAGGGATTGCCGGCCTAGAGGATATAGAGCTAGCGATTGCTACTTGCCGAAAGGTAGGCAATAATGATATTACCCTTCTTCAATGTACCTCTGAATATCCTGCTTTACCTGAAAATGCCAACTTATTGACTATTCCTGACATGGCTATACGTTTTGGGGTGAAGGTAGGTTTGAGTGACCATACCATGGGGATAGAGGCACCAGTTGTTGCAGTGGCGCTCGGTGCGATGGTGATCGAAAAGCACTTTATCCTTGATAAAGCGATTGGTGGGGCTGATGCACACTTTAGTTTGGATGAAAAAGAATTCAAACAGATGGTCGAGTCGGTTCGCCTAACCGAGAAAATGCTAGGCAAGCCGAATTATGAGATGACTGAAAAGAAAAAACGAAGTCGTGAGTTTTCAAGATCGTTGTATGTTTCACAGGACATACAAGCAGGAGAGGTGTTTACTGCCGCCAATGTGCGATCTGTTCGCCCCGCATTTGGCTTGCATACTAAGTACTACAAAAAAATATTAGGTAAAGTAGCTAAAGCAAATTACGAAAAGGGAACACCACTTTCATTGGACATGTTTGATGGACTATACGAGGCGTGAAGAAGCTTTTCGGAAATAAAGTCATTGGTTTTGTTGCTACTAGGTATTTTTCCTATGTCTTGCAGTTCCTTAATTCCTTGTTTGTAGCATGGTCTCTGGGGCCTTTTTACATGGGAGTCTGGGGCTTTATTTCCATGATAATGCAATACATGGCTTTCGGTAATTTAGGTGTAGATATTTCCTTGAATGTAACTTTATCTACAGGTGATTTTAAAGATGTGGAAAGACAAAAGCGTTTTGTTTCGAACGCATTGTTTGCGACAATAATTACTTCTACCATTTATTTATTTGTTGCGGTTGGCCTCGTGCTGAGCGGCGTCCATTTTTTTGAAAAATACCTTTTCACACGCTACCTATTCCCATTGGTATTGATTTCATGTTTCAATTATTTTAACATTCTGTTTTTGAATGTCTTTCGTGCGCATTCCATTTTTATGCCGATTTCGGTATTTCAGACGCTCGTTCAATTGGTTCAATTGCCTTTGTTTTTATTCTTTAAAGACACTGACCTCATAAATGCAATTTTAGCAGCACAACTTTTGGCCCATGTTTTTTCTTTTTTGCTATTTTATATGCAAATGCCATTTCCACTTAAATTCAAAACGGATTGGGGGGTGGTAAAGGAACTGTTTACCCGAGGTGTTTCCTTGCTGGTTTATAATATTACTTTTTACCTCATCATGCTCAGTAGTCGTTCATTGGTGAGTTTTTTTTATCCAGTAGAAACGATGGGGCTATTCACTTTCGCTGCCAATATCGCCTCTGCCTTGATTGTAGGTTTGAGCTCATTGGATTTTGTTCTTTTTCCTAAAATGTTAAACCGTCTAGGAAAGGAGGAATTGAATGCCTCTACAAAGCAATCGTTTAATGATTTGAGGTATCTCTACACTGTTTTGGCATTCATTGTTATTCTCGTTGGTTTATTGTGTTACCCGATTCTTCTAATGTTCTTTAACGCGTACTCTTCAACAATTGTAATTTTTACACTTCTGGCGATGAGCCAATTGATAATAAGCAGTGGTTTTGGTTATGCCACCATGATTATTTCGAGAGGTAAGGAACTATACTTAGTAAAACATGGAATCATTTCGGTAATAATAAACGTGTTCTTAGGGAGTGTACTGGTTTACTTTTTACATGTGCCCTATGAGGCGTTAGCCTTTTTGTTAGTCTTGGCATTCGTCTATTATGACATTCAAGTGGTCAAATTAGGTCGGAATTTACTAGGTTTAGAGTCTACAATCCCCCATGTACTGAAAGAAATGTTTCCACTATCCACTCTTATACCATTACTTGTTATGTTAGTAGGACTATTGATGGGTAATCAACTACTTTTTAATCTCATTGCTCTTGTTATATTTATACTGTTGAATCGTAAAGGTTATTATTTGTTCAAGAAGTACTTAGATATACTCTTCAATCGTCCATCTGCCGTAAATATTTCTGGTGATTAATTATTTTCTGACATATCGCCCTTTTCATATTACATACGTTACGGAAATAGCGTACAAATGTCTATCACATGACGATAACCGGATGATTAATCATTTTTTGGAACCAGTGGAATTAAGGTCAGCATCCCTCTTTTCGCGTGTACTAAATGTCCCTACCTCTTTTTTTGCTCGTCGACTTGCCTTTAGATCCATTGTTCAAGAGTGGCGTGAGGAGCTTTCAACGGGAAAAGACATTCAGATTTTTATTCCGCACACCTTGGGCA
>CANGWA010000111.1 GCA_947457335.1 Sphingobacteriaceae bacterium
TTAAAACTTATAGCTAATCGAGAAGGAATAAGTGGTTCCGTAATTTCTTACAAAATTAACGTAATCGGTTTCTGGATTGTAATTTTTAAAGGTATTGGAAGTGCCCCTGTAGAACACCACCCACTTCTGCTGTAGTAAATCCTTTATGTTAATCTTTACCTCGAGACGTTTCTTTAAGAACATTTTCGATGCCTGAAAATCTAGTACCGTCCTGGCATTTTCCCAACGATCTGGTATCTGATCATTTCCAACAATATAAATTTTCGGCCCCGTGCGGTTAACCATCAAGGTGATGCTGTGTCCCTTTGTCACATCATTATAGGTTACCCCAGCATTCACAATATAGGGGGCTTGTCCTTGCATCTCTCGTGAAGATGCGACCTTGTCATTTAATCCTTCCACATTCACTTTCGATTTTATCAGTGACAAATTCGAAAACAAACTGATGTTGTTAAGAATTCTCACAGAATCTTTGTTAAGCAACCATGCCAGGTTCACACGGTATTCTATTTCTGCACCATAAACCTGAGCAAAATTGGCATTGCGATAGATGATCTGGCTCTCCTGTCCCGGCTGCATGTACCGCTCAATGGGATTAACAAAATACTTGTAAAAAGATGAAACCGTAAACAATTGTCCCTTCCCTGGGTAATACTCGAAACGCAAATCCATATTCTGAATATAGCTACGAACGAGTTCAGGGTTTCCAGAAACAGACAAACGGGTTTCAGGATCAAACCAGTTAATTTTAGCTAACTCACGGAACTCAGGACGATTCAGCGTCTTGTAATAAGAGGCACGAAGTCCCGCTTTTTTGTTGAAGTTGTAAACGAGATTAAGTGAAGGGAGAAAATCACCCAATCGGTTTTTCACATAAACCGAATCACCAAAACTATAAGCAACAGTGAGTAATTGACTGTAGTTTTCATAGCGCAAACCACCAATGGCTCTAAACTTTTCAGTATGCCGCAATTCACCCATCAAGTAACCTGCACCTAAATGAGAGGAAGCATGATAATTGTCGTCAGCCTTCGTGTTCTCGAAAAGTTTAAACCCACCTGTATTAACTGGCGTTACACCCATGTTTTGTGCAGAGAAGATTTGTGATTCAGACAAATACAACAAACTATCGTCGGCAAAAATACCCTTGTTGGTTGCAGCATACTGTTGGATGCCAAATGATCGCATGGTAAACGAGCGGTCACGGAATTGGTAAAGTCCACCAGTCTTTACCTGTAGCTCCCAATTTTGATTGAGTGTGAAGGTTTTCGACACATCCAAACGGCTGCTATAAATATTTTCATTCAATTGATTGTAGACGCGGTAACCAGAATAACTTGGACCAGTGGATGTAGAAATATCCGCTTTGTAAACCGTATCTTTTAAATTCGGTCCCTCTGCTGGATCGTATTCATTGAAATGATCGTAACGGCTATAACTCATGTTCCTGAAATTTGGAACGGAACGGATGACATTGCCTATCCCCGCATTCCACTCCAACTTAATACCGGATTTTTCAAAAAAATGCTCACCATTCAACTGGGAGGTAATGATACGGTTATAAGAAAAATAGCGGGTTGTTATGCGGTTCAATACCACATTGTCATTTGTCAAATCATTGGAGCCGTTCGCATAAATGAATTTATCATCCGTTGATCCTGTCATAAACGATTTAAGAACAATCTTGTTGTTATCGTTAAACCGTGCAGAGATGTTCAGCAACAACCCTGTTGAGTTCTGGGTCTGATTCACTAAGCTGGAGTAATACCTTTCCTTGATGATTTTCTCGGGCACTAAATTACCCACCACCATGCCATCATATTCTGTGCGATCCATGGTGTAAAGCGACTTAGTGGAATTGTAACCAGCACCAAAAATAATGCCAATGAAATCCTCTTCTTTTCTTTTGATTTTATATCCTCCGGTCAATTGAAGCATGCTGTTGGGCATAAATTTGGAAGTGTTCCACGACCAATCGTTACTGAATTTTTTAGCCATATTAGCTTGCGCATCGTTCGAAATCCATGAGCTTCTATCCAAGTAACCAGGAAGGTCTGTTGGTAATGTGCGCGATCCATCATCAAATCCCATAAAATCCAACTTCCCACCATCATACCGCATACGGCTTTGCAATGTCGTTACGGAATTAAAACCAGAACCAGTGTTAATGGACAAAAAGTTTTTCTCGGAACTTCCCTTTGTGTTAATTTGAACTATCCCTCCAGCAAATTCGGAAGGCATATCGGGCGTGGCCGTTTTATTCACCACAATGTTCTCAATAATGTTAGAGGGGAAAAGATTATAAGCAAATGCTTTTTTATCAGGCTCTGTACTTGGCAAGGGTGCACCATTAAGATAGGATGAATTGTATCGTTCACTCAGGCCTCTAATCACTACATATTTATCGTCTTGAATGGTAACGCCACTCACGCGTTTTAATACGTCAGAACTATTGCGGTCAGGCGAACGGGTAATGGCTTCTGCTGTAATACCATCACTTACCGCTGCATTATTTTTTTGCATTAATACTTGGGTAGTATTGGATTCCCGGTCAAGAGTGGTCACCACCACTACCTGAAGCGAATCACCACTTACTGGCTCTAATTGGACATACAGCTCAGTGGTTCCAGGGGTGATAGCAATATCCTTAAGTATTTTTGTCTTATATGAAATAAAACTAATTACAAGTGTTTTCTTACCGAGACTAACGTTGTTGATAACAAAGCGGCCGTCCATATCGGCAGCTGCACCAATATTCGTGCCTTCTACGCGTATGGTAGCTCCCGGTAAGGATTCACTGGTTTGTGAATCGGTAATGGTCCCTGTGATTCTCCCCGTTTGAAATTGAGCAGAAACGGTTCCGCTCAGAACAAATAGCACTAAAAAATAAACAATACGGTGCATGCAACTTTAATTTGCTGCAAAGTAACCGTAAGTGGATTACCTGTAGGTGAATGGTAGGTTAGTGAAATATTAAGGAATTGCGACCCATATTAAATGTTCGTTAACATTAACTTTACTTATGGTGGGTGCCTGCTGGAATTAATTTGTGCCGAGCACTTTGAATAATTCGTCCAGTTTCGGTGTTAAAATAATCTCCGTGCGGCGGTTTTTCTTTCTCGCTTCAGGGGTTTTAGCGGGATCTAGAGGAAAAAATTCCCCACGACCTGCTGCCGTTATCCGCTTGGCCTCAATGTTAGCAGAGGAAAGTAGGATTTTCGTAACCGAGGTGGCACGCATCACTGATAAATCCCAATTGTCCTTTATATCCCCCGCACCCTTCATCGGCACATCATCTGTATGGCCTTCTACCATTACATAGATGTCTGAATTCTGCTCTAGTACTTTTGCCACATTGCGCAATGCCTCAATACCCTTTGGCTCAACATTGGTCTTTCCGCTGGCAAATAACAAACTCTCGTCCATACTCACATACACTTTACCATTCTTCTTTGTAATGGTCAATCCCTTGTTTTCAAATCCAACCAAGGCATCGGTTAACTTCTTTAATAAATCAGCAACGGCTTGGTCTTTCTTCTTTAATATATCTTCCAGCTCAACAACCCTTGCCTCACGGTCCTTCAAATCTGCTGATGTTTTATCCAATGCGCGTTTTTGCTCTGCTAACTGGACTTCCAGTTGTTTTAACTCGTCCTGCTTGCGCAAGAGTTGCTCAGTGGTCGCTTGTAAGTCACCACTCAACTTATTATTGTCCTTTTCTACTCCCGCCAACAATTTGTTATATCGGTCCATCAACTGATCGTTCACCTGATTAAGCTTGTCGTACTTAGCCGTTAGTGAACGGAGATTACTACCCTTAATCGCTGTGTCTTGCTTAAGCCCCTCAATCGACTTTTTCATGGTCGTGGCTTGCTCTTTTAATTCGGCATATTGCGCATCAGTCTCACGGGATGATTTTTTAAGCGCCGTTAATTCCGCCTCACAAGTGGCTAGTTTTGCCTTTGCCTCGTCGAGATGCTTCCCTGCCACGCAGCTCGTCAATACTAGAGAAAGTCCAATAAAAGATATGATTTTACGCATGCTTTAAAATTAAGAACCAGCCACAACACTCTAACTCGCTGATAACAATGGTTTTCAACAAAGGGGATTTAAGAACGCAACAACACAAACGGGTTCATTTGGTAATGGTTTTTTCCTGAATTGAAGGTAAATTTGTGCATGATTTCAAAAGCTCACCTCGAAAAATCGATCGGTTACCAAAATTACCGCGAATTACTGGTCAACTTGCTCAAAGAAGGCAAAACCACAGGCCACAACCAATCGCCTGAATACGTGGAATATGGTAAGGTGAATGTGCAACGAATGAAGCGGCTAGACAAAACCGTGCAATTAACACCTGAAACCGTTCAGTTCTTCTCAAACTGGACAAAGAAAATTCACATTGTGGTCATCACCGAAGGGTGGTGCGGCGATACAGCCCAATTCCTACCTCTGCTCCATAAACTGGAAACAACCTTCCCAATGCTGCAATTACATTTGATTTTGAGGGATGAAAACCCCGAAGTGATGAACAACTACCTCACCAATGGATCCCGCTCCATACCCAAATTGATTGCCCTAGATGAAAACCTAAAGGAATTATTTACATGGGGACCACGTCCTGCCCCACTCCAAAAAATCGTAAAAGAAGCTCTAGCAAATGGCGTTTCTGCAACAGATAAGGGAATTTTAACGCAAAATTGGTACAACCATGACAGTGCAGTGACCATGCAACAAGAATTATTGGGCCTTTTTTCCAATTTAAATAAGTTGACAGCGTAAATTATCGGTATACGCCCTGCCATTTTTTTCACTATCTTTAGTGTTTGATGCAATTTATCAGACTATGAGAAAACTTTTACTCCTCACCTCTGTTCTGTTCTCCTTGGCTTCCATTTCACAAGAATGGACCGAACTCATGCAATCGCCCAATGCTAATTTCTACGACATTCAACGCACTTTTAACGAGTATTGGAAGACGCACGATCAAAACGAAAAAGGCAAGGGCTTCAAAGCTTTCAAGCGGTGGGAACACTTCGTGGAACCAAGGGTATACCCTTCTGGGAACATGTCCCAACTCCTCCTCTCATCTGAAAACTATGAAAAATGGTATGCCGATTACCGCGCTACTCAAGCAACAGCAAAAGGTTTAGGCGGGTCGGCTCAATTGGCGTCTTCAACGTGGACAGCGATGGGCCCATTTGGGGCCTTAGCGGGTAATGCTGGGGGACAATTTTTAAAGGCTGGCCGTCTCAATTTCATCACCATTGACCCCACCAATACGGTGAATATTTGGGCTGGTGCGCCCGCTGGTGGCCTTTGGAAAAGCACTAACAATGGAAGTTCTTGGACAACAAATACCGATTTCCTTTCTGTTGTTGGCTGCTCAGATTTGGCCATTGACCCTACCAATACGAATGTAATGTACCTCGCTACAGGCGATGGTGATGCCGGCGATACCCGCAGTATCGGCGTGCTTAAATCAACCAATGGCGGCGTTACATGGAATACAACTGGACTAACCAATGCCGTGACTTCTTATTTTTTAATTCGTCGTTTGCTTATTGACCCAAGCAACACACAAAACGTTTATGCAGCGACTACCAACGGTATCTACAAAACAACAAATGGCGGCACCAACTGGTCCCTCATCGCCGGTGGCAATACCTATGACATGGAATTTAAACCTGGCAACTCTACGATCATTTATGCTGCTGGCACAACATTTTCTATTTCTACTAATGGCGGCTCCAGCTTCTCACAAGTGTCATCTGGCATCGCCACTTCAGGCTGTAACCGGATGGCCATTGCCGTTACACCTGCTGATCCAGCTTACGTGTACGTGGTAGCATCGAGTTCTTCTAATAGTGGACTTCAGGGTTTTTACCGCTCCATTGTTAGTGGCAGTGTATTTACACAACAAACCACCACACTCAATTTGCTCGGATACAACTCAAATGGGGCTGACGCCGGCGGCCAAGGTTGGTACGACTTGTGTATTGCTGCATCACCATTGAACAGGGACGAGGTGGTAGTAGGTGGTGTCAATATTTGGAAAACAACCGATGGTGGTGGTACTTGGTCTCTTGATGGTCACTGGGTTGGCAGCGGCGCTCCATTTGTACACGCCGATCAACACGATCTTGAATACAACATCAATGGTCTCCTCTATTCTACAAATGACGGCTCTATTTTCTACAGAACATCCAATTCTTGGGTGGAAATCGGTGGAACCATGAACATATCGCAAATATACCGTATCGGACTTTCGTCGCTCACCACCAATAGATGGATCACTGGCCACCAAGATAACGGTAGCTCTATCTTTGCCGGTGGCACCTATAGCGCAATGTTGGGCGGAGATGGCATGGATTGCTTTATCGACCGAACCAATAATGCCAACGTATACGGCTCCTATCAGTACGGCGCCTATAGACGATCAAATAGCGGTGGTTCCTCTTGGTCTGTAGCCACAACAGGGCTTTCAGGCAATGCCGGTTGGGTTGCCCCATGGAAGCAAGATCCCGTGAACGCCAACTTACTCTATGCTGGTTATACGAATTTATTTGTGTCCAATAACCTCGCTGCCTCTTGGTCTACACTAACAGCCATACCTGCTGCTGGTGTCATTAAAGAATTCAATATCTCCCCAGCAAATAATAATGTTATTTACGTTCTTAAAACAAATACCGTTTACAAAACAACTGATGCAGGTGTTACTTGGACAAACGTTACATCAAACTTACCTGTTACTTCTGCCTCACCAGAATGGGTAACTTGTAGCCCCACCAACTCAAACGTCGCGTGGGTTTGCTTTAGTGGCTACTCGAGTGGCAACAAAGTTTTTATGACCAATAATGGGGGTGGGTCGTGGTCAAATATTAGTAACAACCTCCCAAACATTCCTGCTAATTGCATGGTTTATCAACCTGGCACCAATGATTTGATTTATGTTGGAATGGACGTTGGCGTATACTACAAAGACAATAGTACCAACAATTGGTCATTATGGAATACAGGTCTGCCAAACACCCCTATCTCTGAACTAGAAATCACACCAGCAAATCCTTCTCTACTTTATGCGGCTACCTTCGGTAGAGGGGTCTGGGCGGCTAGCCTATATGCGCCCAATGCCCCTTTGACGAGTTTCTCTGTTACCAGCAACAACATCTGTAACGGATCAGTGGTAACGTTCTCCGACAACTCCCAAAACTTACCTAGCAACTGGTCATGGAGTGTTACTCCTGCCAGTGGTGTAGTAATTTCCGGTACCGCTGTACCTAACCCAACTCTTACCTTCTTCAGCGTTGGCACGTATACGGTGCGGATGCAAGCTTCCAATGGTTCTGGTACTGGCAGTGTCACAACTCAAACCATTGTCGTGTCTGCTCCTCCAACCATTACCATTGCAGCACAAAACAATTCTATTTGCCTAGGCAGTGCTCTCACCTTAACCGCGAATGGTGCAGCCACCTATACGTGGATGAATGGCAACACGACCAATATCGGCGCCTTTAGTCCAACCGCTAGTGGTGTATTCTCCGTTGCAGGCACCTCCAGCGCAGGCTGTACAGGCAATGGTACCATTTTTATTAATGTCATTAAACTTACACCATCCGTTAACGTGAACCCAACTATTTGTGAAGGAGCTACTGTTTCTCTCCTGGCTTCGGGGGCGGCTTCGTATACGTGGGTAAATGGCACAACTGGCCCTTTAATTACGGTTTCTCCTTCTGTTAGCACCATCTACACAGTCACTGGCACAAATCTTCTTGGCTGTACAGGAACTGCTACTTCCATGGTTACTGTTAATCCAGCCCCTATCGTTAACTATACCGTATCTACATTCATGATTTGCGAAGGAGAAACAGCCATACTAGAAGCAGACGGTGGGGTAATTCAAGTATGGGAACCTGGAAATGTAGCCAGCAACCTTTACTCGGTATCACCAGCAGCAACTACCATCTATACGCTAACAGTGACCGATGCAATTGGATGTTCTAACTCAGCTCAATTAACAATAAGCGTTTCGGCTTGCGAGGATATTGCTTCGCACGCGACCATCGGAAATGTGAAAATTGATCTATTCCCAAACCCAACCAAGGGAAAAATCACTTTCAATTTTAGCAGCGATATTACCAACGCCGTTAGTTACATACTCCTCGACGCTACCGGAAA
>CANGWA010000112.1 GCA_947457335.1 Sphingobacteriaceae bacterium
TCCCATTTATACCGCAATCCTCCACTCAAAGTGGTCTCTGCCTGAAAATAGGTCATGCCAAGGCTATCCTTAATAAGAACATTGGTAAAGTCTGGAGCATCCCCCACTGTCACCTCATTCAATGCTGTGCTTTCACATCCATTTTCACTATACGCTTTTACTTTTACGGCATACTTACCCGGTTGACTGTAGGCGTGCACTGGATTGGCGTCAACTGCCGTTGTGCCGTCACCAAAATCCCACGCATAACGCTTTGCGTTTTTATTAAAGGAAGATCGAAAGCTAACAGGATAGACCAACGCAGACGTTTCGGTCACATACCCATGCAACCCTTGACGAAACAAGCTGTCTGTCTTCATCGGGACCGTACTTCCTGTTTTATAATCGCGCAACTCGACCTTCAACACCCTACACGTATTACAGTCAGAATTACGGTATTCGCCAGAAACCACATTCACACTGGTTGCGTCGGTCGTTAAATCGCTGTACAAATAATACCCCTCTACACCAGCTGATAGCTTCACCTGCTCGTTGCCTATTTCAGCAGTAACCGAGTACTGTGGGTCATTGGTTGATACCGAATCGGGGTAAGGCTTCTTTGCACACCCACACAGTAAAACCAACAGACAGGCCATTATGTTTAATTTCATTGTCATTGTCTTGGAATCATATACACCAGGTTTAACCTGATGCCCATTGCACGTTCTTTGTTTGTGTTGTTGGTTAGAAACGCATTCTTAAGGTCCGCAAACCCATAATACAGCGAGGCCCCAGCCCACCAGCGGTTCATCACTCTGTACCGCAGCTCCGCAGCACCCTGCAAATCATACCAATTAAAGCCTTCTGTATATCCGGAGGCATCGTATTTTTTAGAAGTGCCCGCTACACCATTCACCGTATTGTATTCCTCAACATGGCTATTGGTGGTTAACAAGTAAAGTGCATTCATGCCCACTCCCCAAACCAACTTATCGCCCACACACGCAAAATAGCGCAGTGGCACCATCAAGTAATGCACTTTAAAGGGAGATATTTTTTTGACACTGCTTTGCTCTCCCAATCCATAAACAGTTGTATATGAAGTGTGGGTGAATGTATTAATTCCCGTTAATGCCGTGTAATGCACGCCCAACCCGAAATAGGATTTTCGGTCGTTGCGCACATACCACATCACGCCCGCATCGGGCGCTACCCCCGCACCTTCACGGCGCTCATCCTTCCAGCCGGGTGAAAGACCAATGCCTCCCTGCATCGAGAACAAGGGCACCGGTACTTGCTGGGGCGCTTGATTAACCGAAGGGGTTGTAATAGAAAGCACATCCGTATTTGTTGCCACTACCTTTGGGGTCACCTCAATTGTAGCCGGTACCACGGTTGTAATGGCTGGGGTGGGTGTCAGTGCCAATACCTCCGCCATCTCTTGTGTCACCGCTACTACTTCTTCTTTTGCCGGCTCAAGTGCAGGGGCGGCAGCACCCGCAGCGACTTCCACATCCTTCGCTAATGGTTGCACATCTGTTGGCGGTGGTTGAACTGCAGCCGCGCTGGCTTCCGTCTCTTTTTTCATTTCTTTTTTGCCTGCTGCCCACTGTGGTACTTGGTTGCGTTCTAAACCATTAGCGTTATCGGGCGATGGTCGCTCAGACACCGATGGGGCCTTCACTTTCGGAACCTTTACCTTAACGGGTTGTGATGGCAAGGCTTGCGTTAATTTTGGTTGGACCACCGGTGCGGTTTGCGGCTTGGGCTCAATCACTTGCGGCACATTTATGGCACGGAGTGGTTGTTCACGGGACAAAGTTGGTTGTTGCGGTTTCTTTAAGGACGTACTGTCTTGGTCCGTCACTTCGGCTGCTGCACGTGTAACGGTGGGCGCCACCGCCATAGCAGGCGAACTCTTTTCTGCCAATGCCGGTGCCGAAGGGCGCAACACAAATGGCAAAAGTCCCGCCATAATCAACAATAAACCCAATGTAAACAAAACCAAACCAGCGCGTTTCCTGCGCTTGTCGCCGGCTATCAATGCTTGCGCACCTTGCCATGCCGCTTCTGGCATAGGCCAAGCCTGATCGTCAAGCTTTTCGCGCAACTTCTTGCTAAAATTTTCTTCGTTCGTACTCATGCCGCTTCTATCGGTTTCGTCACCGTCATTTTTTGTATGTGTTCCTTGAACTTTTCTTTTCCTACACTCAAGTGCCATTTCGAGGTCCCCTCACTAATACCCAACATGCTGGCAATTTCCTTGTGACTATACCCGTCCACAAAAAATAAATTGAACACCTGGCGGGTCGCTGGTGGCAATTGACCAATGACTTCGGTAATCACCGCGGCATCCACCACGTCTACAGCAGCACTCATTTCCTGCCACACATCCTTCTCTACATAGCTGTCCACATACTCGTGGTTGCCGTAATGCAACTTCTCTTTCTTGTATTCGTTGATGATTGTATTAATCATGATGCGGCGCATCCATGGTTTAATGGGCGCATCTGTGCGGTAGGTGTCCAGCCCCTTTAGTATCCTAAAAAAGCCCATGTTCAAAACCTCCATGGCCTTGTCTTGCTGACGTGTATAGCGAATACAAATACTCATTAAATAACTGTACGACAACTTGTAAAGTTCATACTCCGCCCTCCGGTCGCCTTTACGGCAAAGTTCTATCAGAGACAAAGTAATGTCCATCCGGAGGTGAGATAAGTTGTAGAAAACTGTACAGTCAAAGCCTCGTAAAGGTTGGGCTTTCAATCAAATATAACAAAAAGGGCTTAAATGGGTTCCGATTGGCCCTCGATCAGACGGCGCAACATGGCCAATCCGGCTTGAGCGGTCATTTGTATGTTGCGCCCCCGGTCGTTTCCAAAACGGAACAGTCTGGCACGCACCTCCTTACGGTCGGCTACAGCAATCCACACCGTGCCCACCGGTTTTTCGGGGGTGGCGCCACCCGGACCAGCGATACCCGAAACAGAAATGGCAAAATCGGCTTCAAATTTAGCGCGTACGTTTACTGCTAATTGCTCCACCACCTCGCGGCTCACTGCCCCAACACTCGTAAACAAATCCTTGTCCACATCCAATAAAACGTGTTTCATCCAATTCGCATACGGCACCACAGCGCCTTTAAATATTTCTGATGAACCCGCCATTGCTGTAAAGAGCGATGAAATATATCCCCCCGTGCAGCTTTCAGCAGCGGCCACCGTTTTGCCTTGTGCTTTAAGGAGGTTAAAAATAATGCGTTCCAAACTAAGCACTTCATCACCGTAGTTTTCACGGCCGCAGAAGTATGGTTGTATGAGGGGCATCAAACGGGACACCCATTCCTCAATCAACGCCTCTAGTGCTTGCGCATCGGAGCCATACCCACTGATCCTTAGGCGCACCATACCTGGTTGGGGTAAGTAAGCCAATTTTAAACCAGCTGCTTCAATGCCATCTTCCCACGAACTAATTAATCCCGCTAATACACTTTCACCAATGCCTTGCGTAATCAAGGTGACGTGGCGCTGCGGCGGTAGCGTGTACTTTTCTTTGATCAACGGTATCACCTGGTGTGTCATCATGGCCTGCATTTCATAAGGCACTCCGGGCAGACTAACCATTATTTTATGGTCCCGCTCCATCCACATGCCGGGTGCTGTGCCTTGCGCATTACGAATCACACGGCATCCCTCTGGCACCATGGCTTGCAAACGGTTAACCGCATCAATGGTGCGTCCGCGTGCAGTGAAAAAAGAAGTCACGTCTGCCAAAACCTGTTCATCCATTACCAACCCCACTCCATGGTATTCTGCAAATAATTTTTTTGTAATATCGTCGCGCGTTGGTCCCAACCCACCTGTAATCAGCACCACATCTGCTTTTTCACGGGCTATATTAAAAGCGTCCACAATGGCTTGCGCGTCATCACCAACGGTTGCCATGTAAACGGTTCGAATGCCCGCAAGGCTCAATTCCTTTGCCATCCAAGCCGAATTGGTATTTGTAATTTGTCCGATTAATAATTCGTCTCCAATCGATATCAGCGCCGCGTTCATGAATAAAAAAGTGTTTCTATTAAACCCATAAAGTTACCGCTATGCCTTAGATGAAGGGTATTAATTTATGCACAGGTGCGCATTTGCCTTCCCTTAGTAATGTGGGCGCCTTCACACGCTTTTCGCTGCAAGCTTACTTGTCCTTTGCCTTGCCTGCAAGCGGTGCGGGGGCTCTCCCGTTGAAATGCGGAAGAGCCTCCTGCCACAGCAGGCAAAGGACAAAGTCCTAAGTAAGGCTTTTCGCTGCAATCGGGGGCGCGCGTTAACACCGACGTTTTCTTTCATATACTCAGGCCGTTTTTCAGATACAGCCGTACCGTTAAATTCTATAGCTTAAATACTTTAATTTTTGTATATTAGGGTATTCATCAACAACACCCCCCTATGAAAGCTCTTCTTCTGTCCCTCCCAGCGGCTTTATATGCTCCTTCTCCTGGCCGTTGAACCCCATCGCTGGTACCTATACCGTTTCATCCAACGACCCTGCTCAAATTGAACTGGTTTTAACAGCTGACCAACACTTCACTTATCGTGACTTTTCAGACGCACAGCATAAAATCGTTGTTAATGGTCAATGGACATTGGAGGGCCATAAAATCCTGCTGGCTGCCGACCAAAAAAACATACGGCACCACGACAAATGGGTGCTCGCCGCGGATCAAAACAGCATTCACTCCCGAAAAGGACTCTGCAGGTACCGCCTCTGCAAAAAATAACTAGTGCCATTTCTTTTTAAATTTACTCCATGAAATTGCTTCGCCTACTTCTTTTTATTGTCCCTGTTTGCCTACAGGCACAAGTGCCTGCGCTTAAGAAATTAAACAAGGATAGCCTTAAAAAAGCACTGCCAGTGGCCAGCGTAAAGCCTACACAAGACGAGGTAGTCGCCGCGTTGCGACAAGCATTATCAAGAGGCGCCGATAGCGCTGTGGCGCATGCCGGCATTGCCGATGGGTACCTGAAAAATGACCGCCTATTTATTCCCTGGCCGCAAGATTGTAAGGAAATGAAACAAAAGTTGCAATCATTGGGCATGCAAGAAAAAATAAACACGTTTGAAATGAGCGTGAACCGCGCCGCAGAAGATGCTGCAAAAAGTGCTGCGCCCATTTTCATCAATGCCATTAAAAACATGAGCATACAAGATGGGTTCGCTATTCTAAATGGTAGCGATACTGCCGCGACCCACTACCTGCGCACCACCGCGTATGCACAATTGGCCGAAACCTTCCGTCCCATCGTACGCACCGCAATTGAGAAATACCAAGTAACAGCCAACTGGACCCCCCTCATGACGATGTACAATAAAATTCCATTCGTGAAAAAACAAAATCCCGATTTAGAAACCTACGTCACCGATAAAGCCATTGCTGGCTTAATGGTGCTCATCGCCGATCAAGAAAAAAATATTCGGAGCAATCCTTTGGCACGCACAAGCGATTTGTTGAAAAAGGTCTTTGGGAAATAAGAAAACAACCCTTCGTTAATGAGATGATAATGCTCTTGCCTAGGGTTGAAGCAGGAAAAAAGTTGCTTATACACGAGGAACGCTGTTAGCCTAACGCGCGGCGACTAAAGGCGTTCATCCGAAAGTCTAAAAATTTCATAACGCTGCAACACGTAGTAAAATTTTTCGTGACTTGAATTAAAGGAGGTGATAGGATTTTACCAAGTGATTTCTTCATCCAACACCCTATTGACTTTGAGCACAAGCAATACCTCGTGCTAGCCTACTTACAAGCAATCGAACGCGACTACGCTAACCGTAAAATTTATCCGGGATTGGGTTCAATTATTCAACACATCAAAAGCATGAGTGCCTACCGCGAACAGCAAAAAAACATTCGCGAACGCATGCAAGAAATAAATGGCATTGATTGGCAAAACATACAGTTTGCTTATCAACAGCCCGAAGACCCTGAAGAGATTAATGAAATCAACCGTATTGTAGATGATTCGCTTCAAAAATTAAGCGGGTATTTTAAGCGGGGAAGAAAATTGTTTGACGACGTTTCGGCGGGATTGAAATGGCGCATCATTGGCATCATGCCACCCTACCAAGAAGAGGGATACATCATTTTGCACCGTCGGCCGTCTCACTTTAATTCCTACCACTACCGCATTGACAAGGTTTTACTCAACGATGAAAATTATTTTGGCATACACCTCGAACTAAAGGATGAAACAAAATCGAAATTCATCACCTATGGCGAATTGAAATTAAACTTAATTCAGCGCAACCCTGAATTACCCGTGCCAATGACCATTGCAGTAGAAACCGACGCCTTGCCACTTGAAGAGACTTTGTTGCCCGTTGTGAAAGCGCAAGCCCTTTTAAAATTAAAACGAAGAGTTTAAACAACCAACGCTAGTTTTTTAAGGAGAACCATTTGCCCCAAGTGGTAGTAACCGTGTTCGAGCACCCCTTCGATGTTACGCTGCCAAGTGCCGTAACGCTGATCAACAAAAGGACGGGACCATTCTTCGGCATTAAACATGCTAACCAACTCAATGAAGCGAGCGGCGTTGGTTTCAAGTGTTTGCACCAGCGTTCGCCATTCGTGTTCGTTGGCGAGCGGCCGCAAATCATAACTGTATTGATCGTGAATGGCAAGCGGCTTCCCTTCCATCACCTCCTTCAATCCCTGCAAATAGTAGTTCATGTGAAAAGTAAGTGCCGCGATAGTGTTGAGTGAATGCACCTGTTTTATAGCGACTTCATAAGGCACATCGGCAAGTAGGGTGCTATAATTTGTATTGGCAATCCAATGACCATCAAGGAACAATTCCCTTAAACGGGATGAATAATCAACCGAAGAATTCATTCTGCTTTTAAAAGTAATGTAGTAGTTCTGTCTTTACGTCACCAAGGTGGCTTACATCGTTAATGCGCTTTCAGGTTAATTCAAATTTTTTCACATCACTTTCCTTGCCATTGATAACAATAGAAAGTTGTTGCAGACCTTTATAATATACCCGCGTAGTGATGCGTCGAAAACTTTGTGAGCGCTGAATCGCAGCCTTTTCATTGGGTGCATATTCACGTTCGCTAATCTTGAACACCTTCTTGCTGTGCGACCCATTGGCTCTTAAATAATACATGGCGTATTCGAGGCGCACTAATTTCTTATTTGTAGAAGTGTTATGTAAGATAAAGGTGAAGTCCACCGATTGTTCTTCCTTCACCACTGGTGTGAGCACTTTGAATTGAGAAAGTACGATGGAGGCATCGGGTGCCAGTCCGAATATTCTTAGTGCTTTGGTATCGCCAGCCTTCAACAGGGTGCGACAGGCATGTTTAAGAATGGCATCGGTTTGTGGTGATTGTCCCTTCCATTTTGATGCGATGTGCAATAACACGTTGGGATGGCCTTTCGAAATATCGTTCAGATGATTCGCTACACTGCGCCGAACAATTTCACAAGTGTCGCTTTTAAGTGCCTCTAAAATTGGCAAGGTTGGTGACGGGTCGGCTTTTAAAAAGCCGAGTGCCATGCCCCACGGCAAGCGGGGTCGAGAACCTTCGCAAGCTAGGCGGCGCACATGGCGCGAAGGGTGCTTGGTCCACTCCGTCATCACTTTTAACAGGTCGTAGGGGTGTGCAATGATGAAAGGACGAATGGCAAATTCGCAACTAATCAATTGCGTTACTTCTTTCATGGCTTTTACGGCTACATAGGGGTGTTGTGTGCCATAAAGCGCAAGGTATTCTGGCAAGAAAATATGTTCAAGCCGTCCTGGTCCCTGCTGCCGCAATGTTTTAGAAATAGCCACCACGAGTGGTGCTGCCTTTTTGAAATCGCTGGGCATAAAGGCGTGCAGCGTTTGTGCTGTATGGGTAGTGCGTTGCTTGAGTTCCATTTCATCAAACGGCGAGGCCATTACTTTCTTTATAAACTTCCGCTGATCGAACTGAGGAAGATGCAATGCCAAGGTTTTGCTGACCTCTTTGTAAAACGTTTCGTTGTACAGCTCTTTTAAAGCGCTCATGCTTGAATGGGAATGAGGATAAATTCTTCGGAATTGGGGTCGTCTTTTTTGTAGCGGTGGTCCATAATCGCTAAATGGGGGCGGTTATCGATTTTTATGCCTGCGGCAGGCAGCACAGCTGTAAA
>CANGWA010000113.1 GCA_947457335.1 Sphingobacteriaceae bacterium
CGCCGTATTGATGCGCGGTTTCTGCAATTGCAGTTCGGGTGTACCATTAGAGACACGGGCAGCCATGTACTGATAACTATCGAACCGATACAACTCATACTCTTCAATGATACGAACCAGATCAAAAGCGTACTTCGGATGGGTAGCGTAACCCGCCTCCTTTAAACCAAAACACCACGACCGGTAGTCACTGAACTTAAAAAGAAAGGCGTAACGCGGACGGGTTTTCAGAAATTGACTATGGTCTTCGTAGGAATCGAAAACGGACTTATACATCCGAAAACACTCGTTGAGGGTGTCGTCTGTTTTCACAACGGTATCACCTACCCATTCTTTGTGACACTTGATACCGAAATGGTTATTGGATCGGGTGGCCAATAAACTTGTACCAGCTGCGCTTTCATGTATAGCTTGGGCGAGAATCACACTTGCTGGTATACCGTAGCGGGTCATTTGACTAACGGCTTCGTCGGAATACCGGTCAATATAAGACAAGATGGTCATTCGTCCCACTTGGGCCTGAGTAGTAAAATGTAGGAATCCAGCAAGTATTAAAATGAAACGCATAGTCGTGTCTCGGGTTTTCCAAAAATACCTGCGTGTTTTGCTGAAGTCCGACCACATCCCAAATAAGTATCAACAATCCACTTTTGAAAAGGCCACAATAAGCCCATCTTATGCTCCTAGCATTCTAAAATAATTATTGCACATTTGCGTTAATGGTTGGTCGCAAGAGCCAAGCCTTGCCCAGAGCATAAAAACACAGTGTACAACGTCCTCTTCATCGCAAAATGGTATCCCAACCGCATGGATGCCTACAACGGTATATTTGTGCAGGCCCACGCCCGCGCTGTGGCTTTACGCCACAAAGTGGCGGTGGTGTTTGCACACAGCGACCCTTCATTAAAAGGAGAAACAAGCATAGAATTAACAGAGGACCAAGGTGTGTTGGAGTGCCGCGTTTACTACCCCTTGCCAGCCAACCGCATAAGCGGATTCATTGCTTATTTTAAGGCTATTCAACTTGGCAGGGCGAGAATACAAACCCACTTTGGTTCCCATGACCTCACGCATGCCCATGTGATGACCCGAACAGCTTTAGCCGCTTGGTGGATACAGTGGCGCGAAAAAATACCGTTTGTAATTACTGAACACTGGACAGGATACATGCCTGCGGATGGTCGGTTTAAAGGGGGGGTGCGTAAATGGTTATTAGCACAACTTACAAGAAGGGCTGTAGCCGTAACAACTGTCTCAAAAAATCTGCAATCGGCCATGCGTCACCACGGCCTGTTAGGAGAATATGTGGTGGTTCCAAACGTTGTGCGCAGTGTGGTGCCGGAGCCCCATTACCCTCCTGCCTTGCAGTTAATAAACGTAAGCGATTTGGTGGATGAAATGAAACAAGTGAGTGGCATTATTAAGGCCATGCCCCTGCTCATAAAACGTTTTCCAAGTTTAAAACTCATATTGGTAGGCGATGGTAAAGACCGTGGGATGCTTGAAAAAATGACCCGAGATTTGCATTTGGAGGAGTCGGTAGTGTTTAAAGGGTACATCAGTAATGACGAGGTTTACCGATTGATTCACGCCTCATCTTTATTGGTCGTTAATAGTTTATATGAAAGTTTTTCGGTTGCAGCTGCAGAAGCTTTAGCCTGCGGTGTGCCGGTAGTAACAACTGAATGTGGTGGACCCGAAGAATTTGTGCACCCTGGCAATGGCATTGTGGTAGAACCGGGTAACCGGGAATTACTCACCAATGCGATTGCCGAAGTGCTGTTGAACCGTCACCGCTATAACCACGATGCCATTCGTAAAGAGGCGCTGGAACTATTCAGTGCAGAAGCAATTTCCAAAGCTTTTGATCTCATTTATCAATCTGTTCAACCACCAAAGAAATGATACAACGGATTGCATTTACCTTTCTAACTAAGTTCTCAGGGGCGGTGCTCAACTTCACCATTGTGATCTTGCTATCGCAAGTGCTCGGGGCCGATGGTAAAGGGGTGAGCAGCTTAATACTCAGCACCATTGCTGTTTTTGCGATTGTGAGTGATTTTGTAGGGGGACCTACTCTCGTATACTTGGTTCCTCGTTATGCCTTAAAAGCACTATTACTGCCGGCGTATGTGTGGACACTTCTTGTTGCGGTGTTATTTCTTTTTATTCTTAACACGTGGGAAATAGTGCCTGTGAATTATGTTGGCCACGTGATCGCTCTCTCAGTTGTAAACGCTGTTGCTGCAACGCATTTAAATGTGTTGCTGGGACAAGAACGATCCAAACTTTTTAATGTTGCAGGGCTCGTGCAATCCTTCTCAACTGTCGGTGCATTGGTCGCCTTATTTTTTATCAATGACTATAGACAGATTGACGCCTACCTGCTAGCTTTGTACACAGGTTTCGGCCTATCTGCAGCGATCACAACGCTTGGGGTATACTTAAAAAAAGCGCACCACCAACTGCAAGTAGGTGCGTTAAAGGAAATGATTCGTCTCGGTGTATCAAACCAATTAGCCATGGTTGCTCAGTTCTTAAGTTACCGGATAGGATTTTATTTTTTAGAGCAGATAAAGGACACCCGCTCTGTTGGCATCTATAGCAATGCCGTTTCAATTGCCGAGGCCATTTGGTTAACGGGACATGCCATCAGTACCATTTTGTATGCACGGATTGCCAACAACACCGATGCCAAGGTCTCGGGAGAAATGACCGTGCGATTGGCGCGCTTGAATACATTACTCACTTTAAGCCTCGTCATTCCTGTGGCCTGCCTGCCGGATTCCTTTTTCACGTATTTATTCGGCAAAGATTTTACAGGCGTGAGCCATTTAATCCATTTATTATTGCCTGGAATATTAATTTTTAACCTCACCATGATTTGCAGTAATTATTTTGCAGGCACAGGCCGTTATTTAATAAACACGTTGGGTTCGGGCATAGGGCTAGTGGTAACCTTAATCAGCTCGTATTGGTTAATTCCGCTCGAAGGCACTGCGGGAGCAGCGATAGCAGCCACTGCCTCGTACACGGCTACCACCTTATTTACAGTCATCTACTTTGTTAAATCAACCCCACACACCTTCAACGAACTCCTGCCGAAATTATCCGATATTCAAGCAGCCTGGAGAATGCTTAACTTAGGCGGCAAATGAGCAAGATTGGTAAGTTTTTAAAAGGATTAAAATTACTCGCTGGTAATCCCTGGTTAATGAACGTGATTCTCGATGATCAGTATGTAAATAAAAAAGATATTACAGAGCGCTACCAGTTACCAAAGGGGTTACCGACGCTTGAATTACTTGATCTCTGTCCTAACCTCAATGAAACCATTACCCCATACACCTACCTCGATGGCGGAAGTACATTGGCTGATCTTCTTTTATTAAAAGGCTTAGCCCGTCAGTATCCGCAATGTGCTTATTTTGAAATTGGCACCTGGCGAGGTGAAAGCGTTGCTAATGTGGCAAGCGTGGCAAGTAATTGCGTAACCTTGAATTTACCCGACGCCACCATGCGTGCAATGGGACTCTCTGAAGATTATGTGCGCCTGCACCGCTACTTTTCAAAGCACCTTGCCAATGTCACTCATCTGCAGCACGATTCCACCACTTTTGATTTCTCCCCTCATAATAACAAATATGACTTGGTATTCGTGGATGGTGACCACCATTACGATTCAGTAAAGTCCGACACCGCCAACGCCTATCATTTACTGCGTGACGAAAACAGTTTAATTGTATGGCACGACTATGGAAATACACCAGCTGATGTGCGCTGGGACGTATTAAGAGGTATCCTTGATGGTATGCCTGCAACCGAACGCAAGCACCTCTACCGGGTGAGCAATACACTATGTGCCATCTATTGCAGAAGGCCACTGAAAGGCTTCTATCCCCCAGAAATACCAGAACCCAATAAGGTTTTTGAAGCGGCCATAACCATTAAAAAACTTTAAACCAGCGAGCGGTTTAACTCAAAAAACACATTTGCTTAATCAAAAGTTCACTGTTAGTAACCTAGCAGGTGAACGCGCTATTGGCGAAGCCGTAGTGGGTAATTTTATACAATGCTCCGTCAACTAACGGCCTATATCGTTATTTCCCTTTTCACGACACAACTTGTCGCACAAAAGACCGCTCCACCTTTTTTAAGTGGTGGAGAAAAATGGGTGGATTCTGTTTTCCAATCCCTTAGTCCCGATCAACGCATCGGACAATTGTTCATGGTTGCCGCTTGGAGCAACGAAAACAAAAACACCAAAGAGCTGAAGGAACTCATTAAAAAACACAATATAGGAGGTATCATATGGATGCAGGGTGGTCCTGTGCGTCAGGCAAAGCTTGCTGGTTACTACCAGTCACTTACTAAAACACCTCTACTATACAGCATGGATGCAGAATGGGGCATGGTGATGCGACTCGACAGTGTACCACGTTATCCAAAACACATGACCTTGGGGGCCATCACCAATGATTCTCTGATTTATGGAGTGGGCCGGCAGATGGCCCGTGATTTCAAACGTATGGGCATGCACATTAGCTTCTCGCCAGATGCCGATATCAATAACAATGCTGGCAACCCTGTCATTGGCATGCGTAGCTTCGGCGAAAACAAATACAATGTTGCCAGAAAAGCTGCCATGCTCATGAATGGACTGCAGGATGAACATGTTTTGGCAAATGGCAAACATTTCCCTGGACATGGCGACACCGAGTCCGATTCACATTTCGATCTCCCCATGATGCCACACAGCAAGGCCCGCTTGGATAGTTTGGAATTGTATCCCTTCCGCTACATCTTCGATAGGGGCCTGGGATCAGTGATGGTGGCCCACTTGAACGTACCCGCTATTGATACCACCCGCAACGTACCATCGACGCTATCTCCCAAATTTGTCAACGGTTTACTTAAAACGGAATTAGGGTTCAAAGGATTAATCTTCACCGACGCCATGAACATGCAAGGGGTAGCTAAATATTACCCCCCTGGTGTCGCTGATGTGCGCGCCCTCATGGCCGGCAACGACGTTATTCTTTTCCCTGGCAATGTACCCAAAGCGGTTGCAGAGATTAACAAGGCTATTAAAAACGGACAATTGTCGCGTGAAGAAATAGACGCACGTTGCAAAAAAATATTGATGGTGAAGTTCTGGTGCGGCTTGAATAAAACGCCTGAAATTGTCTCGCGTAATCTTTATACCGATTTAAATAATAGTGAGGTAGCGCAACTTAACACTAAACTCGCTGAAAATGCTATCACTTTGTTAGCAAACAACAATAATTTCCTTCCGCTTAAAAATCTTGATACTCTCAAAGTCCTGAGCATCGCCTTTGGCGACACCCTTGAAAACCCATTGGTGAAAGAATTACGTAATTACGGGTACATCGAACATGCAGGCATTAGCCATACGGCGACAGCATCGCAATTAAACCGCCTCGCTGAAAAAATTAATACAGCAGATGTACTCATCATTTCTATCAACCGCTCTAATATTAAACCACCGAATAATTTCGGCACTGGTAAGCGCACCCTACAAATCATTGATTCATTGGCACATGTTAAACGCACGGTCCTTGCTCTTTTTACGAATGCTTACTTGCTCAACAGCTTACCCGACCCGAAAGCCTACAAAGCCATACTCATGGGGTATGAGAGTATGCCTGAGTTACAAATTGCAGCCGCTAAGGTCATTGCTGGAGACATTAGCGCTCCCGGAAAATTACCTGTGAGTGTAAACGCCTTTCCTTACGGAACCGGAATTACCGGCACTAGTCCTGTTGAAAAACCGAACGATAAAACGGCCTTTCAAGAAAAAAAATTCGCCCGTATCGATAGCATTGCCCTCTGGGGAATAAAGGAAAAAGCCTACCCCGGTTGTCAAATCGTTGCCATTAAAAACGGTAAAGTGATTTACCAAAAAAGTTTTGGTAAATACACCTACAACAAAGACGCAGAGCAGGTGTCTAACGCCACTATGTATGACTTGGCGAGTCTCACTAAAATCATGTCCTCTGCTCTTGTGTTAATGAAACTTCAATCGGATAAACGGTTTGATTACCACAACACACTGGGCTTCTACCTTCCAGATTTAGCTGGCACTAATAAAGATACGCTTCACCTTGAGAACATCTTGACCCACCGCGCAGGCTTAACGCCATTTCTTGCTTTTAACCTAAAAACCATGCAACGCAATGGTTCCTTTAAACCGGGCATATTCAGTGAACAACCGTCAGAAGTATTTAACGTGCCGGTAGCACGCCATCTTTACATGGCAAGAAGTTACCGCGATACCATGTTCAAACAAATGAATGCCTCCAAAATCGAAAAATACGGCACTTATGCCTATAGCGATTTAGGCTATTACTACACACAACGCATTGCTGAAAGCATTACAGGAAAGCCCCTCGACATTTTGGCTCACGACCTTTATTCAAAAATTGGCGTTGGCCTAAGGTATACCCCTCTACAGTATTTCTCACGCATCCAAATTGCTCCCACAGAAATCGATCTGAAATTCAGAAAGCAATTGCTGCAAGGATACGTACACGACCCCGGTGCCGCCATGTTGGGAGGTGTAGCAGGACATGCAGGCATTTTCGGTAACGCATCGGATGTGGCCAAAATCATGCTCTTGTATTTAAACAAGGGTGAACTCAACGGAGTAAGGTTGTTGGACTCTAATGTTGTAAAAGAGTATACTGCTTATCATTTTGAAGGAAACAGACGTGGACTGTGTTTTGATAAACCAGAACCCGATCCTAAAAAAGATTCTCCCGTTTCGCCTTGGTGCAGCGCTCAAAGCTTCGGCCACACTGGTTTCACTGGCACCTTTGCTTGGGCCGATCCTGCTAATGGATTAATTGTGGTGATTCTAACCAATCGCGTCTACCCCAATGCAGAAGAAAACAAATTAACTAAACTCAGTATTCGCACCCGCATCCACAAAACATTCTACGAAATTCTACAAGGCGAAAAGTGAAGCTGCTCATACTAACTCAATACTATCCGCCCGAAACCGGTGCTCCTCAAAACCGGTTATCCGATCTTGCACAGCGGGTAAGTGCAGCCGGCCATGAGGTAACTGTTTTAACCGCCATGCCCAATTATCCCCGTATGGAGATATTCGAGGCCTATCGGGGGAAATCATTCGTTAAAGAAGTTTTGCAGGGTGTGCGTGTTTTTCGGACTTCCATTTACGTTTCCAAAAAAAAATCAATTGTAGCCAGACTTCGCAATTACTTTAGCTTTGTTTGGAGCAGTGCCATGGCTTGCGGCAAATTAGCGCCGCAGTATGATTTTTTAATGTGTGAATCACCTCCCCTATTCCTCGGTTACAGTGCCATTTACCTCTCGCGGCGTAAAAAAGCAAAACTCATTTTTAATGTCAGTGACCTCTGGCCTGAAAGCGCTGAAAAATTAGGGGTCGTGACCAATTCCCTATTATTAAAATTAGCGTACAACCTCGAAGCGAAATGCTACCAACGGGCAGCATTGGTAAGTGGACAAACGCAGGGAATTTGTAAGGACATACAACACCGATTTCCACACGTGAAAACCTATTGGTTGCCAAATGGAGCGGATCTAAATTTTTACAACCCTGAAACAATTGACGCGGGGAATTGGCGCACTGCAAACGGTTTTGCTGCTGATGATTTTATTTTACTGTACGCCGGCATTATTGGTATCGCACAAGGACTCGACATCATTCCTAAAGCGGCTGAGTTTTTCCGTGATCAAAAAAACATCCAGTTTGTGATGATCGGGGCTGGCCCCGAAACCAACTCGATTCAAGAAATGATCCAATCAAAAGGGCTACGCAATGTCACCCTCTTACCTGCAGTGTTAAAGAGTGAAATGCCCGCTATATTGAAAAATGTCAACGCCGCCCTAATCCCTTTGCGCAAACTAGAATTGTTTAAAGGTGCTATTCCCTCAAAAATTTTTGAAGCACTGGCAATGGAATTGCCAGTGCTGCTGGGAGTGGACGGTGAATCACGTGATTTGTTCATTGAGCAAGGAAAATGTGGCCTCTACTTCGAACCTGAAAACGCAACAGCACTAACAACGGCTATTCGGGAATTAGTGGCCAACCGACAAAATGCGCTTGAAATGGGACGCAATGGGCGAAAATTTGTC
>CANGWA010000114.1 GCA_947457335.1 Sphingobacteriaceae bacterium
AAGACATGACAATGTGCTTGCCATCGGGAGAAAGGTAGAAGCCACTGTAGTTGCCGAGATTGCTGTATTTTTCAAAGTTCTTTATTTCTAATTTTTTCGGATCCTTCCAGCCACCCTTTTTACTGCGCACAATAACTGACAGGCCGGCCCCATCGTATTCACCATCTTCATAAGCCCCTCTAATAAGCAACTGGTTGCCATCTGTGGAGACGTTTTCTACGCACGAGTTTCTTTGGCCTGAATTGATTGGCTGTCCAGCTCTAACTGCAGGACCCCACTTGCCATCCGGTTGCATTTCACATATCCAGACTTCTTGATTGGATTTATTTCCCGAATGACCATCACGTACCATGTAAAGGGTTTTACCGTCTACCGTAATCACGGGTTTTAATTCGTCGGCAGAAGAATTTACGTTTGGACCAAGGTTTTCAACTTTAGTAGTAGTGATTGTATTGTGCGTGCTTGCTGGCTGTTGGGCCAGCAAAGGCAACAAACTCGTCAAGGCACTGAGAGTGAACCACAAACATTTTTTCATAGGGTAGTGTTTACGCTTCAATAGAGATTCTGTCCAAAACTAACAACATTCTAATTTGATACAAATACCCACTGGAGGGGGTATTTACTGAATTATTTTGTTTCTACTTGATTATTAATGCGTTATTTTCTAATTTAGTTCTAATGTTCCAAAAAATAGATTAAGTCAATTCACCTAAACGCCTATGAAAAAATTACAATTCTTTTTTATTGCTTTTTTGGGGTTCATCCAATTGCATTATGGACAATGCAGTACATTAACGGCGCCGCCTGTGAGTGGCAATACAATTGCCGCCTGCACAACAAGCGCATCGTTTACTTTATCGGCAACAGGGTCCGGATTAAACGCTATCAACTGGTATGCGAATGCATTCGGTGGAAATTCCATCAACACCGGTTCTGTTTTTACCACACCTACGCTAACAACTAGCACTACTTTTTATGTGGGACAATCCACAGCTACTGGACCCGCTAGCCTCAGTTTGCCTGCCTATGCCTCGACCTATTCGGGGAATACCCGCGGCATGTGGTTCACTGCTCCGACTTGTTTTATGATTACTGGATTGCGTGTTCCAACGGATATCGGCACAGGCAATTCATGGATTGCAGTGATGAAATTCGCCTCGAATCCACCTGCCTTCTCTTCAACCACCAATAGCTTTAATATTCTCTATTTTGGGCAAAACATTGCTGGCACAAACATTATTCCGGTAAATATTCCAATCAACAATGGCGACATTATTGGTATTCTTGGTTGCCGTGCAAATGGATCGAGTTTCTCTACCTCCTATGGTACAACTGGCCCACAAGTTGTAACCCTCGGCACTTATACCACCACCCTTAACCGCTTGGGTATGCAATACGTGCTAGCGACAACCCCACCACAAGATATTTGGACAGAGGCTTCTTCAATCGGACGAATTGAAGTGTACACAGATTTGGGAAGTAATTCGCCTTTGACACCTGTAACCCTAAGTGTCATTCCGCAACCAACGGTTATTTTATCCGGACCAACGAATAGCATTTGTGCGAATTCTTCTGCAACTCTTACTGCCTCTGGTATTGGCAACTACACTTGGAGCACTGGCTCGAATGCGGGTTCCATTGTAGTCGCACCAAACGCGCTAACTACCTATTCTGTGCTTGGCTCTATTGGTGCAAACTGCACCGCCAGCGCGGTCATTCAAGTGTCGGTTAGCACGGGCGCACCCAACCTCACCTTATCTGCTAGCAACAATTCTATCTGCTCCGGCAACACCGTGGCCATAGCAGCAAGTGGCGCAATTAACTATACCTTCTCCAACGGAGCCACCAACAACAGTGCCTTCTCACCCTCCGCAACAGCCGTATATACAATCTCTGGCTCAAATGCCTGTGGTACTGCAACAGCTGTTAAACAAATCACCGTTTATCCTACACCCACTATCACACCTGCTGTTCCTGTTACCAGCATTTGCTTAGGTCAAAGTGCCACCGTGAGTGTAAGTGGAGCCAATAATTACACGTGGACATCCATTAACGCTACCGGCTCAACAGCGGTGGTTTCTCCTACAGCTACTACAGCCTATAACGTTCTTGGTTTAACTAGCGCTGGTTGTTCGGCCAATGGGCTCCAAGTGGTCGTGGTCTTGAGTACCCCTACCGTTAACATTAGTAATCCAACACCCCTTGTCTGTCTAAATTCTACAGTCGTATTAACAGCTGGTGGAGCCAATACCTATACTTGGGGAGATGGCTCCAATGGAGCGAATGTTTCAGTAACACCTACTGCCACCTCGATTTATACACTTACTGGCGAATACACTAGCACACAATGTAAAAACACAACCACCATTCAAGTGGCCGTTTTTGTACCGACCACCGCTATCTCGTCCCCTTCAGCGGTGTGTATCGGCAAAACGGCAACCCTCACCGCCAATGGCGGTGATGCCTATAATTGGAGTCCAGGTGGTCCTTTTCAATCGGTTGTGTTCACGCCCACAGCGGCTCAAATTTTCACCCTTACCGTGAGTACCACCTCCGATAATGTACTCTGCTCTGCCGATTACACGACTCAAGTAGGCGTTAATCCTCTACCAAACATTTCCATTGTGACCACTAAAACAGCGATTTGTTCTGGCGAGAATGCAGCATTGACGGCTACCGGTGGAAGCACCTATTCATGGGCCAGCTCTACAATTACAGCAGCCACCTACTCCATCACCAACCTTAAACAAACCACCACTTACACCGTAACGGGAACTGACAACAATGGTTGTACTTCTACTGCTAGTCTGCAAGTGAAGGTGAATGCATGCACAGGCTTGGCAGACCAATCGTTTAGCTTTTTTGAGGTTTTCCCAAATCCTGCCAAGGACCAACTCCACTTGAGAAATGTTGTAGCGGGAACTGTTTATATTTATAATATGTCGGGACAGTTGATTTACGAGGCAAACACACAAAATGGCGATTCCATTCTTGACATACGTCTCGCGTCTGGTGTGTACATGATTAAACACTCTGCCAACCCAGCTGCTTCTGCTAAGGTTATTGTTGAATAATCGCATTCGTCTTAAAAAAAAGCTGTCCATTCGGACGGCTTTTTTTATTTAAAGTCTGCAATGACTCAGTGATTCATCTTTTTTTAGTGTTAGCGAAAAGTCCCTGAAAAAAAGTGAAGTAGGCCACACCGGCTTGTGTTTCGAGTGTGTCTTCAAACAAAAAAGAAAACACCACACTGGTTAGCCATAAACCATACAAGACGAGCGCTGATTTTCTCCACTGCCAAAAGGGTACTAGAATTAATGCTATGAAAGCAATCAATCCAACACCTCCAAGTGCCGCTGCTTCGTTGATAAACTGGTTGTGTGGTCGCTTGAACCATTCCTTTTCAAGTGGGTAATTTTCACTCACAAATACCCGAACCATTTCCTGTTGCACATCGCCGCTCCCGACACCAAACAACCAGTTGTTGGAGAATACGGTAAGGCCAGCCTTCCAATAATACAAACGCATGCTCACCGAATGACCGTTCACTCTTCGGTGGTGAATAAACTCATCGTATTCGTTAATCAATTCATATGCCCGTTGTTGCATGGCATTCCAGTGGGGCCATTTGTAATTGGGAATAGCTTGCGCAATGTTTTCTTTATCTTCCTTGGTCAGTGCTAAGTATCCCACCGAGTCCTTACATAGCCCCTTACTCGCCAAATACCGAATCAACACACCAAACCGTTTTGCCTTCTTTACGTTGGCAAGATCAATTAAATCGTCGGGGTGCTCTGCATTCCAACCTCTTGTCAATTCTCCTGGTTGAATATTGCGCAACACGTAGAAACCATTTTCCATTTGCCCCGTCGTATCAGACATTGCATACCAATTACCAGCCATCGTATAGTTTTTCACCCGGTTGTTCTCATGATCAACGGGGACCAACTGCGCGTCATGCATCTGCTTTAAGAAAGCAAAAGGAATGGCTATGATCACCAATGGCAGTAGGCATCCAAAAATTTTTAAAGTCCACGATTGGCTCCTCAGCAACTGATAACAACTCCAAATGCTCAACACTGCCATAAAAATAAACATGCCTGAGAACAAGGCCATGGTAACCATGACGAGGAGGATATAAACGAATATTAAAACACTGGTGATGCTTATCCACACTTTTTCAGCCTGTAAAAACAGCCAGCCCAACACAAACAAACACATGGCCAAAAACATGCCTAACCGAATATGGCTCATGAAGCGAGAGGCTTCCCGCAAAGAAATTTCTGGATGCAATTGTAGACTGTAATACAAACACCAAGCTGTGCTCACTAGGCATCCGCCGATAAAAAACCACAGAACTGTTTTTGTCTCCTTAATGGTCAAAGCAGGTGTAGTAAACATAATCAGCGGCACCGCCAACATGGGAATGCGCACGCGAAAATCGGTCATGCCCACTTGCCAATCAGTGGTCCATGCCAACCCAATCGTGTGCAATAAAAATGGGGACACTACCACCCATAGAGCCGGTTGCTCCTTAATCGTTTTCCATTTTTCAGCGAATCGCCCTTCAAGCAACCAATTGATGCCAAGAAGGAACATGGGCACACTCGAGGGTATGGCCCCCATCATGATCCCAAATGCCATGGCAACCAATCCGAAGATGTAAATGTACCGATGAACAAACGGAGGAAACACAATGCAAGAAACGAAAAAAGTAGGAGAATAGTGCCTCGAGTTAGGACTAGAAAATAAAAAAACCGGATAGCCCAAGCTACCCGGTCTACTTTACAACACTATCTGCTAATTTCCAAAATCGGAGAGGAACTTGATGCGAACCACTCTTATTTCTTCGCTCGTAAAGTCGTTTTCTCCCAATTCCTTCAAAGCCGCTTCGACACTATCCGTATCACTTTCTTTGAAATAGTCTAGGATTTCATCGAGCTTTTCCTCATCCATGATATCCTCAATATAGTAATCAATATTGACCTTGGTTCCAGAGGCAACAATGGTTTCAATTTCAGTCAGTAACTCCTGCAGTTTGATGTTCTTACTTCTAGCCATGTCGTTCAAACTGACCTTACGGTCGATGTTCTGTATGATGTAGACTTTTAATCCAGACTTGTTGACAACCGACTTAATGACCATGTCAACAGGGCGTTCAATTTCATTGTCCTCAACATATTTTTTAATCAAGTCGACAAACGGTTTGCCAAATTTTGCCGCCTTGCCTGAACCTACTCCACTAATTTTTGTTAGCTCTTGAATGGTGATGGGGTATTGAACGGACATTTCTTCTAAAGAAGGCTCTTGAAAGATAACATAAGGTGGCAGGTTTTTGGCTTTAGCTGTTTTCTTTACCAAATCCTTGAGCATGGCGTACAATACCTCATCGGAGGCGCTACCAGATCCTTTACCATTGGCTATAATATCATCGTCCACCTGCTCATATTCTGCACTGGTATAATCATGATCGCGAGAGAACAAAACACTGTGCGGTTTCTTCAAAAAAGCCTTGCCCTTATCAGTCAACTTAATCAATCCGTAACTTTCAATATCCTTTGAAAGGAATCCATTGACAATGGCTTGCCTTAAAACGGCTTGCCAAAATTTTTCATCTTTATCATGATCCACTCCTCTTCCCCAAGCGTCGCATTGGTTGTGCTTGTATGATTTCGCAGTGGAAGTCATGGTACCCATGAGCACATTGATTACGTCCTTTATTTTATGCTTTTCTTTTATTTCCTGAACACAGGAGATAGCCAATTCTAGATCTTCTTTTGCTTCAAAACGTTTACGCGGGTGCCGGCAATTGTCGCACATGCCATTGCAACGCGTCTCTTCAAATTCTTCTCCAAAATAATGGAGCAGGAATTTACGTCTGCAACTGCTTGTTTCAGCAAACGATGCCGTTTCAGCTAACATTTGTTTACCAATCTCTTGCTCTGCAACCGGTTTGTCCTTCATGAACTTCTCCAGCTTCACTATATCGTCGTAACTATAGAAGGTGACACATTTGCCCTCTCCACCGTCACGACCCGCACGGCCTGTTTCTTGGTAATATCCCTCCAATGATTTGGGGATATCATGATGGATTACAAAGCGTACATCTGGCTTGTCAATGCCCATTCCAAAAGCAATGGTCGCTACAATCACATTGATTTCCTCCATAAGGAAGCCATCCTGTGTTTTAGCCCGTTCTTTCGCATCCAAGCCAGCATGATAAGGAGCCGCTTTAATACCATTGACCTTGAGTGCATCAGCTATTTCCTCCACCTTTTTACGACTGAGGCAGTAGATAATACCACTCTTACCACTATTGGTTTTGACGTATTTAATTATCTCGCGGTTGACGTTTTGTTTGGGACGCACCTCGTAGTACAAATTATCGCGGTTAAACGAGGACTTAAATACGTTGGCGCCCATCATACCCAGATTCTTCTGAATATCCTGTTGCACCTTTGGGGTGGCTGTTGCGGTTAATGCCATCACTGGCACGCCCCCAACGGCGTCGATGATTGGACGTAAGCGGCGGTACTCTGGACGGAAATCGTGTCCCCATTCCGAAATACAGTGCGCTTCATCGATGGCAAAAAACGAAATTTTGAACTCTCTAAAAAAAGAGATGTTATCTTCCTTGGTCAAGGTCTCCGGCGCAATATAAAGCAACTTGGTGCGACCAGAAATCACATCCTTTTTAACTTGCGCAATATCGCTCTTGTTGAGCGAGGAATTAAGAAAGTGAGCTATCCCGTTTTCATTACTGAAACCACGAATGGCGTCCACTTGGTTCTTCATTAAGGCAATAAGCGGCGATACAATAATAGCAGTGCCCTCACTCAGTAAGGCTGGTAACTGGTAGCAGAGACTCTTCCCACCACCGGTAGGCATAATTACAAATGTGTCGTGTCCCGACAATAAACTGCGTATGATTTTCTCCTGGTTGCCTTTAAAACCGTCGAACCCGAAAAAACTTTTAAGGGTGTCGAGGATTTCTGGCGTTTCTACTTCGGCAATCATGTACTTGGCTGATTAAATATCTAGTTTGGTTGAGTAAGCTAAAAAGGAAGCACCAGCTCCCCATTCATTTCTCCTTTAAAGTTATACAAAAAATTTGGGACAAGGCAACAAAAAAATGATGATTTGGCCTCATTTTCTTGATTTTAGAGACATTTTTCAAAGGTTTTTGTCCATTCCATTATAATGCCTAAGGAAAACTACTAAAAAAAAGAGGTGGAAGATGGCGGAAAACCACAGTGACATTCCCATTTGATTGTTCGCGATAAAAAAGATCAGTTTAGCGAAAAAGGTAATGGCGAATAGTTCTGCGCCCCAACGCTTCATAAACCAAACGCCCACATAGGCCATGAAACTGAAGGCCACGAGCAATCCAAACACTGCTGGCATAAACATGCCCAGTTTTTTTACTGACGGCGAAAACACTTGGGGGAAGGAAACCACAATGGACAAAAACCCCAGTACGCATATGACTGTAAGAATTTTTGGTCTTTTCATCCGGTACTTCTTATAGCTTCAACGGGATCCAATTGTGAGGCACTGTAGGCTGGCACAAATCCACTTACTATGCCAATTAATACAGAAATGGTGACGCCAAGCACAATATTGGCTCCCGTGAGGGTTATCTCCATGTCCATTATACTGCTTCCCACGAGGGTCATTAACCACGTGAGCAAGAGTCCAAATACTCCACCAAGTACACTGAGCAATATGCTTTCAGAAAGAAATTGAACAAGAATAAACATATTGCGTGCGCCGAGGCTTTTTTGAATACCAATCAAACTCGTGCGTTCGCGCACCGATACAAACATGATGTTGGCAATTCCAAAGCCACCAACCAAAATAGAGAATCCACCAATCACCCAGCCGGCCATGCCAATGATATCAAACAACGAATCAAAGCCGGTTGAGAGCAAACTGGACTCGTTCAATGCAAAATTGTCTTCCGTTCGGGGTTTCAATTTTCGAATGCCCCGCATGGCGCCCGTTAAATCGTCTATCAATTCGGTATTCGACACCCACGGCTTGGCTTTTACGTAAATCGTTGGATCAGCCGCTTCGCTGCGTATATCCAGTATGCCGCGTGCGTATTGCAGCGGTGTGATGACTTGGTAATCGGATG
>CANGWA010000115.1 GCA_947457335.1 Sphingobacteriaceae bacterium
ACCTTTCAAGTCATCCTTACCATACCATCTGCTGCGTGCACAATGACTGGCATTGTGGTCATGGAAAAACCAGTCAATGCCTCCATCCAAATCCCCACCCTTGGCATTACAACCGCCTGTGCTCCTAAAACCCTCACTTTTACCAATGCCAGCACAGATGTGAGTGCTACTACAAGTTTTACTTGGGACTTTGGAGATGGCTCTACCAATGCGGTGTATAGCTATACCAATTCGGGACAAAGTGTAATGCATCCTTATTTGAAGAACACCGTGAATTGCCAAACTCAGGTAACACTGCGTGCAAAAAACTATTGCAGTTTCGGGAACCCCACTATTGCCAACTTTAATCCAATTCAAATCTATGATGTGGATGACGCCCAAATAACGCCAGACAAGTTGGTGCGCTGTTGGCCCGACAATGCGTTTACCTTTAGCAATACCACCACACGCAATTGTCTCGCTCAAGGCAACACCCCACAACGGCGAGAAAAATGGAACTTCGGCAATTATTGGTCCCTAGGCCACGATTCGCTGATAGGGTGGACCAATTGGCCCCCTTCTTCCGCCAGAACCATTACCTATCCTTCCATCGGCACGTATACTGCCATGTTGCGCGATAGCAATCAATGTGGCGTGGATACAGCTTTTATCACCGTCAGCATTGTCAATGCGCCTGTAGCCGCTTTGGTTACACCAACCACCCCAATTTGTCAAAACATCCCCGTCACCTTCACCAACAATAGCAGCGCAGGATACCCTGTTAAATGGAATTTTGGCACTGGAAGCGGATTTCAAAACTTAGGAAGCGGCAACAGAACATTCACCTACACCACCCCCGGCACTTATACCGTTAAACTGGTCTCCTTAATTCCGAATGCCGGTGGTGCTTGTCAAGATACCGCCATTGCTATTATCAATGTGAACGCTTCGCCGACTGCTTCCTTTGCCCTCGCACCGACACTCGGTTGCAATAGCCTCTCAACCACCTTCACCAATCAATCCACAGGAGCGAGCATTTACGCATGGGCCTTTGGTAACAACGCCACCAGTACATTAACAGCCCCTGCAGCGCAAGCCTATACGCAAGCAGGCATTAGCACCATTACGCTCGTGGCCACCAATACACTTGGTTGTTTTTCACAACTCACAAAAACGGTATTGATACGACCGAATCCAACACCAGCCTTTGCGCAATTCTCCATTTGTGTAGGGTTACCGGTTACTTTTACCAACCAATCCACTGTCACTGGCACCAATCCCATCACCAGCTACTCGTGGAATTTTGGAAATGGCATCACTTCCTCCAGCACCAATCCGCAAACCACCTACACGGCAGCAGGTAATTATACCGTAAAGCTGAAAGCCTCAACAGCCTTTTGTAGCGACTCCATCAATCAGCTCATGAATGTGGGATTGAAACCAACAGTCGCCTTTGCGCTGACGCCAACTGCTGGTTGTACTGTTCTGCAAACCAATGCCACCAACACCTCGAGTAATGCCACGTCCTACTTTTGGCACGACCATTTAGGCATCACTTCCTCCACCCTAGCACAGCCCGTTTTAAACTTTAGCAACACCACACAAGCGGTAACCAATCGCACCATAACGTTGATTGCTTTTTCTGCCAATGGTTGTACGGATAGCCTCAAAAAAACAATCGCTGTACAGCCAAGGCCTGTTGCTTCTTTTACCACGAGTCAAAGCGTTGGCTGTTCTCCGCTGGCCATTCAATTCTCAAATACGGCAATTGGTGCCACCTCCTATGCTTGGACATTTGGTGATGGTACTTTTTCTGCTTCCGCCAATCCAATTAAATCCTATACGAATAACTCCCTTTTTACACAAACCGTCTCTGCACAGCTCATTGTCTCAAACAATTTTGGTTGCAATGATACAGCCAAATCACTCTTAACGATTTATGCCGCAGCTTTACCAAACTTCAGCATGAATCCCCCAGCAGGCTGTTCGCCATTGAAAGTTAATTTCCCTTCAGTGCCCGGCGTTGCTATTTATGGATGGTCGCATGGCAACGGTTCTCCAGTATTTACGACAACGACTTCTCACGATTACACCTTTACCAACAGCACCTCAAGCACCATGATAGTGCCTGTCACCCTCACCGCGCAAACAAGCAATGGGTGTGTTGGGTCTGCTACAAAACAAATGACCGTCTTTAGTCTGCCCGTAGTAGAATTTACACCATCTGCTAAGACAGGCTGTCCTCCTATTACCATTCAATTCAACAATGGTTCCTCTCCTGCCAGTTCGAGTTATCTGTGGACTTATAGTTCCACTGCAACAGGCAGCACCTTAAACGGTAATTACACCTTTACCGCAAGTCCAGGTGCTGCTACCTCAACAAACTCTGTAAAACTAGTAGCCACCACTACCAATAATTGCAAGGACTCGGCTTCTCAGCCCATTGTAATTTATGCATTGCCCAAGGCCGCTTTCACGGCGGATACACCGGGTTGTTCGCCAAAACTTGTCAGTTTCTCCAATAAATCCACCGGAGCCTCCACTTACATATGGCAGTTCTTTGACAATAGCAATGCCACCAGTACACTTTTCAATGCCACTCATTTGTTTACAAATAATGGCACGTCGGAACAACAATATGCTGTTAAACTAACCGCTACCAGCGACAAAGGTTGTCGCGATTCGAGCAACATGATTTTGACCATTTACGGCAAACCAGTTTTTAACATCGTGTCGCAACCCGATAGCGGTTGTTCCCCCTTGGCCGTTCGCTTTAGTCAAATTACAGGTGCGAGTGATATAAAATGGTCCTACAACGGTATTGCATTCGGTTCAAATGGTCCATTTACAAACAACTTCACCAGCAGTTCTATCACCAATTACACCATTCAATCAATTGTTACAGATAGTCATGGTTGCAAGGATACAGCTACGAAGCGTATAAAAGTATACCCTACTCCAGTTGCTAATTTTGTAGCTTTTCCAACAACCATATCCATTCCCAATGAACCTGTTATTACAGAAAACCGATCAACTGGCGCCTCCGCCTATAATTGGAATTTTGGAGATGGTTTTACATCCACCCTCACGGCTCCTTCTCACAAGTACACCAAAACAGGTACATTTGATATTCGATTAATTGTCACCAATTCGAAAGGGTGCAAAGATACGCTGGTGGTGCCTGGCATCATCGCACTGGAACAAGCCTTAATTAAGATTCCAAATGCCTTCACCCCCAACACTGCTGGATCTCCAGGTACCCTATACAATCCCAACGATTTAAGCAATGATATTTTTCATCCTGTTCTTCAAGGTGTAGACACCTTCGTGATGAGCATTTATAACCGGTGGGGTGAATTGATTTTTGAAACAAGCAATCCGAACGAAGGTTGGGACGGTTACTACAAAGGTCAACTGTGTGTACAAGACACCTACATCTATAAAATTGTTGTTTCGTTTACCGATGGTCAACGCGTGACCAAAACCGGTGATGTTTTATTGCTGCGATAAGTGAAAAAGAAACTCCTATATCTGCTTTTGTATTCGCTCCCACTACTGGTGCAGGCGCAGGATCAGCAATTCAGTCAGTTCTTCTCCGCACCATTGTATATGAATCCCGCTTTCACTGGACTCACCTACGAACACCGACTGGCCGCCATTTTCCGTAATCAGTGGCCGGGTGTAAACACAGGGTGGACGGGTTATATGGCCGCATACGATTATAACAGCAGTGAATTGCACAGCGGTTTTGGTGGCACTATCTTACAAGATCGAGCAGGCACTCCTTCCCTTGTGACTTTTAAAGCTGCCTTAAATTACGCCTATGTTTTACAACTGAACAAATATTCCGATTTGCGTGGTGGTCTCTCCTTTGGCATGGCGCAAAAAAAAATTGATAATACAGTGCTCGTATTCAACGACCAGCTCATTACAGGTGCAAACATGAGTCAAGATGCCCGAAATACTCAGGCAATCAATTACTCTGATCTGGGCGCAGGGATCCTCTACAATTCCCTGGAGTTTTGGGCGGGTGCGGCTGTTCAACACCTAAACAGTCCCAATATCAGCCTTACTGGTGGTAACGAAGTACTCGACCGGCTCTATAATCTTCATGGGGGGTACCGCTTCATTTTAGAGGCCCATGGTCCGGGCAAAAACAAACTCGTCGAATACGTTAGCCTTAGCGCACAATACCGTCGCCAACAGAAATTTGATCAACTCGATATTGGTGCCTATTATTTCAAAAGCTTTTTTATTCTAGGTGCTTATTACCGGGGACTTCCATTCAAGAAAACACCGAATAACCGTGGTAACCGAGAGAGCATGGTATTGATGGCTGGCATCGAAAAACCGGATAAAGGTTGGCGTATTGGTTATAGTTACGATATCACTATTTCAACTTTGCAAATTAGAAATACAATGGGGGCACATGAAATTTCACTCGTTTACGAAATTGCCAAAAAGAAAAAACGCACCCGTCGCGTTTTAGTCAGCTGTCCCAAATTCTAAGAAAGGTGTTTCACCATTTCACCGCAGATAAATTGCGCCGCTTTTCCATCACCATAAAAAGAAGGGTATGATAAATCCTTGGCAAGAAATAATTGCTGAAAGGCCGAGTGAATCCGTTTTTCATCAGCGTCTGTAACAATAGCAGCACCGCATTTGACCAATTCCACCCACTCTGTTTCAGGACGAAGGATGATACAAGGCTTTTTAAAGTAAAAGGCCTCCTTTTGCACGCCGCCACTATCGGTCATTACCAAGCTGCACTGTTGTTCCAAAGCCACCATTTCTAAAAAGGAAGCAGGTGGAATCAAATGAAATAAAGCACTTGTTGTTATTTTGTCATAGAGGGCAGGATCTAAATTGGTAGCCAATAATTTTTTTGTGCGCGGATGAAGTGGCAATACAATTGCCAATTGCTGGGCTTCAGAAATGGCCTGTAGCGAACGAAAAAGTGCATTCAACCGAATAGGGTCATCCGTATTATTGTTTCTGTGAATTGTAGCGAGAATAAAAGGTTTTTGTTTTAAACCCAACTGCTCTACTACCCCCTGTTTTTGAAGCGCCACCTCACTGAAGTACAAACTATTGTCATACATCACATCCCCACAATGGTATATTTTGGGGTTATTCGCATGGAAGGGTGCTTGGTTATCCACCTTGAAGCCTTCCTGAACTAAATTATCATAACCCGTTTTAGTAGGTGAAAACAACAAGGTACTGACGTGGTCACACATAATGCGGTTGACCTCTTCCGGCATGGCCTTGCTAAACGAACGCAGCCCCGCCTCAATGTGCACAACGGGGACATGCAGTTTAGAAGCCGCAACAGCACCCGCTAAGGTAGAATTGGTATCGCCATAGAGGACAATCGCCCCTGGCTTTTCCTTTTCTAAAATCGCTTCAATACCAACTAGCATTGCTGCCGTTTGCTTGCCATGACTGCCTGATCCAACTTGCAGATTGTAATGTGGCTGTGGTATGCCTAGTTCATCGAAAAACACCTGACTCATCTCCGGGTCATAATGCTGGCCAGTATGGACAATCACTTCTTCAATTTGGTCAACAAAACTGTTTTTAATGGCTCTACTTAGGGCAGCAGCTTTTATAATCTGAGGGCGTGCACCTATAATGGTTACAATCTTTAGCATAATCTGTGGACTATATCAGTCCTTCATCGGCGAAGCTAAAATACTTCATTTCTCCGATGATTAGGTGATCGAGCAATGAAATGTCAAAAAGTTTAAATGCTTCTCTTAATTTCTTTGTCACCTGAATATCGTGTTCACTGGGCTCGGTTTGTCCACTAGGATGGTTATGCGCCACCACCACCGAACAACTGTTACTCTCCACGGCAACCTTTGCAGCAAGCGCAATATCGACCACTGTACCGGTAATGCCTCCTTTGCTCAAGCCTACTTCGCGTATGACTTGATTGGCTCGGTTTAATAATAGCAGTCTGAATTCTTCATGGGGCAGCCCCTCCAGCTTTTTGCGCAAGATTTCATAGGCAATTTGACTGGTGGTAATGCGCACTTTTTGGACTTCTACAAGATGACCTCTCCTGCGCCCTAATTCAAATGCTGCCAAGAGAACGGCTGCCTTTGCATCACCAACACCAGCGTACATCTTTAACTGATCGCTGTTGAGTCGGGATAGATTAGCAAGACTATTGTCTTGTGTCATTAAAATGCGTTGTGCCAACTGTAAGGCCGTTTCATTGCGGTTGCCTGAACCTAGTAAAATCGCCAACAATTCTGCATCACTCAAGGCAGTTCGACCAGAATGAATGAGCTTTTCACGGGGACGGTCGTCCTCCGCCAGCAATTTCATTGAAAAATGTTTGGGTGTTTCCATGGGCAGAAAATAATAAATGTAAGTGCTACCTTTGCACCCATGTCTTTTTTTAGGAGAGAATCCCTGCAGGTATTTGAAAATAGGGACTTCCGCTTATTCATCCTGGCCCGTTTCCTGCTCACTTTAGGTGTGCAAATGCAATTTAGCACCATTTATCTTCAGATATATTACGAATATTCAAAGGAAGAACTCACCTTGGGTTTAATTGGGTTAAGCGAAGCCGTGCCTTTTATCATCACCTCCCTATTTAGTGGGCATTATGCTGATAAATTACATAAACGCCGCATTCTTATTGTAACGACCTTTTTGCTGGTTGTCTCCGGTTGTTTGTTATCGCTGAATGCGCACGCACACATCCAATTATTAAAAAGTGCAGGCATGCTTGCACTCTTCGGCATGGTCTGTGCCTTCGGCATCATTCGCAGTTTTTTAGCCGCAACTGCTAACCCATTTATTTCACAACTCGTACCGAGAAATATGTACACGCATTCTGCAACGTGGAACAGCACGGCTTGGCACACTGGAGCCATTCTCGGGCCTGTTTTATCCGGACTTATATACGGCTATAACAACACCTTCAATGGTTACGCTTGTCACCTCATCGAGACAGTGGTTCTCGTTTTAGCCATGCTGGCATTTATCCTTATTCGTAATTCAGGTGCTCCACACATGGAGATGAAAAAAGAATCCATTTTCGATAGTATGAAGGTTGGACTTCAATTTGTTTTTAAACAAAAAATGGTGTTAAGCGCCATTTCGTTGGACTTGTTTGCGGTACTATTTGGCGGAGCGGTTGCCCTCATCCCTGCCTTCACTGATAAAATATTACACCTTGGTCCATCGGCCTATGGTTTACTGCGCACCGCTCCAGCAATTGGAGCTGTTTTCATGGCAATGGTAATGGTGGTTTATCCACCTGGTAAAAAAGCAGGGCTTGCCTTGCTCTGGTCGGTGGTGGCCTTTGGCGTCTTTACGATTCTATTCGCCTTTAGCACGAATTACTGGGTGGCCTTCTTGATGTTGTTTGCAACTGGCGCCTTCGACAACGTGAGCGTAGTCGTTCGACACAGTATTTTACAATTGATGACCCCTGACCACATGCGTGGTAGGGTAAGCGCTATCAACAGTATATTTATTGGCAGCAGCAATGAAATTGGCGCCTTTGAGAGTGGGTTAACAGCGAAGTTGATGGGGCTAGTCAACTCCATTGCATTTGGCGGTATTATGACCATTTTAACCGTTGGCATTGTGGATAGAGCCAATAAAAAATTACGGCGGTTAGACATTACTGACTTCTAGTCCTTCCCTTGATGCAACAATCAATACGTCACTATTCTTTTTAGATGTTTCGTAAAAAAAAAGCTACCTCAACGAGATAGCTTTTTCTTAAAGGAAATGAATTTATTCTTCCTCATCATGTCCAACCACAGGCACTGCAGGCGGTGTTGGAATGGTTATCGCAACTGGCTTGTTAGCTGGTTTACGCGCAGGTGCCTTTCTAACGACGTTCTTTGGAGCGGCCTTTTTTGGAGTTACCTTTTTAGCGGTCTTTTTTGGGGCTACCTTTTTAGAAGTCTTTTTGGGAGCGGCTTTTTTAACCACTTTTTTAGCGGCTTTCTTAGCAGCTTTTTTAGGAGCTGATTTTTTCACCACTTTCTTAGCGGCTTTTTTAACCACCTTCTTTGCAGCCTTTTTCACTGCCTTTTTAGCTGCTTTTTTAGCCGACTTCTTTGCAGCTTTCTTAGCGGCTTTTTTAACGGGCTTTGCA
>CANGWA010000116.1 GCA_947457335.1 Sphingobacteriaceae bacterium
ACTAACTTGCTAGCATGGCAAGATTATATTTTGAGAATGCACCCTAGGCGCATCATTTTTAATCCTGGCACAGAGCATTCTCAATTTATTGAACTTGCTTCAAGTAAGGGAATTGAATGTGTTGATGCATGTACATTGGTCCTACTTAGTACAGGAGAATACTGACCATGCGGCTTATTAACAAATATTTTCAGGAATTAACTGTTAATGAACTGCACGCCCTGTATGCTCTCCGTTGCAAAGTGTTTGTCGTTGAGCAAAATTGCCCATATCAGGAAGTGGATGAGAAAGACACCAAGGCTTACCACGTTATGGGTTTTGAAGGAAGCGAGTTGGTCGCCTGCGCAAGGATCTTATCACCTGGGGTGAGTTATCAAGAACCTTCCATTGGTAGAGTGGCTGTAGACTTTAGACAGAGGGGGACTGAAAAGGGGAAACAATTAATGCAGTATGTTTTGATGGAAATAAAGCGGCTCTTTCCTAACCAAGATACGGTGATTTCTGCTCAGGAGTACCTCCTAAATTTCTATAGGCAATTGGGTTTCGTTGCGGAAGGGGACGTTTATCTAGAGGACAATATTCCACATGTACAAATGCGAAGGCTGGCTAAACCAATGTCCAGTCAATAGGTGATTTCCCGTGCGCGAATAAGTAGTCGTTTGTTTTAGAGAAGTGTTTACATCCGAAAAAAGCACCTCTTGCAAGCGGTGAAGGGTGCGCGGCTTTTAATACAAGGTGTTTACTTGTATCGATATATTCTGACTTTGACTGAGCAAACTGTCCCCATAACAAAAAAACCGTGTTTTGACCAGTATCACTCAAACGTTGAATGACATGATTCGTGAATTTTTCCCATCCAAATTTTTGATGACTACCAGGTAAACCAGCTTGAACTGACAACGTTGCATTTATCAGCAATACGCCTTGCTTCGCCCAAGGACTAAGGTCCCCAGTTAAGGGCATTTCAAAACCGGTAATATCGTTTGATAGTTCTTTAAAAATGTTTTTTAGACTAGGTGGAAATTTTATTCCTGCGTGGACTGAGAAAGCTAGTCCGTTAGCCTGACTAGGCCCGTGATACGGATCCTGTCCAATAATAACTACCTTGACATCGTTTGGTGAACAGGCATTGAAGGCATTAAAGAGGAGCGAGAGTGGTGGATAAACAACTTGATGGTTGTAGGCGTTGAGGACATGGTCGGAAAGCATTTTAAAATCTGGATGACTGAGGATGGATGACAAAAACATGTTCCATTGCTCAGAGAGATGCCTATCAGTGATTAACAATTCCGAGTTCATAATTGTTAAAGTTAGGTACAAGATTTGAATCAAATTCGTTATCTTTGACTATTCAAATGATTATGAAAAAACTAATAGCAATTGTGTTCGTTCTTGCGGTTGTAAGTCTTTCCTCGTGTAAAAGTCACGAAAGATGTCCTGCTTATGGTAAAGTAGGGCAAAAAAGTATAAGCCACTAATATTGAAAGTTGCCCCGTAAGGGGCAATTAAATATGAAATGTTGGTTAACATAATATTAATTATGTTATTTTTTATTAAGGCTGCAGTGTTGATGTTTATAGTACAATGCGGTTTGTTTACCTCGAAATTCTGATTAATTTAGTACCAAAAGTTATTTTATGCTGAGATTCGATTTACGCCTGCTTCCTGAAGAAGGAAATGAAAAAGAAAGTGCACTCATCGCAGAATCTAATGCTGCCGCAGAAAAAGGAATGAATCACCTTAAAAAACTTATTGGTAATAAAAAATGCAAAAAGCATCCTAGCTCTCCTAACAAGGTACGTGTATTTGCCGTTAAAGGAAAAGACCCGCATGCAGAACTTGTCTTTTATTGCTGCCCTCTTTTCGTGGAACAACTAAATAAATTTCGTTAAACAGAATTAAGTCTTCTCGTGCGACCCGTCATTCTGATCGCTGAAGATGAAACCCACATCGCAGAAGCACTCCAACTAAACCTCGAATTGGAAGGCTATTTTGTCTTGCTCGCTAGAAATGGACAACAAGCGATCGAACTCTATAAAGAGCACGCAAGAAAAATCAACCTTGCCATACTGGATATCATGATGCCAATCCACTCGGGTCTCGAGGTATGCATTACTATCCGTAAAACTAACCCTCTCTTGCCTGTTCTCTTTCTTACTGCTAAAAACAGACAAGAGGATCGTAATACTGGACTTAGAGAAGGTGCAGACGATTACCTTACCAAGCCCTTTGATCTTGAAGAATTGTTGCTACGTGTAAAAGTACTGCTCCGTCGCTCACCTTCTCTAAAGAATGTATTTGAATTTAAGAACGGTAAAATCAACTTCGAAACTTACGAAATACAAACCTTTAAAGGTCAAACGCAATCTCTTTCTAAACGCGAAATGGCCCTGCTGGAGCTTTTAACTCGAGAGGCTAATTCCGTCGTCTCCCGCGATTCCATTCTAGCACAACTGTGGAATGATCAAGACAATGCCTCATCTAGAACCATTGATAATTATATCCTTAACTTCCGCAAATGGTTTGAGCCCGATCCTAAGAATCCCACTCATTTTCACTCCATTCGTGGTGTTGGGTATAAATTTGTGCCATAGTCCGCTTTCGGTGTTTTTACGCTTGTTGATTGATGGCAATGCTTATCTTTAACTCGAATTTTCTATGACGCAACTTCAAAATTATGCCTACGGTGAATGGATTGCCGGTGCTGGCAAATCACAAGATTTATATAATGCGATAAATGGTGACATTATCGCCAGTGCAAGCAGCGAAGGACTCGACTTCGCTAAAATGTTTGACTATGCCAGAACCATAGGGGGGCCTAAGTTGCGCAAAATGACCTTCCAACAACGTGGACTGATGTTAAAGGCTCTTGCCATGTATTTGTTAAATCGAAAGGAAGAATTCTACCTGATAAGTTGGGCAACTGGCGCTACGAGAGCCGATAGCTGGGTAGATATCGAAGGAGGTATAGGAAATTTGTTTACATATGCTTCCTTGCGCCGTCAATTTCCTGATGAGACTTTTTGTTACGATGGTGATGCTGCAAGATTGAGTAAAAACAATACGTTTATTGGACACCACATCTGTGTGCCGCGCGAAGGGGTTGCCGTACATATTAATGCATTCAATTTTCCCGTCTGGGGAATGTTGGAAAAAATTGCTGTAAACCTGCTTGCCGGTGTGCCTGCAATCGTTAAACCAGCTACCATCACAAGTTATTTAACTGAAGCAGTGGTAAAAGCGATTGTAGAAAGCAATATACTTCCAGAGGGCGCCCTTCAACTCATATGTGGTAGCGCTAGAGGAATACTCGATCACGTGACCAGTCAAGATGTGGTTACCTTCACAGGTTCTGCCTCTACTGGTAGAATGTTGCGCGCACATCCCCGGATAAATAGTGAATCGGTACCCTTCAATCTTGAAGCAGATTCATTAAACTGTTGCGTACTTGGCACCGATGTTACACCCGCAATGCCGGAGTTTGACATTTTTATTAAAGAAGTCGTGAGGGAAATCACCACAAAAGCGGGACAAAAATGTACCGCAGTGCGCCGCATTATGGTACCCGCAAATTTGGTGGATGAAGTCCGACTTGCCATTCAAAAGCGTATCGCTACTACCATTATCGGTGATCCTAATGTAGAAGGTGTACGCATGGGGGCTCTGGCCGGAAAAGAACAACTTATTGAACTGAAGGAAAAAGTTGAATTGCTCTCTAAAACGCAAAAAATCATTATTGGTGATTTCGCCTCCTTCGAAACTAAAGGAGCAGACAAAAACAAAGGTGCTTTTATGCCCCCAATAATATTTTTAAATGAGAAACCATTTATCAATACTGATTGCCATGATATTGAGGCGTTTGGTCCCGTTAGTACCATCATGCCCTACACCACTATTGATGAGGCGATTGCTCTTAGTAAGTTAGGTAAGGGAAGCTTGGTGTGCAGCATTATCACTGCGGATTCAAAAATTGCACGCATGTTCACTATAGGTGCCGCAAGTATGCATGGCAGGATTCTGGTTCTGAATAACGAATGTGCCAAGGAAAGCACTGGTCATGGTTCTCCTATGCCAATGTTGGTTCACGGTGGTCCAGGCCGCGCTGGTGGTGGTGAAGAAATGGGTGGAAAACGTGGGGTTATGCACTATATGCAACGGACAGCGATTCAAGGTTCACCCTCTATGATCACAGATATTTTGAACCAGTACCAGCAAGGAGCAAAGCAGATTGAAAAGGATATTCATCCTTTCCGTCAACATTTTGAGGATTTGGAGATTGGAGAAACGCTACTGACAGCAAAGCATACCGTGACCGAAGCCGATGTCGTTAATTTTGCCAATGTAAGTGGTGATCATTTTTATGCACATACGGATGTCACTAGCCTTGATGGAACAATATTCACAGGACGTGTCGCCCACGGCTACTACATCCTTAGTAAGGCCGCAGGTTTGTTTGTTAATGCCAAAAAAGGTCCCGTTTTGTTAAATTACGGTATCGATGAATGCCGGTTTACAAAACCAGTCTACATGGGTAGCACCATTGGTGTAAGATTTACCTGCAAGGAAAAAATTGCTCAGGAAAAGAAAAACGAAACTGATATTGCAAAAGGCATTGTGAAATGGTTGGTAGATGTCTATGATGAAACTGGTGAAACCGTTGCCATCGCTACGATATTAACCATGGTTAAAATGCGTAATCAGGATTAATGCTGCAGCGCCTAATCCATAAAATTCAAACCCTTGGTGTAGACCATGTAAAAGGCTATATCAACAAACGCGATCTAGTTGGTTTCAACACCACTTTTTTATGGACCAACGTACTAATCTTTATCAATATTTTCATCTCTTTTCTACAACACATTCCCTATGTTGCTTATGTAAACATTGCCGGTAACGTTGTGTTTATTTTGGTACTTTGGTTAAATGCACAAGGTCTTTTTAATGTGACACGGCATATTGGGATTATACTTGCCCACTTGTACGTTTATGTGCAAAGTATTGTGGGCGGTGAAGATCTACAATTCCAATATGCTTATACAATTGTTGCCACAATTATTGGCATTGTTTTTACACAGAAAAAACACCTTTTGATCCATTTGCCAATTTGTCTTTTCTTCTTTGTAGCAGTTGTTATCTCCTATAAATTCATTGAACCAATACAGTACATTTCACCCGAAGAACGAGCCAACTTCGCGCTGAACAATGGCGTTATTTTCATGATACTCGTTTCTGTAGTGGCCTTAGGTTTTCGCAATCAATCAAGTTATTATATACATGAGATTGAAGAAAAGAAAAATGTAATTGAGCTTAAACAAAAAGAAATCTTTGACTCCATTACCTATGCCAAACACATACAAGATGCTGTACTTGATAACCAGAGAATATTGACAGAGCATTTGGGGGACAACCGCTTCTTTTTAGTATATGAGCCAAAGGACGTAGTGAGTGGTGATTTTTATTGGGCCGCTCATGTAAAGGTGAATGACGCAGCCATTGAAGGTGAATTCGAAGTCCGAACACAAGATGAATTGTTGTATTTGGCAGTTTGTGACTCAACTGGCCATGGTGTTCCTGGAGCCTTCATGAGTCTAATTAATATTGGCTACCTTAAGGAAGCGGTGAACGAAAGAAAAATATACAACCCAGGTAAAATTTTTGATTTTGTAAGGAAAAAATTGATCGAAAACATAACAAGTGAAGATCATAAAGATGGGTTCGATGGGATACTCATCTGTAAGAACTTGGCGAGCGGTAAGATTTATTATGCCGCCGCCAACAACCGACCCATTTTAATCAATGCAACAGGTATGCAAGTGCTTCAAGCCGATAAAATGCCAGTGGGCAAGGGCTTTAAAAATAATGCTTTTGCCACCCACACCTTGCAGTGCGAACGTGGCGATTTTCTTTACTTGTATACAGATGGATTTGCAGATCAATTCGGTGGGGAAAAAGGTAAAAAGCTGATGCAGAAACGCTTGGTACAGTTACTGGAGGAGATAGCCGGTTTACCAGCAAACCAACAACAAAATAGGGTGGCGCACTTTTTCAAGGATTGGAAAGGTGAACTCGATCAGGTGGACGATGTGTGCATGATTGGTTTAAATATCCACTAATACTGTGCAAAACCTTTAATTGATATCCTATTTCAAAATCTATCTTTGTAAGAGTTCTAAACCTAATACAACATGAAAAAAATTATCAATACTCCCGATGCCCCCTCCCCTATCGGTCCCTATAATCAGGCCGTAGTTGTCAACAATTTTGTTTTTGTGAGTGGAACCATTGCTATGGACCTCCAAAGTAAACAACTAGTGAAAACCAGTATAAAAGAAGAGACGCGCATGGTAATGGAATACATCGGTGCAATATTGAAGGCAGCCGGCTGTACATTTGACAACGTGGTGAAAAGTACCATATTTTTAAACGATATGAACAACTTTGTTCAAGTGAACGAAGTATATGCATCTTACTTCAAAAACGATTTCCCCGCCAGGGCCACCATTCAAGCCGCTCGTTTACCAAAAGATGCAAATGTCGAAATTAGTGTAGAAGCATTTGTAAATAGCTGATAGATAGCGTTTTGTGCTTTCGGGGAATTTCTTCAACGAAACGGTAAATTGTTAATTATTCTTTTAACATTTTTTTTAATAATGCTTGATTTTCGTAGATTTTTACTACCTTTCGCACAACACACAAACGTTTTTCTATGAACATTTTTGTAAGCAACATCAGCTTCAAAGTAAGGGAGCAGGCACTTGCGGAACTTTTTGCCCAATATGGGGAAGTGGCAAGTGTACGAATCATTAAGGACAAAGAGACACACCGTAGTAAAGGGTATGGCTTTGTAGAAATGCCTAATGATGATCAAGGCAGGGCAGCCATTGCGGCGCTCAATGGCTCTGATCATTATGAACGCAACCTTGTGGTAGCAGAAGCAAAAGGCAAAAAAGAAACCGCCTCGGCTTCAGAATAAGGCCCCCTTACCTGAACAAAGTAACCCGGTGAATACCGGGTTTTTTTATTTCCAGATGTCAATATCTTCAGCTTTTTATCTCACCTCCTGAGCCTTATCTTTGCGGGATTTTAAGCCGCAACCTATGCCAAAAGATACTTCCATTAAATCCGTGTTAATCATCGGTTCAGGACCAATTGTTATTGGTCAGGCCTGCGAATTTGATTACTCTGGTTCACAAGCTTCTAAAAGTTTGCGAGAAGAGGGAATTGAAGTGACGCTGATTAACTCTAATCCCGCTACCATTATGACGGATAAGGTTACGGCAGATCATGTTTATTTGTTGCCATTGGAAGTAAAATCAATCGTCAAAATTCTTGAAGAACGCAAAATTGATGCAGTGCTACCTACAATGGGGGGACAAACCGGGCTCAATTTGGCTATGAAGTGCGAAGAGTTAGGTATTTGGAAGAAGTACAACGTGCGCATGATAGGTGTAGACGTTGAAGCGATAAAGGTTACGGAAGATAGGGATCTGTTCAGAGCAAGAATGGAAGAAATCGGTGTTGCCATGGCCCCTAGCCGCATTGCTAAATCATTTCTGGAGGGAAAATCCATCGCTCAGGAGTTTGGTTTTCCCCTTGTTATACGACCCTCCTTTACTCTTGGAGGAAGTGGCGGATCGGTTGTTTATGAAAAAGAACAATTTGACGGTCTACTGAACCGTGGATTGCAAACCTCACCAATCCATGAGGTGCTTATTGACAAAGCCGTGCTTGGTTGGAAAGAATATGAATTAGAGTTGTTACGCGATCATGCGGATAATGTAGCCATTATTTGCTCTATTGAAAATTTTGATCCAATGGGTGTGCATACTGGTGATAGTATCACAGTAGCCCCAGCCATGACGCTCAGCGATAGTACCTATCAAAAAATGCGTACTATGGCAATCAAAATGATGCGTAGTATCGGAAACTTTTCGGGTGGTTGTAATGTACAGTTTGCTGTTAG
>CANGWA010000117.1 GCA_947457335.1 Sphingobacteriaceae bacterium
ATTCATTACGCAATTCTATTTATACTTTTCACCTTTATGGTTTTCTTTTTCATTGAAGTACTGAATAGCGTCTTTATTCACCCAGTACAATACCTTTTGGTTGGCATTGCCCTGATTGTCTTTTATACCCTATTGTTATCCATCTCTGAACACTTGAGTTACAATACTGCCTTCTTAATTTCTGCCTCAGCAACCATGCTTTTGATCGGTGGTTATGTTAGAGCTATTTTGAAATCTACTCAACTCATTTTGTTATTAACAGGTATCCTTTCCATTCTTTACATCTTCATCTTTGTGATCATTCAATTGCAAGATTACGCCCTATTAATAGGTAGTTTAGGTATATTCGTTATTCTATGTATCGTGATGTACTTTTCAAGAAAAATCGATTGGTACAACCTTCAACTTGGCAAACCCAACTCCGAAAAAACAGGTGAGCCTAATGCGAAAGAAGCTCCAGAAAATCAATAAATCCGCTTCATCCAACTTTATAAGATAGCAGGGGCGTCATCGGCGTCCCTGTTTTTTTTTGGTAAATGCCACAACACAAGCATTGCTTTTTTTATTAATTTTGCCCCGAGGTTCCGAAAGGATTAATACGGGAACCGTGTGTAAACCACGGACAGTACCCGCTGCTGTAAGCCCATTCATCACCTGTGCATTCATCGCCACTGTATCATTACGGGAAGGCGCACAGGAGGGACGAGTCAGAAGACCTGCCTCAAATGTCACGTTATAAGGACCGGGAAAAGTCCAAACTAACATGCACCTGTCTCATTTAACTGAGTCCAATGAACGCAACCAGGCTGGTCCTGTTCATAACGGCATTATGGCAATGTCTTTTATCTGTAGCACAGATAAATCAACCCATTCAGGAAAAATTACTGGATGAAGTAATGGTTATTACAAAAATTAAGCGCGTTTATAATTCCGAAACAGGAAAAAAGAGAATGACCCTGGACTCGTCAACACTTTCAAATTTTAATACCGCCTCTGTTAGTGAGTTATTAGCAGCAAACACTCCACTTTTTGTCAAGGCTTATGGGCCAGGGGCTATCTCTTCTCTCTCGTTTAGAGGTGGCAACGCCTCTCAAAATGCTGTGCTGTGGGGGGGAATGAATATACAAAACAACATGCTTGGACAAACCGATTTGTCCCTCCTTCAGACATGGCTGTTTGATGATGTTTATATTGAATTTGGCGGGAATGCAGCAATTGCTGGCAGTGGCGCAGCTGCTGGAACAATTTATTTGGGCAATAAACGCGCAAATTTTGTCCCCCATGCCTACTTACAAAGCCAAGTTTCGGGAGGTAACTTTCAAAATTATCAAGCCGGTATGCGCTATAGCCAAGGTTCAACTAAAAGTTCGCACGCATTGTCAGTTTACCGAAATGCGTCTCAGAACAGGTTTCCATACAAGAGTGCGGACGGTTCATTAAAAACAATGGCCAATGCGGATTACAACATGAATGGGCTTTTGACCTCAAACGCTTGGCGCCTTTCGGTTAAAAACACCGTTTCATTTGATTTTTGGGGCACAATCAACCAACGCCAATTACCTCAATTCTACTCCAATGATTTTAGCCAGCAATGGGATAAAAACCAAAAATCAATGTTCCAATGGCAGCATAAAGAAAAAAACTATTACAGCACCTTCCGAACGGCTTGGTTTACCGACCTACTCAACTATAAGAACTATGCCAGCACTAATGTGAGCCGAGCAGACGTGCATCAAGTTTTTACCGAACATGAATCCTTTTACCATGGTCTACCACATCATTTCCTCACTTTTGGGGTGCAAGCAGCAAACGCTTATGCACGATCAACTGAGTATTCCAAACAGCGACAAATGGGGCGAGTCGCAATTTTCGCCCATGATAGAGCGCTGTTTTTTAAAAACAAATTGAGCGCCTCCTTCGCTACCCGATACGAATACTTCAGTACAGGAGAACACCCACTTACTGGAACTGCCGGGGTTGAATACGAGTGGAAAAAATTGACTATAGGAAGCAGTTGTGCAAAAGTCTTTCGTCAACCTACTTTTAACGAACGCTACTGGCAACCTGGTGGCGATCCTAACATTCTACCTGAGAAAGGCTACACCACCGATGCGTTTATTTCATGGGAGAAATCGGCAGAAAGACATAAAATTAGCCTGCAGGGCTCGTTATATTCCCGCTGGATGAACAATTGGATCACTTGGCTTCCAGGACCAGCTTTAAACCCCTATGCTGCCAATATTCTAGCTGTCTGGAGCCGTGGGACTGAATCTTTAATCCGCTATCAACTACAATTTGGCCCCATTGATCAACAAAATGCAACGGGACTAACTGTTAACACGTCATACAACCTCTCAACCATTACGGCGGATGCTAGTGCTGGTACTACAAACACTCTTCACAAACAATTAGTGTATACCCCCCGATACATCGCTACCGCACATGCTTGGTTAAAATTGAAACCATTCACTTTCAATATCTATTACCAGTATGCTGGATACCGATTTACCAGTACCGACAACCATTCCTGGTTAACCCCGTACCACCTCGTTAATGTGCATCTGGGCTACCATCTTAAAAATGATAAAATTGAATACAATTGGTTCCTAAAACTCAATAACGTCACAAATACCAACTACCAGGTAATGGCGGGTTATCCAATGCCGCTGTTTGGCATTGAAGGTGGCGTCAATGTGATTATCATCAAGAAATCCAACTAATCTATAATAAAGACACATCAATCCATGAAACAGCTTCTAATTCTACCAGCACTACTTTTTAATTTTATTTGTTCTTCCCAAACCTTTACGGCAACCATTGAATCACTTACACTACAGACAAACAGTGCTTATTCACCAACCACCAGTGCACCGTTTTATGAGAATGGACTGAGATTTAATTACACATACAGTAGCGGGTTTTGGCTAGGTGGGTTCGCCTACACCAACATTAAAGACTCTTCAACTGCAGGATTCACCAATCTATATGGTGTAAAAGCCTTAAGTGGTTATAACAATTCAGCAAACTTTGTGGTAGGTCAAGATGGAGCCATACTAACATCCACCGGCACACCAATTATATTCAAAGGGTTGTATTACACCAACACAACTTTTGCTTATAAATCCATGAAAACTGGAGATAGTTTTGCTAAAAAGTTTGGGGGTATTTCAGGAAACGACCCTGACTACCTGAAATTAGTGGTCCTTAGTTACTCGTGGGGGATTAAAAAAGATAGTCTTGTACTCTTTCTTGCCAACTATACCTTCACAAACAACACACAAGATTTTATTTTGAATACCTGGCAATTCGCCGATTTGTCCTCTCTTGGCTTGTCTGATAGCCTCAAATTTGTGATGCGGTCTACTGATAATTCGGGTGGATTCATGAATACGCCTGCGTTTTTTGCGATCGACAATATTAGTTATGAGAAGCTAACCAGTACCTTCATTCAATCGAACAATCAACAATCAGTCACTTTTTATCCCAATCCTACAAAAAACAGCGTACAGGTCAGCGCTCCTGAAGAATACTCCTCCTACACAATTGTAGATTTGTCAGGGAAATTAGTGCGAAAAGGAAACATCGACAACAGGAAGATTGAATTCGACGGACTAGAACCAGGCTGTTATTTCTTAAGCGTTGAAAGTTTTAATAACCAAAAATCTGTGCGAATAATTATCGAATGAAGCTATTAGTATCTATTCTGTTTTTAATTGCGTTTACCGCTTGCGTTAAGGACCAACCTTCCCCTGACTCAACTAGCGGTAGCACTACGCCTACCTCTTCTGTAAAAGATTCGCTGGTATACGTGGTGTGCGAAGGCAACTATGGTAGCAGTAATGCAGCAGTGTCGCTTTTTAATCCATCAAATGGAGACGTTGTCGAAAATTATTACCGACAACAAAACGGCATTGGACCTGGTGATGTTGCACAAAGTTTGACCAAAATTGACGGCTTATGGTACCTGGTAATGAACAACTCTGCGCAAGTGATTATTTGCGATAGCACGTTTAAAAAAGTTGGGGCCATTACAGGCCTAAAATCACCTCGCTACCTGTGTAAAGTTGGTTCAGATCTTTTGTACATCTCCGATCTATATGACAATTGCATCGTGATAGCCAGCCTCCAAAACCACACGGTTATTGGGAAAATACCACTAAGAGACTGGTCGGAACAGATAATCCCTTGTGGAAACCAATTGTTTGTAGGCTGCCCCTCGCAGTCTTACGTTTACGTTGTGGATACGCGAAACAACAAAATTACAGATAGTGTATTTGTTGGCAAAAACTTGAGAGGCATGGCACTGAATAAAAAAAGTGAACTCATCACCCTTTCGTATTCGACCAATCAGATTCAAAAAATAAAATTTACAAATACCAACAACCTCCAAACCATCTTTGAAAGAGATGAAAAAACAACAAATATGTTTTCGAGCTTAACGTTGAACCGAACTGCCGACACCATATATTTATTGGGTAAAGGCGTTTCTCGAATGGATATAGACCAGAGAGTGATTCAAACGGTGTTCAGCAATGCCAACTCCAATTATTATGGTATTGGATGCTCTCCAAACAACCTAATCTATATAGCAGATGCACACGATTATTCACAGCGTTCCACCATTACGGTCATGAAAACGGATGGAACCCTACTAACTACCTTCAAAGCTGGCGTAAATGCGAACAGTTTTGCATTTAACTAAATCGTGACACCGATTTAACGCTTATTTCGGCAGAAATTAGCATCTTTAACAAGTGCTGAAACTGCATATAGTCGCTTTTGATGTCCCTTGGCCTGCGGATTACGGAGGAGTCATTGATGTTTATTATAAGCTAAAAGCGTTAAATGCGAAGGGAGTTTCCGTAACTTTACACTGTTACTCCTATGGCAGAAAGGAAGCAAACGAACTGAGTCTAATTTGTGACCAAGTTTATTATTACAAGCGTGAAACTGGCATCTTAAAACAATTTTCAAACCTGCCTTATAACGTCACTACACGGCAATCAAAAGAATTGGTTCAACGTTTAAAAGCAGACAATGCGCCTATACTTTTAGAAGTCCTACACACTTGCTGGTTGATGAATGAACCTGAACTGCAAGGCCGTAACTTCATTTACCGTCACAGCAATATTGAACACGACTACTTTCGCCAATTAGCGCATGCAGAAAGAAACTTGATTAAAAAAATATACTTATTGCTGGAAGCTGTTCGTTTAAGAAAATTTGAACAAGTCATCACTAAGGCAAAGGTTATTTTATCGGTCAATCAAGAAGACACCAAGTACTTCCAACATAATTTTCCATTACAAGAGACCATCTACCTACCAAGTTTTCACCCCAGTGAATCCTGCACATCTCTGCTAGGTCAAGGAAAGTATATTCTTTTTCATGGCAATTTATCCATCTCCGAAAATTACCAAGCAGCACTTTGGCTTATACGGGAAGTGTTTTCAAAAACAAGTTACCCCGCCATCATAGCTGGAAAGAATCCACCACCTTTGCTGTCAGAAGAAATAACAAAACACAATTCCATTCAATTAATCAACAATCCCAATGATGCTGAAATGAACAGCCTTATCAACAATGCCCATGTGCATTGTCTGTACACTGGTCAAGCAACGGGTCTTAAGTTGAAACTTCTAAATGTCATGTATAAGGGGCGTTTTATTGTCCTCAATTCTCATATGACGCAAGGCACTGGTATTCAAGAGAACGACAGCCTGTTCATAGTTAACCGACCTGAAGACTTTATTTCAAAAATTGAAACATGTATGAATCGTAGTTTTGACACCACAGAACTACAAAACCGTATCGCCATGTGTCAACCGTTCAATAACGAAAGTCAAGCAAACATACTAATGGAATGTATTCAAAAACTCCAATAACTTCTCTAGACCAATACTAACGGCACCTTTACGTTATGCCGTACCGACTCAATCGTGGTGCCAAAAAGCAAGTCCTTGACCGTTTTGTGGCCATGCATCCCCATAAAAAGGGAATCGCAGTTCAATGTATATACCAAATTAGGTATCGCCTTTTTTGGATCACCAAATCCTAAATGCGTTTCACAACGAATGCCCGCTTCGGTCAAAGAAACTTCATACTGCCGCATGAGCTTTATATCCTCTTCTCTTTCGCGATCCTGTGCTTGATCACCATAAATTACTGCTCCAGCACTTTCCAACACATGAATCAGCACCAATACAGCGCCTTCGCCACCCATTTGTATGGCTTTGTTAATGGCCTTGTTGTCACTTGGACCAAAATCGACAGCTACAGCCATGCGGACTAGCTCTCCCCGTTTCTCAATAGTGAGCGGTTGCCAATCGCTATGTATGATCCTGCCCTGTTTTAATTTATGGCGAGAAATAAAGGGGGCGAAAATCACATAACCCAAAATAAAAGCACACACTAATAGAAAAACAAAGATCAAACCATTTAACCAAATTGATTCATGTCGACTTGTAAAATCAGAAAGTTCGCTGTAGACCAGCTTGATATTTAACACAAGTATGATTGACGCAGCGACCCAGCTAAGTATTTTTTGCCATAAAGGAATTACAAAAACACCCATACGGTTCTTGTCACTCACAAAGTGAATCAAGGGAACAATTGCAAATCCCAACTGAAGACTTAGTACCACTTGACTAAAAATTAAAAGCTTACCAGTAGCCTGTTCCCCGCTGATCAAGATGACAAAAAACGCTGGTACGATTGCAATTAAGCGGGTGATGAGTCGACGCACCCAGGGCGTTAGTCGCAAATTCAAATATCCCTCCATAACCACTTGGCCCGCCAAAGTGCCCGTAATGGTAGAACTTTGACCAGCTGCAATTAAGGCAATGGCAAATAATAGTGGCGCTAACCCACTCCCTAACATGGGAGCAAGCAATTGATGGGCATCTAATATATCCACTACATCGTGTCGGCCTGCTTTAAAAAAGGTTGCTGCAGAAAGTATCAAAATAGCTGCATTCACAAATAAAGCCAGATTCAGAGCCACTGCACTGTCTAGAATATTAAATCGGATAGCCTTTTTTAACTCGGGTTCTGACTTTCCAAAAGCGCGAGTCTGAACAAGGGAACTATGCAAGTAAAGGTTATGAGGCATAACCGTTGCCCCAATAATGCCAATTGCAATATAAAGCGCATCCTCATTCTCAATAACTGGAATTATTCCTTTCACTATATCGGATACAGAAGGTTTGGCAATTAATAGTTCAATTAAAAAAGAAACACCAATTAAACCAATTAAACTGATGATGAATGCTTCAAGTTTACGTATACCTTTATTCATTAAAAACAACAGAATAAAGCTATCCAACACTGTAATGCATACACCCATTAATATGCTTACAGAAGGGAAAAGCAAGTGAATACCAATTGCCATTCCAATAACCTCTGCCAAATCACACGCAGCTATAGCAATTTCTGCCAATCCATATAGGAATAGATTAACAATCGGCGGATAACTTTCACGGGATGCCTGTGCCAAATCCTTTCCAGTAACCACACCTAAACGGGCACAATGACCTTGCAATAACAAAGCAATCAAGTTACTCATGATTAAAACCCAAATCAGACTGTAACCAAACTGACTTCCCCCTGCAATATCCGTAGCCCAATTTCCAGGATCCATATAGCCTACACTAATCATGTAAGCTGGCCCTAAAAATGCTAATATTCTTCTGAATCCTCGTTTGTTGGTGTCAACAGAGGCGTTCACTTCTTCCAGCGACTTTTTCATAAATGCTGCTCTACGAGTATGCACATACTCACCTTATCACTCAAAAAATGGTTTTGATGATCAATTTTCACTAACATTGAGCGGTCGTAGTCGTTCACCGCTATCACGTCAATCACCCCGCCAATGGACAATCCCAAGGAGGTAAGATGCTTTAAAAAAGCTGTTGAATGATCCGCAACCCCCA
>CANGWA010000118.1 GCA_947457335.1 Sphingobacteriaceae bacterium
AATCACAATTTCAATACATAGAAACCCGTGGTGCCGCCAACTTTGATGGAGGCACTTTTGCTGCGAATTCTGATAAACGCTTCATGATTCGCCGTGGCCGTGTTAAGTTTACTTATAATGGTAAAAACAGTCAGTACGTGATGCAAATCAATGGGACTGAAAGGGGATTAAATCTTGTTGAAATATTCGGCGTGCTAACCGATCCACATGTCAAATCATTTTCGCTAACTGTAGGTGTAATGAACCGACCATTTGGCTTCGAGATTGATCAATCTTCTGCAGTGCGCGAAAGTCCAGAACGTTCCCGTTACACACAAATTCTGATGCCAAACGAAAGGGATCTTGGTGCCAAAATCATTTTTGCTCCAGGAAAAGGTCACAAATTACATGGTTTCCGTCTAGATGCCGGTTTGTATGATGGGCAAGGCGTTTATGTGCCCGGCACCACCACCCCCGCTGGTTATGCAGCTAACACGACTCCTGTTCTTGGCGTAAATGAAGTCGATTTTCAAAAAGATTTCATTGGCCGTTTGCAGTATTATAAGGAATTGAATAGTAAAATTAAAGTTGGAATTGGAGCTTCGCATTACAATGGTGGTAACCTTTTCCAAACCAATATCGAATACGATAAAATTCAAACCAACACCAATGGTGTTTCAGATTGGGTAGCACACGATACAAGTGCAACCGTTTTAAAGAATAAAAAAGCGCCGCGTGTATATACCGGAGTAGAAGGGTATTTCCGATTGGCAACCAAAGCTGGCTCTACCACTGTGCGTGGAGAGTATATTCAAGGCACACAAACAGGTTCTTCAGCTAGTTCCGCATCACCTGTATTTCCGATAGCTACATCTGCTATGTACGTTAGAAATTTCAGTGCGGCCTACGGCTACTTAATTCACCGTTATAAAAAGCACGAAGCGGTGTTGAAAGTGGAATACTACGATCCAAATGTAAAGGTAAAAGGGTCTAACATCGTTGGTGGTTCAACCAACAAACTTACAGCCGCCGATATCCGTTACGAGCAAATTGGCTTCGGTTATAACTACTATCTCAATGAAAACATTGTCTGGATGTTCCATTATAACATCCAAAGAAACGAAGCAACAGGACTTGCTGGTTATACTAAAGACCTGAAGGACAATGTGCTAACGATTCGTATGCAGTATAGGTTTTAATCCCGTTTTGGTAACAATAGCTTAACATTCAACAAAAAGATCTAAAGTAATTTTGAATCAACAATCATGAAAAAAATAGTCTATGTATTATTAGCTGCAGGATTTTTAGCAGCATGTGGTGGAAGCCACAAAGAAGAAGCTTCTTCAGAAAAACTAACCGGTGCCATCTCCATTGACGGATCGAGCACCGTATATCCGCTCACTGAAGCTGTTGCAGAAGAGTTTAAGGCAACTGCTCCTGAGGTCCGCGTAACAGTGGGACTTTCAGGTACTGGTGGCGGATTCAAAAAATTCGGACGTGGTGAAATCGACATCAACGATGCTTCCCGTACCATCAAGAAAGCTGAAGACAGCACTTGTAAAACTGCAGGTATTGATTTTTGTGAACTAAAAGTCGCTTTTGATGGCCTTGCGGTTGTGGTTAGTCCTGAAAACACTTGGTGTGCAGACATTACGGTTGCTGAATTGAAAATGATTTGGGAACCAGCAGCACAAGGTAAAATTATGCGTTGGAACCAAATTCGTAAGGAGTGGCCAAACGAAGAAATTCACCTCTTTGGTCCCGGTGTAGAAAGCGGCACTTACGATTACTTCACTGAAGCAGTTGTTGGTAAATCACACTCTAGTCGTGGTGACTATACTGCGAGTGAAGATGATAATGTACTCGTTCAGGGTATTCGTAACGACAAAAATGCACTTGGATTTTTCGGATTAGCTTACTTCACCGAGAACCAAGATAAATTGAAGTTGGTAGCAGTTAACAATGGCAATGGAGCCGTTTTACCTACCGAGCAAACAGTTAAAGATAAGACTTACGCACCGCTCAGCCGTCCCCTTTTCATTTATGTCAGCAAGAAAGCCGCTGAGAGGAAGGAAGTAGTAGAATTTGTGAAATTCTATTTAGCAAATACCAAGACATTGACCAAGGATGTTGGCTACATCGCAATGACTGATCAAGAGATTGAAGCAGAAGTTGCGAAGTTCAAAGCATTTATTGGCGAAACAAAATAAGTTCACACACAAGCCGGCTCTGAGGGCAACCAAGGAGTCGGCCTTTTTGTCCTTTTGTGAGGAAACGCGAAAAAATAATTAAGGTTTTGCTGCTGGCGTGTGGTGTAGTAAGTGTACTCACCACATTTGGCATTATATGGATACTGCTCTCTGAAGCTTCTGTATTTTTTAAAACGGTTTCGATTAAAGAATTCCTGACCTCAGATCAATGGACACCCTTGTTTGCCGATAAACACTTCGGAATTTTGCCTTTGCTGGCGGGGACCGTTCTTACTTCGGGCATTGCTATTTTGGTGGCTCTACCGTTTGGCTTAACCATAGCCATTTACTTGAATGAATATGCTCCCAAGCAACTCAGAAAGGTGGTGAAGCCCATGTTAGAAATCTTGGCAGCGGTCCCTACCGTTGTTTACGGGTATTTTGCCCTTACCTTTGTTACACCACTGATGCAAACGGTGTTACCAAGTTTATCGGGCTTCAATGCCTTATCACCAGGCATCGTCATGGGCATAATGATTATTCCATTAATTTCTTCACTCAGTGAAGATGCGCTTTATGCTGTTCCTAAATCCCTTCGTGAAGCATCTTATGGCATGGGTGCTACGCGTTTCCAAACAGCCTTTAGGGTGCTTGTTCCTGCCGCATTGAGTGGCATCACAGTCTCAGTTTTACTCGCCATTTCAAGGGCAATGGGTGAAACAATGATTGTGGCTATAGCTGCTGGGCAGCAACCCCGACTCACCTTTGATCCCACTGTTCCCATTGAAACCATTACCACCTATATTGTACAAGTCAGTATGGGGGATGTAGAACGCGGTACGATTGAATACCAAACCATATTTGCTGCGGGATTGGCGCTATTTGGTTTGACCTTCTTGTTGAACAACATTAGTTTCTGGATCAAGAAAAAATTCACGAGGAAGTATGAGTAAGTACAACCGTAATTACATAGTTGATAAAACCTTTCAGTGGTTTGCTATCTTTTGCACTGCCTTTGGTGTGTTGTCCTTACTCTTGTTTCTAGGTAATATTTGTTTTGACGGGATTGGCCGCATCAATTGGCAGTTTATGACCAGCTTGCCTTCGCGTTTACCAGAGAAGGCTGGGATTATCTCTGCTTTTGTAGGTACGCTCTGGATATTGGTGCTTACCGCAATCATAGCTGTACCTGTTGGCGTAGGTGCCGGTATTTATCTTGAGGAGTATGCAGGAAAAAGCAGGCTGTTTGATTTTTTTGAAATAAACATTACCAATCTTGCTGGCGTACCATCGATTATCTATGGCTTGCTCGGTTTGGAAGTGTTTGCTCGTTTGATGAATATGGGGGGAAGTATCTTGGCTGGAGCGTGTACACTTTCCTTGTTGATATTACCAGTCATTATAGTGGCCACCCGCGAATCTCTGAAAGCTGTGCCTAAATCGCTAAGAGAAGCTTCCTTTGCTTTGGGTGCAACCAAATGGCAAACCATTCGGATGCAGCTCTTACCAGCAGCATCGGGAGGGATTGTAACAGGAATAATTCTTTCATTAGCAAGAGCCATAGGAGAAACGGCACCACTGATTGTTGTGGGGGCATTGGCGTATGTACCATTTGTTCCGACATCACCAACAGATGAATTTACCGTTATGCCCATACAGATATTTAACTGGATTTCTCGCCCTCAAAAAGGATTTGCAATAGACGCTGCCGCGGCAATTATTATACTACTCTTAATTACATTTGTTATGAACGGCATTGCCTTATATTATAGGAACAAGTGGCAGAAAAAAGTAAAATGGTAGAAAAAGAATCGCTTATAGCTGAAAACGTTAATGTTTTTTACGGGGACAATCACGTGATAAAAAACGTCAGCATTGTTATGCCTGAGAATTCTATTACTGCCTTCATTGGGCCATCTGGTTGTGGAAAATCAACGTTTCTAAGGTTATACAACCGCATGAATGACTATATTGAAGGGTTTAGAAAAGATGGCAGTATCATTTTTAATGGCAAGGAGATTTACAGCAAGGACATTCAGTTAGAGGAACTGCGCAAAAAAATCGGCATGGTTTTTCAAAAGCCGAATCCCTTTCCCAAAACGGTATACGAAAACATTGTTTACGGTTTACGCATTCAAGGGGTGAAGGATAAAGCATTGCTCGACGAAGTAGTTGAGTCGACGCTAAAGAAGGTGTTTTTGTGGGGTGAAGTAAAAGATCAATTAAAGAAATCGGCTCTCGCCCTCTCTGGCGGACAACAGCAACGGTTATGTATTGCCCGCACGCTGGCCGTTGAGCCAAGTATTTTATTGATGGATGAACCTACCTCGGCACTCGACCCTATTAGTACTGCAAAGCTTGAAGAATTGGTTTTTGAATTGAAAAAAACATTAACCGTGGTTATTGTTACGCACAACATGCAACAAGCAGCCAGGATCAGTGATAAAACGGCCTTCTTTTACATGGGTGAACTGAAAGAATTTAGTCCAACCAAACAAATGTTCACCAACCCAAAAGAAGAAATTACTCAAAACTATATCACCGGTCGCTTCGGTTGATTATTTAAATTTGACATTATTGTCTATGAACCATTTTGAAACGGAAATCACAGAATTAAAAGCGGACTTTACCACACTTTGGGAATTAGTGGCGAAGCAGTTGCGCAATGCTCTCAGAGCATTGGCCAACAATGACCGTGCCTTGTCGCAGACCATTCTCGAAGAAGAAAACCGGGTCAATGCTCTTGAACTCAAAATTGAACGCAACTGTGAAAACATCATTGCTTTGTACAACCCCGTTGCTATTGATTTACGCTTCATTCTTGCCATGATCAAAATGAATAGCAATTTGGAAAGGGCAGGGGACATTGCGACGCGCATTGCTAAGTTCGTATTAAAGGCGGATGATGCGTTTTTTAATGAGCTCATCAACAAAACACATGCACTATCGATGTTTGAGGAGTCGTGTGAGTTAATGGACGATGCCTTGGATGCATTTAAAACCAGTGATGCTCAAAAAGCAAGGGCTATCTTCAAACGCGACGAATACATCAATGATTTGAATAAGACGGCACTCAATGCTGTGGTTGAGTCCATCAAGAACAACCCTCAGGAAATTGAGAAATACCTTAAAATGATGTCCCTGCTTCGCCGTATTGAAAAATCGGGTGACATCAGCAAGGCCATTGCAGAAGAAATCATCTTCTTCCTTGAAGCCAAAGTGCTGCGGCACAAGCAGTACAAAAACGAACAATAAACGGTTTTGATTTTTTGTGAACGTTGCTTCACAATTGCCCTGTAAATATTTAATTTGCAGGTATGAATCGATCGTACGTACAATCAGGTTTTGTTATTACTACATGGGACCTGCTGAAGCCATATTTTGATGAATTACTGGCGCGCCCCCTAACAAATGCTGAAACATTAAAGCAATGGTTAAAGGACTACAGTGAACTCACTGCAGTAATTAGTGAGGACATGGCGTGGCGTTATATTAAAATGACGTGTGATACGGCCAATCAGGCCCTACGGGACCGTTACAACGATTTCGTTCAAAACATTGACCCCCACATGGCGCCGTTGGCCAATGACACGAACAAAAAAATAATGGCCTGTCCCTTCAGAAGTGAGCTGAAAGAAGAGGGATACGCCATTTATTTACGCGGCATTGCAAATAGTATAGAACTGTTTAGGGAAGAAAACATTCCCCTTCAAACACAGTTGCAAGAATTAGAGCAGCAGTTTGGCGCTATTAATGGCGATCAAAGCATCACTTATCAAGGAGAAACCATGACGCTTCAAAAGGCATCTGTTTTTTTGAAAGATTTGAACAGGTCTATCCGGGAAGAAGTGTATCAGTTGGTTCATAATAGACGCGGGCAGGATGAGGCGAAATTGAACGATCTGTTTACACAATTGATTGGTGTTAGAAATCAAATCGCTAAGAACGCTGGTTTCGATAATTACAGGGATTATAAACACCGTTCGCTGGCACGTTTCGACTATTCGGTAGAAGATTGCCTGAATTTTCACGAAAGTGTAAAAAAATACGCTGTGCCGTTGATTGATGCGCACGACGCCACTCGAAAACAAAAATTAAAATTGGAAAGTTACCGTCCTTGGGATACTTCTGTGGACGAAGATGGACTGCCTCCACTTCGCCCTTTTGGTAATGCGCGGGAGCTTATTGAGAAGACGATAGAGTGTTTTAACCGTTTAGATCCTTATTTCGGTAAATGTGTCCGCACCATGGATGAAATGGGGCGTTTGGATTTGGAGAGCAGATTGGGCAAGGCGCCCGGAGGCTATCAATACCCGCTTTACGAAACCGATGTGCCGTTTATTTTCATGAATAGTGTTGGCTTACACCGTGATTTAACCACCATGGTGCACGAAGGAGGACATGCCATACATTCTTTCCTTTACAGCGAGCAAGATCTCGTGGAGTTCAAATCGCCCCCAAGTGAAGTAGCAGAATTGGCGAGCATGAGTATGGAATTGTTAAGCATGGAGCATTGGGATGTTTTCTTTAAGAATGCAGAGGAATTGAGACGAGCCAAGAAACAACAGCTGGAGAGCGTCATGGATACCCTACCCTGGATTGCTACTATTGACAAATTCCAACATTGGGTGTACCTGCATCCAGAACACACCGTTGAGGAACGGTATGCTGCATGGCGGAACATTATGGCTGAATTTGGAAGTCACGTGGTTGATTATACTGGGTTAGAAAATCAGCTGAATCGCCGCTGGCAAGTGCAATTGCATTTGTTTGAGGTGCCATTTTATTATATTGAATATGGCTTTGCTCAATTGGGAGCCATCGCTGTTTGGCGCAATTACAAAATGAATCCCGTAAGGGCTATTGAACAGTATAAGGAAGCGCTTACCATTGGTTATACCCGCTCCATTCCAGAAATATACAAGGCAGCTGGAATAAAGTTCGACTTTAGTCCCGCTTACATTAAAGACTTGATGGATTTTGTTAAAAAGGAGTACGACACGCTTTAATCGCGTTGTACAACCTTGCCGTTTTCAAATAAAAGGGTTTTGGATTTGTATTTGGCGTACACCAACATGTCGTGCGTAGCAAATAGCACAGCGCGACCAGCCTCGGTTAGACTTCTGAAGAGTTGCAGAATTTCTTCGGAGGTTTGAGGGTCTAAGTTACCAGTGGCCTCATCGGCGAGTATCACATCCGGCTCATTCACGAGTGCGCGCGCAACAGATACCCGTTGTTGTTCGCCTCCACTGATTTCGTGTGGCATTTTATTTTCTTTTCCTTCAAGACCTGTTTTCCGTAGCACATCGAGTATGCGTTCACGAATGCGGGCTTCATCCTGCCAGCCAGTTGCCTTCATTACAAAAGAAAGGTTGTCGTATACAGTACGGTCACTCAATAATTGAAAATCCTGAAACACAATGCCCAATTTTCTGCGCAAAAAGGGAATCTCTTTTTGTCTCAATTTACCGAGGTCAAACCCACACACCTGTCCACTACCACTCTTCAATGGCAAATCCCCATACAGCGTGCGCAGAAAGCTGCTTTTCCCACTACCCGTTTTTCCTAAAAGGTAAATAAACTCACCCTTTCTCACTGTCAGGTTAAAGTCGCTTAAGACCACACGCTCTTCCTGCGCAATGGTTACATTATTGTATACAATCAGCTCATCCATGTCGGGTAACTAAATTAATCCCTAGTCCGCTTTACCGTCGGAATTCAGTGCTGTC
>CANGWA010000119.1 GCA_947457335.1 Sphingobacteriaceae bacterium
GGGCAAAAAAAGACAGTATATCTGCAAGGGGTAAAATAAAGATGAAATCGTTGTTTGCGGCAAAAGGCCCCTCAAAAAACTGAAACGTGAACATTTTACCGATGACTTGTAAGGCGCTGCCCAGATTTTCCAATCGAAAAAACACCCATCCGGCTACCACAATAATGAACGTGATGGGTATGCTAATATATTTTCCAATCCGTTGATAAATTGAACTTAAGAATAGACGCTCAAGCACCAGGAAGCTACCATGCCATGCGCCCCAAATAATGAAATTCCACTTTGCACCGTGCCAAAAGCCCGAGAGAAGAAACACCACCACGAGGTTACGGTACAATTGCCAGTTATTCCCCTTGTTGCCACCAAGCGGAATGTAGAGATAGTTCTTCATCCATGTGCCGAGGGTGATGTGCCAACGCCGCCAGAATTCGGTTATGCTAGCAGACGTGTATGGATTGTTAAAATTCTCTGGCAAACGGAATCCCATAATTTTTGCCAGACCAATGGCCATATCGCTGTAGCCTGAAAAATCGAAGTAGATTTGAAAGGTATAGGCCAAGGCCCCCGTCCATGCTGCTAGTGTGTCTATTTGTTCTAATTGCAGATTAAATACTTGATCAGCTTGCATTCCAAGTGTATTCGCAAGGATGGATTTTTTTGATAAACCCAGGCAAAACGTCACAAAACCGCTTATTTTCATTTCTGCGGTATCGTTTTTCTCACGGTTAACTATCTGATCGGCTATGTCGTTGTAGCGCACGATGGGACCAGCAATCAACTTTGGAAAAAACAAAATATACGTCTGGTAGTTCCAAAAAATTGTCAGTGGAGCATGCACTTTGCGGTAGACATCCACCACATAAGTCAGACTCTCGAATGTATAAAAGGAAATCCCAATTGGAAGCACCACGTTTAACCATTTGACCTCTGTACCCAGCAACGCGTTGACATTTTCGATAAAAAAATTGCAGTATTTAAAGTAGAAAAGCAGTCCCACATTGAGTAAAACACTGAAAACGAGGAGTTGTTTACGGGTCGACTCCTTTGGGCTGCGGTGCATGGCCCCTACCAAATGAAAATCAAGAAAAGTGGTACCAAGAATGGCGAAAATAAACTTGGGTCCCCCCCAACTATAAAAAAACACGCTACCGATCAAAAGCAGACCATTTCTAAGCTTTGGAGGGGATAAATGATACAAAAGCAGGAATACTGGAAGGAAATAAACCAGGAATGTGATGCCGCTGAAGACCATTTTAAAAAGACACACAAAAGTAAGATTATTTGAATGCCAAGGTCGTTTTATTCCCTTTAATTTTATCAGAATTACCAACGGTGAGGGGCTGGTAAAACTCCTATTCTAGGAGGGCTGCTTATTAGCATTTTTCTGTTATTTTTGTGACCACTAAATCCAACATTATGGCAAAATCAGCCTCGGATAAGAAACTAAAATTTACCAAGGAACAATACCTACAGTGGTACGAATCCATGCTGCTGATGCGGCGTTTTGAAGAAAAAACAGGACAGGTATATGTTCAGCAGAAGATAAAGGGGTTTTGTCACCTGTATATCGGCCAAGAGGCCATTGTAGCTGGAACTGTCAGTGCTACTCGGAAGGAGGATAAGCACATTACTGCATACCGAGACCACGCTCATCCCATTGGACTGGGCTTACATCCTAAATACGTGATGGCAGAAATGTACGCTCGGGTGACTGGGTGTAGCAAGGGTAAAGGAGGAAGTATGCACATCTTTAGCAAGGAGCACAATTTTATGGGGGGACACGGTATTGTTGGTGCGCAAGTGCCACTGGGTGCAGGGATAGCCTTTGCTGAAAAATACAGTGGAACCGACAATTTATGTGTGTGTTCAATGGGAGATGGTGCTGTTCGTCAAGGTGCACTGCACGAAGCCTTTAACATGGCCATGACCTGGAAGCTCCCTGTTATTTTTATTGTGGAGAACAACCTCTATGCCATGGGTACCTCTGTTGAGCGCACAAGTAATGTTCATGATCTTTGGAAATTAGGCTTGGCTTACGACATGCCGAGTAAGCCAGTAGACGGCTTGAATGTTGAAGCTGTGCACGAGGCCATAGAGGAAGCAGCTGATCGTGCTCGTAGAGGTGACGGACCAACTTTCCTAGAAATGAAAACCTACCGTTACAAGGGACATAGTATGAGCGATGCTCAAACCTATCGTACCAAGGACGAAGTTAAGCAGTACCAAGAGCAGGATCCGATTGAAAAAGTCTTAGCCGTTTTGAAAAAGAATAACTGGATTGATGACGCTGGAATTGAGGCTATGGAGGATAAAATTAAACAAATGGTCAACGAATCCGTTCAATTTGCTGAAGATAGTCCCTACCCTTCACCAGAGGAATTGTATGAGGATGTTTATTCCGAACCAGGTTATCCATTTATCAGAGAATAATTTAATTGCCGATTGGCACAGACGAACTTATCAAGATGGCTGAAATTGTAAGAATGCCCAAATTAAGCGACACCATGACTGAAGGTGTTGTTGCCAAATGGCACAAGAAGGTGGGTGATAAAGTGAAGAGTGGTGATTTGCTTGCGGATATAGAAACGGACAAAGCCACCATGGAATTTGAATCCTTTCAAGATGGCATATTGTTGCACATCGGTATAGAAGAAGGAAAACCGGTCCCTGTAGATGCCATTATTGCCATTTTAGGTCAAGCAGGTGAAGATGTTACTGCTCTATTAAATACAGGTTCAGCCACCAAGGCGGCTCCTGCCTCAGCTTCTGTAGCTCCGGCGGCTTCGGCACCTGCTGTTGGCAGTATTCCCGCAGGTGTGGAAATTGTACGCATGCCTAAACTGAGCGATACCATGACCGATGGTGTGGTGGCGAAATGGCACAAGCAAGTAGGTGATAAGGTGAAAAGTGGTGATTTGTTAGCGGATATTGAGACCGACAAAGCCACCATGGAATTCGAATCCTTTCAGGATGGGGTTTTGCTATACCAAGGCATTGGTGAAGGTCAGGGTGCTCCGGTGGAAAGCATATTAGCCATTCTTGGAAAAGGTGGTGAGGACGTGCAGGCCATTCTTCAGGCCGCCAAATCGGTTTCAACAGCCACTGCAAGTTCTCCAACCAGCGCATCAATAACCACCAGCGCTGCTCCAACAGCCGCTGCAGCTGCATCAAATGATTCAAGCAGCCGTGTCAAAGCCTCTCCTCTAGCAAAGGCGATTGCTAAAGAAAAAGGTATTGATCTTGCGAAAGTAAAAGGTAGTGGGGACAATGGTCGCATCATTAAATCAGATCTTGACAATTACCAACCTTCGGCTTCTACAGTTGAATACAGTAGTACCGTTCTCTCTGGTAGCGAAGGGTACACCGATGAGCCGGTAAGCCAGATGCGCAAAACCATCGCACGCCGTCTGCTTGAAAGCAAGAATGGTGCGCCTCACTTCTACCTCAACATTGAAGTGGATATGGACAATGCCATAAAGTCACGTGAGGCCATGAATGCCGTACCGGACACCAAGGTTTCGTTTAACGACATTGTTATCAAAGCCTGCGCCATGGCGCTCAAAAAACACCCTAAAGTCAACGTCAGTTGGATGGGAGATAAAATTAGAAAATACTCCCATGTACATATAGGTGTTGCCGTTGCGGTAGAAGATGGCTTGCTCGTACCAGTAGTGCGCTTCGCTGATCAAAAAAACCTGAATGCGATATCTGCTGAGGTGAAAGATCTGGGCAAGAAAGCACGTGATAAAAAATTGCAACCCAAGGACTGGGAAGGTAATACCTTTACTGTTTCTAACTTGGGCATGTTTGGTATTGAATCCTTTACCTCTATTATTAATTCCCCAGAATCGTGCATTCTCTCGGTAGGTGCTATTCGACAAGTGCCAGTAGTAAAGAACAATACCGTTGTACCAGGAAATGTAATGAAATTGACATTGGCTTGTGACCATAGAACAGTAGATGGAGCAACTGGCGCTGCTTTCTTGCAGACACTGAAGACGTTCATCGAAAACCCTGTCACCATGTTACTTTAATAACAGAACAATAAAATAAAAAAGCCCCATTAGGGGCTTTTTTTATGCTACTTTACGCTGCACACTGCCTGCAGCATCTTTATTGTACTTAGTAAAAAAGTTTATCCAGATAAGTCGACTGGTTCTAAAAATCCAAGGCAAAAGCACAATCAGCAAGACCGAATAACTGATTAAAAAAATCATGGCGTTAAAACCGAAGATCACATAGAGCATTAAAAACCATGTCACCCCTAAAGCTACTGTCAAGGCATAACTGACATACATCGCACCATAATAAAACCCTGTTTCCCGTTCAAAATTATCACCACAAGAAGAGCAATAATGGTTCATCTTGTCGAAATCTTTCGTGTAAGGATTGTTCTTCTCAAAAAAGTTTCCTTCGTGACAGCGGGGACATTTGTTGCCAAAGATGCTGTAAAGTTTTGTTCCTTTTAACATAATCGTATCTCACACAAAGATACATGCTATATTACACTCTAAACGTAACAATTGTTACAAGTAGGGATGATATTGAGCAGGATCGGTTAGGTGAACTTATAATCCACGCCGGTTACTTGAGACAGGAGGAGTTGTGGGGCATCTAAAATCTTCGCATTCAATTCTGGTACTGGTGTAACTGGCGAATTTTCCTTCAAATAGATGTACATCAATTGATGCAAGGTTGTAGTGGTATTGGCAGCGTCTTTAACACCCTTAATACGGCATAACATGTCCTCAGGATCGCCATCGCGTTCACAAGCAAGGATTGTATAATACTTATCTAGGTCCACTTCCTTACCCCCTACCGTTAATTCTTTAACCCGTTTTCCCATTTCAGCAAAGGCATTAAAACTCATCTTCATTCCCTTGAATTTTATGACCCAGCCACCAAGTCTTTTGGAAGCGTCTTTTGCAAAGACGTTATTCAATTCCTTCTCCAACCATTCTGTCAACTGCCGACCAGTAATTTTAGCCGTTCTAACCGTGCTATCTACTGGTAACATGTCAAAAATATAGGCATGGGTGATGGGGATATTGCCTGTTTTATCGGGCGTAGTATTCGGTTGACAGAAGCGGAATCCATTGGACAAACAAATATCAATTTCAGGGAATTTCCAATGCAGGGCTGTTAGAATCATTGTGTCAATAGGGTTCTCCACCACAAAGTACCTATATAATGGCAAAGTACTGTAACCAACAATTTCATTAATTCCCTGGCGGAATGGAATTTCTTTTTCATTGATAACAGTGTCCATAGCAGCGTCGGGTTGTATATCTTTTGTGCGGACTTCCATCAATTGATAGGTGTCGTTGGTGATTCTACCATTATCAATGGTCAATTCTAACTTACCTACAAACGAACCGAAAGCACCTGGTTCTACAACCTTAGCATACTTGCATTGAATAGGTTTCCTTACCCGTTCATGGGTGTCGCCACCAAGAATATAATCCAGCCCAGCACACTCGTCCATGTTGGCTAGTGCTATCTGTTGTGAAAGTCCCAAATGCGCCAACATAATGACGTAGGCACACTTCTCTTGGTTGCGCAGCACGTCGATATAATGTGCGAGATTTTCTTCCGGTTTAGCATAGAAAATACCCTTGCTATAATTTGGACTTTGTCGAATAGGGACCAATGGATCGGTGTAACCTAGAAAACCAATCTTTACACCCGCTACTTGCCAAATAAAATAAGGTGGAAAGATTAATTCTCCCTTTTTACCGTCCCCTAAATCATGGTACATGTTCGCGCAAACTTTTGGAGCATGAAGTGAACCTAGTAGGTGTTGCATCTTCTTTTTACCATAAATCACTTCCCAATTGCCTGGCAGAAAGAGGTCATACTGAAGCGTATTAAGTATTGGCACTAATGCCTCTCCGGTGGTTTTAACACTTAGTTCGCTCCCTTGAAACATGTCACCGGTGTCTACAATAAAGGTGTGGGGATTTTGCTTTCTATGCGCTTTAAACAGAGTAGCCAAACGTGCATACCCACCTGTTCTTCTAAAAGCAATTTTTTCATTCTCCCAAAACAATTCATCGTGCGGATGAATTTGACAGTGCACGTCTGTAGTTTGCAGAATTGTAATTTTAAGCGGACCAGTTGAGCACGATAAGGGCAATGCCAAAGATTCTGACCGAATTGCCGCCATTGCTTTGATAGGCGGTGTAAGTAACGTTCCCAATCCAGCAATACCTAGATTTTTTAAAAAAGACCTTCTTTTATTCTCTCGCATATACTTGACGACAAAAGGGGCTATTCACCCTTTTGTTGTGAAGATAATGAAAGCTATTTTAAATGGATAGATTCCGGTTTATGAAATTTAGGTTTGAACTATGAGGGGTGAATCCGCTCCAGTTTACAACTTGAAATCAACGACCAAATTCAAATTGAGCACATCTACCTTTTTAAACCGGTATTTTTCATTGCCATAGGTGTGTCCAACATTCAATTTATACGTTGCCAAAAAGCGGAACTCTGTTCGTTTAAAAATCCTTTGATGGCATAGTTAATATTGAGATTGATTTGATGGTAAGAAGGCATTCCATATTTATTGCAGCGGTATTAGAGCACATCGGGCAATAGATAATACCCAAATAAGCCAATGACCACTTTACCTTTTATTTTCGCGTATCTTGAACCAGGCACCCTCCTCAAGCGTTGGACGCATTCGGCCATCTTGAGGATTAATAACGGACGTGTTGAGATTCATTTTTTCCAGCGCTAATCGTTGCGCTTGCAGAAATGTGTCGAATAAAAAAACTCTAATCAGGGCCTTTTTGATTTCATCCTTTGAATAATAATCATGGGGATTACTAAGTGATCCCTCTCTACCAAGCGTCAAATTAAAAAAGCGCCCTTCCCAGAAAAAGGGAAGGGCCTTTTTGATTTCATCCTTTGAATAATAATCATGGGGATTACTACGTGATCCCTCTCTACCAAGCGTCAAATTAAAAAAGCGCCCTTCCCAGAAAAAGGGAAGGGCCTTTTTGATTTTTACTACGCTTACAAACGTCCCCTTCGGGGACGTTTGACGCTGCGTAAAAATCAAAAAGCGCCTTTCGGCGCTTTTGATACTTATCTGTGGGAGTTGAGGGATTCGAACCCCCGACCCTCTGCTTGTAAGGCAGATGCTCTGAACCAGCTGAGCTAAACTCCCTTGTTTTGGGATTGCAAAGATAGATGATTAATTGCAATCCCCAAAACTTTTTGGAAAAAAATTATGCTTTTGCTTCCAATCCCGCATCTGGGATGAGCATGCCATCCACTAAAACACGTCCACAGTGTTCACAAACAATAATTTTCTTATTCAAACGAATGTCCAATTGGCGTTGCGGTGGGATTTTGTTGTAACATCCTCCACAGGCATCGCGCTCAACGGCAACCACCGCGAGACCATTTCTTGTATTTGCCCTAATACGGTGGTAAGCATTTAATAAACGATCTTCAATGTGTTCAGAAGCTTTTTCGCTGTCCTTAATCAATTCTGCCTCTTCCTTTTCGGTTTCAGCAATAATTTCTTGAAGCTCCCCTTTTTTTGCTTTTAAATCTTTGCTGCGTTCTTCGAACTCAATTTGACTTTTCTCAAGCAGTTCGGTTTTAAGCACAGACGCAGCTTTAGCTTCCTTCATGCGTTTCTCTGCCAACTGAATTTCTAATTTTTGAAATTCAATTTCTTTAGAAATCGCATCGTATTCGCGATTGTTACGCACTTTACTTTGTTGTGTTTCAAACTTTTTTATGTTCGCTTGAAAATCCTTTACGGCTTGCTTTTTGTCGTTGATTTGGTTCTCAAGATCAGCAACTTCTTCAGTTACGTTAGCAAGTCTTGTTTCTAGACCAGCAACTGTATCTTCCAAATCAC
>CANGWA010000120.1 GCA_947457335.1 Sphingobacteriaceae bacterium
CTTAGCACAATTGCTTTATTTAAAACAACAACAAGAAACTGCCTTACGGAATTTGTGCCATATACCAACATCGCAACCAATGACGATTCATTGGGATAAAATGCAAGCCGTGCCACAAACACCCACACCCCAAAGTAATTTATTAAGCCGCACAGCAGAACTCCAAAACCGCATGTTGACCTCGGAGTTGCGAGCTGCGCGACTTGCGATGTTACCGGTTGTATCCTTAATCTACTACCAAGGTTGGCAAAAAAATAGCAATGTTTCTTTTAACGACAAAGCAACTGAATGGATTCCCTCGAAATACATCGGCCTAAAAATCGCCTTGCCTTTTCCACCCGATGTGAACCGTATTACCGCCTCTTATACCGCTCGTATCAACGCCTCAATAGCAACCTTGAATGCGATGCAAGCGCAACAACAAAATGAAACAGGTAATGAACTGCTCATGAGTGAATATAACCGCAATGTGGTAGCTTGGGAAAGTGCGCGTGACCTAGCACAATTAAGAAACGAGAATTACCAAGCCTCTTTACAACAATACAAAGAAGGGCTGGTTAGTACAGAAATCATGCTTACCGCACTAAATGATTACTTGTCAGCAACTGCCTCCTTAAGCAATTCCCAGGCCCTACTTATGCAAAGTCGCGCTAAGATAAAAATCAACAATTTAATCCAATGAAGTACCTATTTCCCATCCTTCTGTTGACCTTATTGACTGCATGCAGCAAAAAGGAGGAAGAAATTCATGCCGAACGCCGTGATTTAACTGAAACAGTGTTTGCCTCCGGCCAACTTGAACCTGAAGAACTATACAACCTTACTGCACAAACAGATGGTTATATTACTGTGCTTGGTTTCACCGAAGGTGATATACTTAATCAAGGTGATACATTGGTAGTTATTGATAATGCAGCATCTGCCATTAGTGCCATGAGTGCAGATGTCTTATTAGGTATTGCCGCTCGAAATGCCTCTGACAACGGGCCGGCAATTAAACAAGCTGAACTCTCGAGTGAATTAGCACAGAAAAAAATGCTTCAAGATTCCTTACAAGCCTTACGTTACCAAAAACTACTAGCACAAAATGCCGTTTCTAAACTAGAAGCAGAAAATGCGCAGTTGGCTTATCAAACGAGCCTTACTAATTACAAAAATGCATTACAAAGTCTGCAGTTGGTGCAACAGCAAGCCGACCAACAATTGATTTCACAAAAAGCACAGCGCGATATCAATTCTGTTTCTTCATCTTTCAATGTGTTGCGGTGCACGCATCCTGGCAAAATTTATAAGCAACTGAAACAACAAGGCGATTATGTGCGCCGTGGAGAAGTGATTGCAATAATTGGTAATGCGGAAAAATTGTACGCTAAATTAAATGTGGATGAAGATAATATCGCAAAAGTAAAAGTGGGACAAGTAGTCAATATTCAATTAAACACTATGCAAGATTCTGTTTTTACTGGAACAATCACGCTAATTTACCCAGCCTTTGAAGAAACTTCCCAATCGTATGTTTGTCGAGCGGCTGTTGACGTCCCCCCTACTATGAGGCTATACGGCACCCAACTGCAAGCCAATATTGTCATTGCGGAGAGAAAACAGGTGTTGGTGATACCACGTAAAACAATTGATTTTGGCAACACTGTTAACGTTAAGGGCAAGGGACCAACCACTATACAAACAGGCTTCATTTCGACTGAATGGGCAGAGGTGACTGGTGGCTTAAATGAGACAGATGTATTAATCGCACCACGCAAATGAGGTTTTCGGTCAATACACAAATTGCCATTACGCACATTGTATCGCGCCGCAAACAAACGCTCGTAGCGGCACTGGGTGTAACTGTAGGCATCACAGCGTTCGTGTTTCTCAACTCGCTTGTGTTAGGCTTTAATCGTTTTTTTGACAACACGGTCTTCAAATCCATGCCGCATTTGCGCATTTTTCATGATGACGAAGTGAGTCAACCGTTGTTAGATCCAGCTACGCACGTAGTCGTTAATCCGCGCATTTTAAATAAAGGCAAAAACCTGATTAATCCCGATGCGGTACTCAAGGCTGTTCAATCGCACTCCCAGGTGGTTGCCGCTGTGCAATGGGTGACAGTAAATTTATTTTACACATCTGGTAAATCGCAAGTCGCAGGGCAAGGTTGTGGTGCAGATATTATACAAGTTGATAAAATGTTCGATATCCGCTCTACCGTGGTGGCCGGAGACATGCAGAATTTAAAGCGCATGCCCAATGGCGTTTTGTTAGGTTCTGGTGTTGCTGAAAAATTAAACTTACAAGTCAACGACAATATCACGGTGATCTCCTCCCTTGGTGTTTCTAAGAGCATGAAAATTGCGGGCATATTCCGCACAGGTAATTCCATTACCGATAAAACCCGTTGTTACATGAACCTCTCCGCTGCGCAAACGTTATTACGTGAAGGAAATGCTTATGTCACCGACATTTATGTTAAAATCAAGGATGTTGACCACATCGAACGATACGATGCTGATTTTGAATCCCTCACCGGTTATACAGCCGAGAATTGGAAGGAAGCCAACGAAACCTACGTAGCTGGCGCTAAAACCCGCGCCATTATGATGCGTGCCATTTCGGCAGCGATATTATTGGTAGCGGCATTTGGTATTTACAACATCCTTAACATGACCATCATGCAAAAACTAAACGATATTGCCATTTTAAAAGCACAGGGCTTTTCAGGAAAGGATGTCATCAAGATATTTGTAACCGAAGCCTTGCTCATGGGGTTGGTAGGCACCATCATGGGACTTCTGCTCGCTACCTTCCTTATTCGGTTGATGAGCCGTGTTTACATTGGCGGTGACATTGGTTACTTCCCCATTGGATTTGAGCCCGTGGTATTTGTATTGGGCGCAATTGTAGGTTTATTAGTGACAGTGGGCGCTGGATACATACCCGCCCGTAATGCTGCAAAAGTAGACCCCGTAGAAATTTTCAGACGATGAGTGAACTCGTTTTACGCACAGAAGCCATTGGCAAGTACTTTTATGAACCCGTAAAGTTCAGAGTGCTCGATGACATTTCGTTTGAGGTCAACAAGGGTGAATTCCTCACCATGGTGGGCAAATCGGGGTGTGGCAAATCAACCTTGCTGTACTTGCTGAGCACAATGGACACGGATTATGATGGTCGCCTCTTTATTGATAATGAATTGGTGACTGGACAGAGTGAAAAAAAATTGGCGCGCATTCGTAACGAAAAAATCGGATTTGTGTTTCAATTTCATTACCTGTTGCCTGAATTCACCTCCCTTAAAAACGTGATGTTACCAGCGTTGAAATTAGGCAAGTATAGCCCCGAAGAAATTGAACACCGGGCCGCTGAAAAATTGCGCTTACTCGATTTGCACGACATCATGAACAAACCCGCCTCGAAGTTATCTGGCGGACAACAACAACGGGTAGCTATAGCCCGCGCGTTGATCAATGACCCACTCATCATCATGGGCGACGAACCCACAGGTAACTTAGACAGTAAGAACACGGCTATTGTATTTGATATTTTCAAAATGCTAACCACTGAGCACCAACAAACCATCATTGCAGTGACACACGACAACGACTTTGCTAAATCGTCGGACCGAACGATTGAATTACAAGATGGTAGGTTACTGAGTCATAAAAAGGTGTGGGGGGAAGTATGAAGTGACCGCTAAAGAAACGTTGTACTGCACTGTTGGAAAACATCCATTTACATGGTAAGCAAAAAAACAAGTTGACTTAATTATAATAAGCCTTAAAGCAACAACCTCTCCACCGCCTTAGGAAACCACTCATGTTCTAACGCACGGATTTTACTTGCCAGTGTTTCAGGAGTATCGTTGGCAGTCACATCACACTTGGCTTGCAAAATAATTTCGCCCTTGTCGTATTCTTCGTTTACGAAGTGAACGGTAATACCGCTTTCAGTCTCCCCAGCTGCAATTACCGCAGCGTGCACATGCTTACCATACATGCCCTTTCCACCGAATTTAGGTAACAACGAGGGATGAATATTTATAATTTGATTGGGAAAGGCCCTTACAAACGCCGGGGGAATCTGCAACAAAAATCCCGCTAAAATAATGAGATCTATTTTTTCAACCTTCAAAAATTCAATGAGCTGATCGGTGTAATTCTCCAGCGCCATCTTACTCACAATCTGCACATTCTTTTTGTACTTCTCAGCGCGTGCAATCACTCCTGCAGTGTCTTTATTCGTCACCACCAATTTTATTTTAATGCGCGAATCGTTAGCAAAATAACTAAAAAGGTTCTCAGCATTTGTGCCTTCACCACTCGCAAACACCACGGCATTTTTCATGGGCGCAAAGTTACGGCAAAGGAGTGGAATCTTAAAACGCCGCTGCCCTACTCCTTTGTTTTTAATTATCCAATTCAAAAGGATTTGATGATTGACCAATTACCCTTTCTGCCAATGTCAATCGTTTGCATTCATTTTTATATCCTTTCTTTTATTTGGGGCTTGCCCCCGCACAAAAGGGTGAGTTAATTGCTGAAAGAGACCCTTTTGGTGCGGGGGGCAGGCCATCCGCTATAACCAGCCTCACCCACCCTAAGCGTGGAAGAACCGCGCAGGCAGGGTCTCTCGCTCCATCGCAGAGCCCTGCCTGCTTTCCCACGCTAAGGGTGGGTGAGGCTGGTTGCCGCTCCTGTCCTTAAGCCGGCTGTATCGCTCGCTGCACCGTCATATTTCTCCATTCAATTCATCCTTAGCCGTTTCAAAAGTCGCTACAATGCCATCACGCGTTAACGTAAACGCGTTTAAGCCGTTGACCAATCAATACAAATCTTAGAACCGTTTGGCCGCCAGCGAGCGCCAGGGATCGCAGGCAATAGCTTTGCGAAGGCCAATGTTACAGGCACCCTTGGGCGGAGGCTCAATTTCCTGAAGCGAAAGGCGCGCAACTACCTAGATGCCCTACTCCTTTCGCTTTCAGGGAGACCCCGCACCAAGAAGTGCCTGTTACATTGGACGAGTAAACTATGCCGTAGAGCCCGTCTGGCGCCCTAATAACAATAAAAACCTCTTGACTACCCGCAACTGATGTGCGCTGCGTTTACACGAGCGGTATGAACCTACAACCAACTTTTCGTAACTTTACGGTTTGCTTTCATCTATGTTGCTCAACTATATCCATTGGAACCCTTCACCTGAAATTTTTACAATTCCAGGAATTGATTGGCCCGTGCGTTGGTACGGACTGCTTTGGGCGGTCGCATTTATTCTCAGTCATTTTTTCATGAACCGTATTTTCAGAAAAGAAGGCCGTACCGATAAAGACCTCGATACTCTTACCATGTACATTATCCTAGGTACCGTGATTGGTGCGCGACTGGGACATTGTTTGTTCTACGGTCCCTGGTTTGGCGAAGACGGCTACCTTTCGCACCCTCTTAACATGTTGAAAATATACGAAGGCGGCTTGGCGAGTCACGGTGGTGCCATTGGCATTATTGTTGCGATGATTTTATACACGCGCAAAACGGGCGAAAAATGGTTGTGGTTATTTGACCGCATGGTGGTTGTAGCGCCATTAGCAGCAATGTGTATCCGTTTAGGCAACCTCATCAACGGTGAAATAGTAGGCGAAACAACGAATGTGCCTTGGGCCTTTATTTTTCAAAACAACGACGAAGACCGCTGGAACCTGATGCAATTCGGCACAGCTATTCCACCACGCCATCCAGCGCAATTGTACGAGGCTATTTTCTGTTTGTTCTTGTTTATTTTTATGTACTGGTTTTGGAAAAACAAACGTGAATCACGCGGTGCCGGGTTTATGTTCGGACTATTTTGTGTATTGCTTTTCACCGAACGCTTTATTGATGAAATGCTGAAAGTTAATCAGGCTGCTTTTGAAAACACGTTGCCACTAAACATGGGACAAATATTGAGTCTCCCTTTTATTGCTGTAGGTATTGTAATGATGGTGCGATCAAGAACCTTAAAAACCCCAGCAAACGAAACCCAGCCACAACCAACCCCATCAAGTGAATAATCGTAGTTAGGGCGATTACCAAATTTTCAATACCTTCATCTAAACGCATTGGATGAAGGTATTTTTCATTATAGCCATTACAATTGTTCTGCAAAGTTGCAGTTTTGATAAACTATTTCTGCAACCAACAGAATTACCACAACTCCCACCAAACAAAGAAAAGGTGAGCATAACCATGAACGCAAAAGGGGATACCACCATCGTTGAGTTCAAGACCAAGACCTTGCAACCAACCTTTTTAACAACTCGGCACGACACCTTGTCGTTTGATTACACCATTGAAAGCGTCCTATTCACCAGTACCAGTAAAAACAAGCTGAATGGTTGGATGCTGAAGCCCAAGAACAAAAAAGTCAGTACCACCTTGTTACATTTTCATGGTAATGCCGGTTTCTTGTTAAGTCAATACCAAGCCCTTGTTCCCTTGTTGGATGAAGGTTTCCAAGTATTTGTTTTCGATTACAGCGGTTTTGGATTTTCTGAGGGAGAGGCCTCCCGTGATATGGTGTTATTAGATGGCCTGTCGGCGTTAACGTATGTGAAGTCCCGCGACGACGTAAAAGGCACAAAGTTGGTCATTTATGGTCAGTCGTTAGGGGGTCATTTGTCGGCCGTTGTAGCCGCACTTCGTCAAGATGAAATTGACGGTTTAGTAATTGAAGGCGCATTTTCTTCACACAAGGACATTGCCGCAAAACGAGCTGGATTTTTTGGCCGATGGCTCGTGCGCGAAAAATACAGTGCATTAGCCTCCTTGCCCAATTACAAGAAGCCGTTATTAATAATTCATAGCACAGAAGACGAAACCATTCCCTTTGACCTTGGTCAAAAATTATTCCAAGCAGGCAACGCCCCTAAAACTTTTTTTGAAATCAAGTATGCACACATTGCTGGTCCAGAACATTATCCAACAGCTATCGCAGAGAAGATTAGGAAGTTATTGGAGTGATTAATGAATTGGCTGTTCCCGCCTTAACACCACGTACGCTGGAAAATGATCGCTATACCCGCCCGTGTAGGCACCGCCACTGTAAGTACGAAAAGGATACCCCTTGAAGGAACCGTAATCGGCTCGCAGCAATTGATCATTAAAAATGTAAGCTTTATAAAACGTCCAACTGTTCTTCTTACACTGAACCAACGACCAATTGATAATGGTCTGATCAAACAAACTCCAACTATCGGCCCACGCCAATGTGCCCACCCCCTGCTTGTACAAGGTCTCAGATGGATTGTAAAGACTGCCGGGCTGCAAATGCTTTAATTGATCAGTGGCTCCTAAACAATGGCGCACAGAGGGACTAACAGGGTCGTCGTTTAAATCACCCATTAGAATTATCTTTACAGAAGGTTCTTTTTGCTCTACACTGTCGATAATTCGTCGAGCTACTTTAGCCGCAGCACAACGACCCGGCATACTGGCCCGTTCACCGCCTCGCCGCGATGGCCAATGATTGATTAAAAAACAAAAAGACTCACCAACTAATTTGCCACTCACTACTAATATGTCACGAGTGGCATGCAAACTATCCTTTAAACGGACTTTATAAGCAACGGCATTGGTCGGTGCAAAATAATTGACATTGTACATAAACGAAGGGTCCACCCCGCGGGCATCGGGACCTTCAATATGTATGACTCTATAGTGCCTTTCTTTTAACAAGGGCGTTTGTGCAATTGCTTCTACGACCTGTCGGTTCTCAGTTTCACAAAGACCAATGATAGCAGGCCCGTCAGCATTATGAGCTAAGCCTATTTTA
>CANGWA010000121.1 GCA_947457335.1 Sphingobacteriaceae bacterium
GCGCCATGGCATTGTATACAAAACTTACCATAACGAACCTCACCTTCAGCTTCCCATTTAGCACGGTCAGCCATTGGCAGTGGATTCTTTAAATTTGCTCCAGCAGCTTCATAGCCATCGGCATTATTTGCATAAGGATACGGCATGAATCCCCTGGCAATTGTTCCTTTGACAGGAAGCATAGCATTATAAACTGTATCACCATCCACAGTATGGGTACTGTAATATTCTAGGGAAGGGGAACGATACATGTCTGGCATGAATTCAAAACCCGGACTATTCTGATCACGCTTGCCACAGGCTGTAATTCCTGTTAAGAGAAGGCCTGTTACTACAGAACCTAAAGCGAAGCGCAGTGATGTCATACTTTTTTTCATCTTGGATTAATGCGATTCTTCAATTACGTACTTGGGTTGAACTTCATACGAACCTTTATGGTTCACTTCTTCAGCGCCTGCTTCGCGGAAAATATCCTGAGCTTTTGCTGCTTGCGCGTCACCTACTTCGAGCAATACTAAAAACTTGTCATCTGTTGTACGTGGATCGGGATTCTTAGCCTTTGTGCCAGGAATCAACCAACAACGCAGAAGATATGTCAATGCCATACCGTGTGCTGCACAGAATACAGTACTCTCAAAAGTGATTGGAATGAATGCTGGGATATTGAAATAATAGGCCCAATTTGGTTTACCTCCAATGTCGTTAGGCCAATCAGAGATCATCATGTACCACATCATCAGCGTAGCTAATCCACACCCAGTCAAGCCATAGATAAAGGCTGTGATCGCAATACGGGTTCTAGGTACACCAATAATCCCATCAATTCCGTGAATTGGCATTGGAGAATAAACGTCCTTCACCCTTATTCCTGAGGAGCGAAGTTTCTTACAAGCCTCGAGCATGGGCACTTCGTCTCCGAATACGCCATGAATGATATGCTTAACAGTTGCCATATATAAATCTATCTTAATTTCTTAGTGATGATGTGCTGCTTCTTTCTTTTGTGCTTCACCTGAAGATTTCAGGATGGTCTTCAATTCTGCTTGAGCGATTACTGGGAAGTAACGCGAGAACAATAAGAAGAACGTACCAAACATGCCAATGGTTCCAACGAAGATACCAACGTCAATAAAGCTTGGGGTATAAGTCCCCCAAGTTGAAGGTAGGAACGTACGGCACAAGGTAGGAACGATAATTACAAAACGTTCGAACCACATTCCGATATTAATTACAATTGAAATCACAAAAGTGAAAGTGATACTAGTTCGCCATTTCTTTACCCAGAACAACTGTGGTGAAAACACGTTACAACCCATCATGATCCAATATGACCAAGCCAATGGACCAGTAGCACGGTTGAGGAAAGCATATTGTTCCCATTCTACACCCGAATACCAAGCAACGAACAATTCAGTTAAGTATGCCACACCGACAATTGAACCGGTTACGATGATTACGATATTCATGTATTCGATATGTTTGATAGTCACATAGTGCTCCAAGCCATAGATTTTTCTCACAACCAACATCAAAGTCAACACCATAGCAAAACCAGAGAATACCGCACCAGATACGAAATACGGAGGGAAGATGGTTGTATGCCAACCTGGGACTACTGAAGTTGCGAAGTCAAAGGATACAATGGAGTGTACAGAGAACACAAGTGGTGTAGATAAACCAGCAAGTACGAGTGACACTTCTTCAAAGCGGCTCCAGTGGCGAGCACTTCCACCCCAACCAAAAGATAATAAACCGTAGAATTTCTTTTGCCATGGCTTAATGACACGGTCACGGATCATTGCAAAGTCAGGAATCAAACCAATGTGCCAAAAAACAATGGATACAGTTGCATAAGTTGATACTGCAAACACGTCCCATAACAATGGTGAGTTAAAGTTCGGCCACAATGAACCAAATTGGTTAGGCAAAGGGAACAACATGTAATCCAACCAAGGACGACCTGTGTGCAGCAATACGAAAATTGCAGCACAAAGTACGGCGAAGATCGTCATGGCTTCTGCTGAACGGTTAATTGCCATACGCCATTTTTGGCGGAACAACAACAACACTGCAGAGATGAGGGTTCCCGCATGACCGATACCAATCCACCATACAAAGTTGGTGATATCCCAAGCCCAATCTACGTTGTTTGAACTACCCCATGCGCCAATACCAACACCGATGGTATAAGCTAGGGCTCCAATGCCCCAAAGCCAACAAATGGCGCAAATGATAATGAGTGTGTACCACCCACGTTTTGCCTTGCCTTCGATTGGTGCAATAATATCATCAGTGATGTTACGGTAACTCTTGTTACCGAGTATGAGGGGTATCCTGATTTCTGATTCTGCGTGCATAATATTCTGTTTACCTGCTCTTAATTATGAATGTGTTTTAGATTCTTCCTTGTGCTCAGCTGGTGCTGGAGCGGCGGCGTGTGCTGCAAGGATTGGTTCATCCTGGTTACGAACTTTAACTTTGTAAGAGTTGGTAGGTTTAACACCAATGTCTTCAAGCAAGAAGTACGTACGATCATCTTCGAACGCTTTAGTTATCATCGATTCTTTATCGTTCAAGTCGCCAAAGGTAATTGCGTTAGAAGGACAAGCAGACTGACATGCTGTTTTAATAGCGCCATCTTTTATTGGAGCACCTGCTTTTTTAGCCTCTAATTTACCAGCTTGTAAGCGTTGTTGACACATGCTACATTTTTCCATTACACCGCGGCTACGAACAACCACGTCTGGATTCAATACCATGCGGCCTAATTCTTGTTGAGCTGGATTTACATTCGCAAAATCTTCATTTCCACCGTAATTGAACCAATTGAAACGACGCACTTTAAATGGACAGTTGTTTGCGCAATAACGTGTACCGATACAACGGTTATAAGTCATCATGTTTAAACCTTCTGTACTGTGACTGGTTGCAAGAACTGGACAAACGGTTTCGCAAGGTGCGTGGTTACAATGTTGACACATCATTGGTTGGAAAGTCACCTGCGGATTAGCAGAGGGATTCTCCATTTCAATATATGTCTGCTTGCTGCCAAGCCCTTCCTCTTTACCTTTTTCAAGGTTCATGTCCGAACTATAATATCGGTCAATACGCAACCAGTGCATATCCCTTTGACGGCTAACTTCAAGTTTACCAACAACAGCTACGTTGTTTTCAGCAGTACAAGCTACGACACAGGCGCCACAACCAAAACACAAGTTAAGGTCAATGCTCATGCCCCATTTGTGACCAGGACGCGGATGTGCATCCCACAAGTCAATTTCATTTACATGCTTCTTACCTCCACCATGAACAGGAAGCTCTACTAATGGGTTGTAATATGCTCTATCGTTGTCTTTGTATTCCTTCAAAGAAACTTCACGCAACAAATATTCCTCACGGCCCATAATGGTGTGTTGAATTTGTGTTGCAGCGAAAGTATGTTTCTCATTGGTGTCCTTAATGCTCACATTAGCAACTAAATTCTGAATGGTTCCATTCATCATGTTGTAATATGGGAATGCGTTCACACCAACTCCATTTGAAGCGAGGAACGAATCGGCTGAACGACCATAACCAATGGCTAATCCAACTGTGCCCGGAGCTTGACCTGGTTGTGGATAAACGGGTACTTTAATTGTTTCCATCCCATTCACGGAGAGTTCAACGATACTCGCATCGATGTCCTGACGAAGCATTTCATTCAAGCCAAGTGCTTTTACGTCAATTGGACTCATGGTGATATAGTTATCCCAAACCACTTTTGAAATAGGATCAGGGAATTCCAACAACCAAGGATTGTTGCCTTGCGTACCTGCACCAATACCAACTTTTTCGTAAACGAAAAGTTCCATTGCCGAGGATTTCATCGCAGTAGCCATTTCAGCAGCTTTGTTATAGTCCGCAGTTGGAGCAGTGGTTACAGAGTCAACTTCACCTTTTTTATCGCTTGCCACCGTTGGCATTTCTACCGTTGGAGCTACCAGGCTGTCTCCAGCCAAATCAGCCGCTAATGCTGCTGCCATTGCCACCAATGGAGCACCGGTAGTGTCTTTTGCCATTGGTGTCACTGGTGCTTCACGGTGTGGAGCGATTTTAACTGCACCATCGTGTAAAGCATGTGCCCAGAAACTAGGGAAATCCAGATACTTACCTTGGTTGGTAAATACACGTGACTGCCAGTAGGACTGTAAATATTTAAGATAATCTGTTTTTACACCTGACCATGAAAGAAGTGAGTCTTGGAATTGACGTGTTCCTTCGTGACGTGGTTGTGCGAAAATTGGATTAATGGTAGGTTGTTGTAATGTATAAATGCCGCGACGTGGATTTGCATCCCCCCATGACTCGAGGTAATGGTGATCAGGGCAGACGATGTTACATTTTTGAGCTGTTTCATCCAGCACAGAAGAGAAAGAAATCCTGTTTGGTACTTTTCCAAGTGCCGCATCAAACTTCAATACAGCAGGCGAACTGTAAACCGGATTTGAATTGTAAACCAATAACGTATTTACTTTTCCAGCAGCCATATCGGCTACCAAATCAGCAAACGCCTGATCGTCCCCTTGTTTTAAATTCAAGTGATTTTCAACATCAACAGTCTTACCATAGTTATCCAACATTTTATTGATGCCGTTAACTAACGTTTGAATCCCTTCATCGTTGATTCCTGAAACCACTAGTGAATTGCCACGCTGTGAAGCGAGGCGTTCTGCAGCAGCTTTTACTGCTTTTACTGCATCAGCATTTGAAATTTTTGAATCACCTGAAACCTTTGCATTACCAGTGATGGAAGCAACTTCATTGTATAGAGCAACGGCTACGCGGCCCAATTCACTCACTTTTACCATGTAACGGTAATCGGCGTTAGCGCCTGTGAGAGACATGTTGCTTTCAAAATGGTAATGACGGCTCATTTCAGCTTTCTCCCTTGTCACTGCACGGTTTTTAGCGTACTGACGAGCGAACTCTTCTCCAGAAATCCAGTTACCTAAGAAGTCACATGCAATTCCAACGATTGTTTTCGCTTTACTAAAATCATATGACGAAATAACTGACTTGCCAAACACATTCATGTTGGCTTTTCGCAAGGCATTGTATGATACTGCATCATACACCACATGCTTGGTATTCGGATATTTTTCAATGAACTCGTTGATTACGGCCTGAGTAGAAGGACTAATAATGGTTGAAGTTAAAATGCGGTTAGCACCACCATTCAACATGCCTTTTACTGCATCGTCAACCATTTTCCAGGTTGCAGGCTCACCCTTTACGAGTGGGTTACGAAGACGGGCTCCATCATACAAACCAAGCACAGAAGCCTGCACACGGGCGCTGGTTCCTGAGAAAGGAAGTCCCTTCACATCATTTGGCTCGAGTTTTATTGGGCGACCTTCACGGGTCTTAACCAATACCGAAGCGAAATCATGTCCATCATAGAATGTAGAAGCATAGAAGTTAGCAACACCTGGTGTTACTTCTTCTGGTTTTACCACATAAGGAATGGAACGATTAACTGGTGTTTCACAAGCCGCCAATGCTACAGCGGCTGTAGAAAAGCCCATTACTTTTAAAAAGTCACGACGACTTGTTCCGTTTGAGGAAGATTCATCTGAACCAAGGAATTCATCCATTGGAAGAGGCTGGGCAAACTCATTTTTGCTTTGTTCCTGAAATTCAGGGCTGTTATGCAGCTCAGGGAGACCTCTCCAGTATTTCTTTGACATAGACATTACGTTATGATCTGTTTGAAAGAATTAATAGTGACATTTTCCACACTCAAGACCACCGATTTTATCAACGGTGAACTTAACATCGTACTGACCGGCATATTTCTCTTTGAGTGCAGCATGCAGCCTGTCATAATATGCATTGCCTTTCATAGACACTTCGGTTTTACGGTGGCACTCAATACACCATTTCATGGTGAGTGGCGACTTCTGTTCTGCTACAGTCATGTTTTTCACATCACCGTGACAGGTAGTACATTCTACTTTTCCAACAACGACGTGTTGTGAGTGGTTGAAGTAAACATGGTCAGGAAGGTTGTGTACTTTTATCCACTTCAATGGATTTTGCTTTGAAGCATCATATTGTTGGGTTTTAGGGTCAAATCCAGCTGCCACATAAATTTTGGCAATTTCAGTTTCGCCATACTGTGGTCCACTTTGAATACCCTTATGACAGTTCATACAAACATTCACCGTAGGGATACCTGCGTGACGTGACTTTTCAACTGAGTTGTGACAATACTGACAAGGAATTTCGTTTTCGCCAGCATGCAATTTGTGTGAGAATTTAATTGGTTGCTCTGGGTTATATCCCTTTTGTGTTTCCCAATCGTAGTATACACCTAAATCGTAGCAAGCATCCCAGCAACTCTTCATCCCGCCGAAAGCAAGTATGATACAGATAACACCAACCAAACGACGGTTTCCAGACATCCACATCTTCACTTCTTGCCAGAAAGTTGTCTCAGGCAGTTCGTCCTTGCCCTCGGCACGGTTCATATTGTTTTGAAGCGCAACACGCACACCGCGAAGTGTGATTAGCATTACACCCAAAATAACTAATGCCCCCAAGATAAGATACAATGGATCTATTCCTGCTGCATCCGTAGCTTCAGCGGTTACTCCCGAAGCACCAGGCGTAGCTGGCTTTGCCTTGACTGGAGCTGGGCCTTTCAAGAAGGCGATAATTTCATCTACCTGTTTTTCATCCAACTGGCCTTCGAATACAGTCATCGCTGCATTGCCGTTTTCTGCATAAATTTTAGTAGCATATGCATCACCAGATTTGATGAGCTTTTCGTTGTTGAGAATCCAACGTTTTAACCAATCCCCCTTAGGAGCGCGGTCAAAAATACCTGCAAGACCAGGACCCGTTAGTTTCTGATCGGTGTGAGAAGAGTGACAAACAGCACAGTTTTGCTTAAAGAGCTTTTCCCCTTCCGCGGACTGAGCTTTGGCTGAAAAAGCCATTACTGTCAGAAGGAGCGCCACTACTGGTTTTAGAAGGTTTCCGGATATTCTGATTTTCATATATTAGAGAAAGTGTTAAACTGCGGTTTTAGTAGCCTTTTATGACAAAAACATGACACAAAATCGAGGGCAAATTTAACAGAAGTTGGATAACGGGGCGCTCCTTTTTGCAAATAATTCTAACGGATTTGTAATTTATAATCGTTCTAAATAAGAAATCGAAGGCCAGCGTTTGTTGGGATTCAGGAGTTTCAGTTAAAATGTGAAAAAAATGTTGATGAAGTCCTTTAATGGCGTTTGCAAATCCTAAATACGCTGTTAAAGATCAAATTAGTTGTAGCTTTTGCTGATAGGTGTTCAGACACCCATTCTTCCACTTGCTTTGCGCGAAGAGGTATCTCATTTGAGTAAAAATACGTCAGTATTCTCACTCCACCGCTTTTTCCCAAGTGGCAGCCTGTTTTCGAGAGAATCGCAATCCCAACATGATTTCATGGGTAGAGCCAGCGACAGTACTGAGGGTTTTAACCGTCGTAAAATCATAACTGTATCCGATTAACAAATAATCCTGATACTTGAAGCCCAGCAAACAAGAAACAGCATCGTGATGCCTATAAAGCATACCTACCCATATTTGATCCTTGTAAATAGCACGGACCCCAAAATCCATTTTCATTGGTGCCGGCCGTTCGTACTTTAGTAAAAAAGATGGCTCGAGGTTAAAGTCCGTATTTAGTCTAAACGTATACGCTCCATTAATATTTAGTTGAGTGGCCAAACGACTGTTTTTGTAAGCGGTTGGATAAAGAGGA
>CANGWA010000122.1 GCA_947457335.1 Sphingobacteriaceae bacterium
CACGCCCCACCCCTTGGCAACTTCTGAAGGTTGGCGTTTACCCGATAACCAAGGGTAGGAAGCCACTGCCGCCTGAGCATGACCAGGCATTTCAATTTCCGGAACAACAGTGATGCCTCTTTCATAAGCATAACGCACAATTTCACGAATTTCTTCTTGTGTATAAAATCCACCGTAAGTCAAAGTGTCAAACTTTTGATCGTTGTAGGCGCCAACCATAGAGCCTTTGCGCCATGCACCTTTTCGGGTGAGTTCGGGATATTGCTTGATTTCAATCCGCCAGCCTTGATCATCGGTCAAGTGCCAATGAAAAGTATTCATGTGGTACATGTACATGGCATCTAAGTATTTTTTGACGAATGCTTTTCCAAAGAAATGCCGGCTTTCATCCAAGTGCATGCCGCGCCATTTGAATCGCGGCGCATCCTTTATTTTTACGCATGGAATACTAATCGTGCTTCCTTTGGCGTTGCAAGAAAGTTGTATCAAGGTGGATGCTGCATTCAAGGCACCTTCGTGGTCACCGGCACGAATGATAATGCTTTTTGGCGTAATATCGAGTTCGTACCAACCGTTGGGAGAAGTCGACTTAACGCGCTCAAGCGTGATGAAGTTCTCAGTAACATTTTCAGAAGTGCTCATCTTCACCTGTATGGTTTTTGAGAAATGGACTGAGATCAAATTGAAGTACTCTGCATCCACCGGTTTAAAAAGTTTGATTGCGGTTTTTGACGAGACTACAAAACTACCCGATTGTGGGGCAATGGAATTTGGCTTTGGTATTAGCAAGTCAATTTGTGCTTGCGTTGTTGTCATCAAACACAATAAAAGAAGGACGCTATAAAATCTCGAGCTGTTAATCATCATACTACGCGTTATTTTCATCTAGATGCGGTAGGGGAGTCTCTCCCCTTTATCGAAGTTTCAAATTTAATTTTTGAAATCCAATGCAGGTGTTAATGTATTCAAATTGTGAGAAAAGACCAGCGCATACAAATTAATGAGCGACGGGTCCAATGGTTTTAAGGTGCGCTGTTTTCCATCCGTACCATAACAAGTAGGCGAAGCAAACAACCCCTACCACATAGCTGCCACGGATGCCAGTGATGCTATCGGCGAGCAAGCCTTGCAAGGCGCTGACGAGTCCACCTCCCATTATCATCATAATTAAGTAGCTCGATCCAGTGTTGGTGTTTTTACCCAATCCACTGATAGCAACAGTAAAAATGCAGGGCCAAAGGGTTGAACAAAAAAGCCCAACGCTAATAAAAGCATACACACTGACTAAACCTGTTGTCATCATGCCAATGAGCAAAGCGATTATGCCCAAAGCAGAAAAAACGATCAATTGACGAGAGGGATTCCCTTGACTAACAATTTCTGCGAGCAGCAATACAACAATGACACCGGCGTAGGGATAGAAGACGCTGAGGTCAGAGCCAGCGATGTAATTCACCAGTAAGAAAACACCAAATGCTGCGTAAGGGAGGATGAATCGCAACAATGCGGCATGTTTGGAGAAGGTGCGGGCAGAACTTGTCCAGCGACCAATCATCAAACTAGCCCAGAACAATGAAATGTAAGGTGCCGCGCTATCGGTGGCAATACCCGCATGTTGGCGCATATACTCTGGTAGATTGGAGGCGGTAGCGACTTCTACACCTACATAGAGAAAGATAGCCAGCATGCCAAATTTTAATTGTGGATATTTAGCAATAATGCCTGTTTCACGTTCACTTTCATCCTCTGAAAATAACTGATTGGGGAGTGAGGAAATTTTAAAAAGGATAGCGACTAATAGGAAGGCCAGTCCGAGAAAGAGATAAGGAATTTTCACATCCCCAATGTCATCGATATGGTGCGAACCAGGTGAACCAAAGATGGCAAAGCTCACTACCAGCGGTCCAATCGTTGTGCCTATATTGTTGATACCACCCGCTAAACTCAGTCGCTGAGAACCCTTGGCAGGGTCGCCCAATACGATGGCGAGTGGATTAGCGGCTGTTTGCTGTAAGGAGAATCCAAGTGCCACAATAAACAAACCAGAAATCATCAAGGGAAAAGATACCAATTCTGCAGCAGGATAAAACAATAAAGTGCCTGCAGCAGAAATACAAAGACCTAGCGCAATCCCATTTTTATAACCCAATTTATTCAGAATGTCCCCACCATTGAGTTTGGATAACAAGAGGTAGATAATAGAGCCAACAGTGTAAGCCACATAAAAGGCAACAGCAATCATCTGACTTTGGCCTTGTGAGAGGTTAAGTTTTTCTTTGAATACGGGAATGAGAATATCGTTGCTGGCGGCGACAAATCCCCAGAAAAAAAACACTGAAATTAGTGTAATGAAGGCACTTCGGTTCGTTTGCATAGTGGTAAAGATTCTAAGGTAGAAATTGTGTCAGAATAGCCAAATGCAGAAGGTGAATGGTTATTAACACTTTGCATCTCAATTATATCCCAAATGGATGATGCTAGAACAGGTGGGTTTCGTTTCTTTGTGCTATGAATAATGCGCTGAATCTTGAACTTTTGACCCCGGAAAATTTTGGGGATTATGCCTTAATCGATTCTGGTGACTTTCAAAAGTTGGAACGGTTCGGAAAGTACATCACCATCAGGCCTGAGCCCCAAGCCTTGTGGCAACCTTCAGAAAACCTGACGGCATGGGAGAAGCAAGCGCATGTGAAATTTGTTCCTAAGTCATCGAGCAGCGGGGATTGGAAAAAATTGAAACAAATGCCCGATCAGTGGGAAATTCGCTATAACTTATCCAAGGAGGCTAGCATCCAATTACGGTTGGGACTCACTGCCTTTAAACACGTGGGGGTATTTCCTGAGCAGGCTGTTAATTGGAAAAGGATTTACCAGTTCATGAAAGGCAGACGTTCTGCTAAATTTCTAAATTTATTCGCCTATACTGGCGCTGCTTCCCTCGCCGCAAGAGCAGCAGGTGCTGAAGTGACACACGTTGATAGCATTAAACAAGTGGTGACCTGGGCAAATGAAAACATGCAACTTTCGAAGCTCGATAATATTCGATGGATGGTCGACGATGCCATGAAATTTGTGAAAAAGGAAATCCGAAGAGGCAACCATTATCAGGGAATCATCCTTGACCCACCGGCATTTGGTCATGGACCCAATGGTGAGAAATGGAAATTAGAGGAGAATATTGCTGAAATGATGGATAGTGTGTTGGCATTGCTAGATCCAGAAACGCATCAATTGGTCTTAAATGCCTATTCCCTCGGGTTTTCAGCATTGGTTCCAGCCAATCTCATGCGCCCTTATGCTATGAAGAACAACAGTGTGCTTAGCACTGGAGAACTTTATTTAAACGATACCTTTGATAAACAGTTGCCATTAGGCGTTTGGGGGTGTTTGACAAAGGGTTAATGCAGTTTTGCGAACTGTCGATATATGGCACCTCCCTTGCTTACAATTATTGTTTAAACGACTTCTATTAACCCCCAATTCGGTGAAATGAAGTGAATAATACCCGAAACCTACCAATTTATGAGGTAAGTGGATTTGATACTGTGAGAATATTGTCTAGATTTATAGGTTTCTGATACAGTGAAGGTTGCCTATAAATACCAACTCTTATTTTGTTTTGCTTTCTTCCAGTCCTTGGTATGGGCACAGCCTAATATAAAACAAGAACGAAACGGTCATTTTGTAGCCAGTGGGGATGTTTTTGGCACGCGCAATTTCATAGAAAACAAAGAGGTGTTTACGAATCCGCTGAACCCCTCTGAGACCATTTATTACCATTACGATCACAACGGGGAACGAATCTATTTTACGGCATACGGATTGATTTATGAACTTTGGCCAGAAGGAGAGGTAAAAGTAGAGACAGGTGAGGAAGAAGATCCTGATGAAGAAGCACGCGAATACAGAAAATGGAAAAAGAAGGTTCGCTATGTGGAAATGCGCTGGCAAGGCACCATGGGGCCATCAGTGCCTCAGGGAGAATTAAAACAGGCACATTACGTTACTTATGGAGGTCCTGAAAAAAATTCAGCAGCATTTAAGAAACTAGTCTACCATTCTGTTTATCCAGGTATTGATATTGAATACACCTTACCCGAGGATAAATCAACAGGTGTAAAATACACTATTACGGTTAGACCAGGCGCAGATCCTGCAGTTGTGCGAATCTTATACGCTGGCGCGGTTAAACGAATGCACCTCCTCGAGAATGGAAATGTTGAAGTGGTAACACCTTATAACAGCATCATCGAACATGCACCGGTAAGCTATTTTGAAGACCAAACACCTGTTTTTAGTCGAATGCAATTGCGTAACAATCAAATCCAGTTTGGTTTTTTGAATACATTAAAAATAGATCAACCGTTGATAATTGATCCTTATGTGAGCGCTGTAACAACTTTAACAAACAGCAATAATGCTTACGAAGTGGATTGGGATTTTTCAGGTAATGCCTACATCTGGGGAGGTGGTAATAGTACTAATTATTACAAGGAGGCTAAGTACAATGCGTCGGGGTCGTTGGTGTGGACTTTTGGCGGGTTTCTAAGTGCTCAGAACTTTTCGGTTTTATCGTATGGAACGGATTTCAAAATTCAAAAGGCACTCGGAAAATCATATCTAACTAAATTATTCAACACCCAACACGCAGTAAGGCTCGATGCGAATGGGAATTACGACAACTGGCAAAGTGGCAGTAATGGGCCCTTGTATGAAGCTTGGCACATTGAATTTGACTGTCAGGGGGATGTGGTAGTGTATGGGGGAGCCTATGGTTCCTTTATGAATATTAATCCTTCAACCGGCTCAATTGTATATACCACTGCTGTTGTTCCGTCAGTGACCTCTTGTTGCCAAGACGTTGTTACAAAGGTGGTAGATATTACTGGCGAGTCGTATGTCATTATTTCTGGTAACAACTCCTATACAAACAATTTGATTAAGGTAACTCCTACTCACACCATGATATGGAGTGCCTCGCTGAATAATCCAACATTTAGTTATGTCAGTAATCATGGTCAATACCCTAATAATTCAGGCAATTCCACAAATTGCTTTAATGGCTTAGCGGTTAATAATAACTACGTGTTTTATTATGATGGCGCAACAATAGCGGCACATGCGAAATCAAATGGCGCAACGGTGGCCACGAGCAACTCGGGACTTTCAGCGCGTCAACAAGGTGGAATTACTGTTGATGATTGTAACAATGTATATGTCGGTGGAGTGGGTACGATAAAGGCGTATAGTTTTAATGGAACCAGTTTTTCTACTTTAACCCCAATTACCCTGAGTGCTTCTGCCACCTCTACCAATGTGTTTGATCTTCACATGGATCGCAATAATAAATTACTGTACGTCTCGGGTGCAGGCTTTGTTGGGGTTTACCCAGCTATTTATTCCCAGACCTGCAATGCATCTGCTCCGTCTGGTACAGTTTGTAATTTTGGTATGGCCGTTATAACAGCAACTAGTAGTTCCATTACTTGTGCTAGTCTTGGGTCGGCCACTGCAAGTATCATAGGCGGCACTGGTCCATTCTCCTTCACCTGGCAACCAGGAGGCATGACGGGCTCTGTTGTTACTGGATTATCGCCTGGTACTTATACTGTCACTGGGTTTGATCAAGGGACAAATTTGTCGGTAACCAATCAAATCACGTTTACCTCTCTAGTGCCCTTGACCGGCACTATCAGTGCGTCAGGCGGGGTCAACTGTTTTGGCGCAACGACTGGAACAGGAGCCGTTACAAATTTGGCCGGCGGTTCGGGTAGTCAGAACTATTGGTGGTCCAATGGTACAAACACTTTGACATCGGCCACGCCAACTGGCATGGGGGCTGGCACGTGGACAGTGAAGGTAACCGATGCCTTGACGGGTTGTATTTACACTGAGACCTTTGTGATTTACCAACCCACACAGTTGAATAGTTTAATCATGGTATCTTCACCAACGGCATGTGTGTCCGATAGTATTAACTTCACAAGCAATGCGTGGGGTGCTTCGCCACCTTATACGTACACATGGAGCAGTGGGGTAACTGGACCAACAGCTGCTATCACTAGCACTTCTTCAGGAGTTAAGACGTATAGTTTAACAGTAAAAGACATGTACCAATGCCAAAGCATAACCAGTACCACTGTCAATTTTATACCCCATCCTAGTTTAACTATTGTTAGTCCTTCCATTTGTCCCCTCGAAATTGCTACCCTTTCTGTCAGTGGTGCATCTACTTACACGTGGAGCAATAATCTAAATACACCAAGCTTCACCGCTAGTCCCAATGTCACCACCATTTACACCGTCAATGCCACGGCATTGATGTGTTCAGGTTCTGCTACAGCAGCGGTTTATCTAAAGCCGCTTCCTGTTCCCACAGCTACCAACGATAGTCCCCGTTGCGTCAATCAATCACTCACCCTGACAGGAGGGGGAGGTAATAGCTATCTGTGGTCAGGACCATCTACTTATACCAGTGTCAACGCTTCTCCAGTGATTAGTACTGCTTCACTTGTAAACAGCGGGGTATACAATGTAACGGTGACAGCTGTCAACGGTTGCACTGCGGCAGCTAGTACCACAGTGGTTGTCAATCCCAATCCAACCGTCACAGCGACTTCTGGCACAGTATGTACCTCACAAACCTTACAACTCAATGCTCTTGGAAGTGCGGCGGTTAGTTTTTCATGGAATGGTCCGGGTTGGACCTCTTCGCAACAAAACGATGTACGGGCGAATCCGTCAACAACAGCAAGCGGTCAGTATTTCGTTATCGGTACTAGCAGTGCAGGATGTACTGGCAGTGCCACAACAATGGCACAGGTAATTCCTCCACCATCCTTAACCTTGACATTATCCAGCCCCGATTTTTGCGCACAGTCCTTTAACGGATCACCGGCTACAACCAATCTTACTGCTTTTGGCGCGAATACCTATACCCTTGCCACAGGATCAGCATTGACTTTTATTAATAACCAACCAAGTTTTGTTATTTCGGCAACGGCGCCAAATACAACAGCGGTTTCAGCACAACAGGTAACTGTTACCGGCCACAATGGGGTATGTGCTTCAACCGCGACTACTTTCGTGAACATAAAACCAAATCCAGTTATTAGCATCCTTAATCACACACCATACATCTGTGCGGGCGAAACGTATACGTATCAAGTGAGTGGTGCGGGAATTTATCTATGGTCCCAAGCTAGTGTCGTTTCCACTAATGGCAACGCATCTCAAGTGGTTGTTAAACCAAACACAACAACAGTATATACCATTACAGGAAATCAAAATGGTTGTGCCTCTGCCAGTATTACTGAAACATTGAACGTAATACCGCTCCCAACCTTGGCAGTGGTGCCGTCGCAAACCGAAATATGTTTGTACAGTTCGGCTGTGATGACCATTAGCGGCAATGCATCCGGTTATTATTGGTCACCACCTATTGGCCTTCAAACTACTCTCGGAAATTACAACGTACTTAACCCAATTAAAACGCAGACCTACACTGTTGTAGGAGCAGTTGCAAGTTGCACAGCAGCAGCAACAGCAACCGTGGTTGTGCTGCCCTTACCAACCCCATTTGCCATTACCGAAACACCTTCGGTGTGTGTTGGGCAAACTGTGCATTTGACAGCAGGAGGTGGTGTCCAGTTTTTATGGAAGGGGCCTTTGAATTTCAATCATCCATACCAAGAGGCATATTTATCGACCTACAGTGGCTTGCAGGGAGGCACTTACTCAGTTGTGGTTACCGATGCAAAGGGCTGCTCAAGTGTTGCTACACTG
>CANGWA010000123.1 GCA_947457335.1 Sphingobacteriaceae bacterium
CCCAAGGCCTCTATGCAAGATGGATTAATGCACGTAGTAGTACTTAAGAAATTCCCTCCGCTGGCCATCATCGGACTTTTAATTAAAATCCTCAGACGCAAGGCCGATCAGTCCAAATACATCGACACCTATACAACGGATAAACTGCTTATCATACGCGATCACTCCGGAGCCATGCATTACGACGGAGAACCGGGTAATGCGGGACGTACCATTCAATTTGAAATAAAACCCAAAGCACTTAAAGTAATTGTGGGCAGTCAATTCAACGGGTAGACCTCTCCATTCTAATTTTTGCATTCCTTTAACGGTCGGTTTGAATTCTATCGACAATGTTCTAACTTCGGGTAGGGAAGGATAGAATGCTTTTGGTGCGGAATATATTTCTGTTGATTGCCTTGGCTTTCTACTGTGCAGGAAGGGCACAAGTGAAAATGGCACCGCTTCAAATAACGTCGGTTGATGAAGAACTTTTCACATTGGGCAACCCGCCGGTTGAATGCGAGGCCAGCGGTTTGTCTGAGTTAGACACACTGAGAGTTATTGAAATTATTTATAACCATTATCCATTTATTAAAGGCAGGGATACCGCACTTGTCAACAGGATCAACCGACAAGTGCTTGGTTACCTCATTCGTGATGGAGAGAGAATGAACAGAAAGAAAATGAAGTTTTCGAATTGTTCGGAAGACCGACCAAGTAGTGTTACCACTACTTATTCGGTGTTTTGCCTTAACAACCACTACCTGAATCTGTGTTTGTTTCAAGATATAGAGCCCTATGGATTAGGCAATGGCTTTGCCCATTATGCCTTTCCAATCTGTTTTGACTTGATAAAGAAACAACCCGCCTCTTTAAGCGACTTGCTTCTGCCTCAGGCATGGGATAAATTGATAGACCGTATGACAGAAGAATTGATAAAGAATTATCCAGATATGTTTTTAGGTGATGACCAAGCGCAAACATTTAAGAATGCAAGAGAAAATCTTGCATCAAACTGGACGTATGTGTTTGATAATAAAGCGTTGTACTTTTTTATTACACTTCATTTCGGAGGAAAGGTCACTTACGAAAAGTTCACATACGCCTATTCAAGCGAGCCGGCTATCTTTCGGCCCGATTTTTTATTGCAATGGAAGTGAATTATTTTAAAGGCAACTTCTGTGCAATACGGTCGTTCTTGTAAAGCACTTTTTGAGATAATTGACCGGTTGAATCATAATAGCACCAAAGGCTATCCTGCATATCATTTTTGTAAAAGCCAGAATAGCGGGTTTGTCCGGTGATATAGTAAGTGATGTTTTGTCCGTGACGAACGCCTTTGTCGTACTCCATTTCACTCCATAATTTGCCATTAGGGAAAAAGGACATCCAGTGACCATGGCGCTCGCCGAAACGAAATTGACCTCTAAATTTTACTACCCCCGAAGGGTATTTGTCTACGTATTCGCCTGTATAGTCAGAGTCGGGTGGCATGATTAAAAGTGGATTCGCTTTTTTGAGGGAATCTGACAAATGTTTTTGTCTCACTTTTGCTATAGAGTCTTCAAAGGCTTTTTGTTCTTCTGGTGATTTTGATTCAGTTGAACAAGCGGTAATAAATACTGCACACAAAACAACAAGTAACGTCCTCATTATTTTTTTCTCTCAATCGTATAGTTTAACAATAACTCAAGGCTATGGCGCGAAGGATTGTCTGGTAATTCATGCAAGGCCTCCAGTGCTTTGTCGCGGTAAGATAACATCGCCGCATGCGCATACGTCAACCCCCCACTATTGATCACAAAATCAATCACTTTTCGCACTTCATTACTCTCCTCGCTGTGGTTGCGAATAATGTTCGTGATTTTCCTTCGCTCCGATGAACTGGCTTTTGACAAAGCATAAATCAGCGGTAAGGTCATTTTTTTCTCCTTGATATCAATACCAGTCGGTTTGCCAATCTCTTCATCATTCCCATAATCAAATAAATCGTCTTTTATTTGAAAAGCAATCCCCGTCAGTGTTCCAAACCGATGGGCTGCTGCAACCATTTTTTCATCTGTTGTCACAGACGCCACTCCTGCAGCGCAACAGGCAGCAATTAATGTAGCCGTTTTTTTGGTGATGATCTCGTAATAAACGTCCTCCGTGATGTCAAGCCGACGGGCTTTCTCAATTTGAAGCAATTCTCCTTCACTTATTTCTCGAACGGCATCGCTTACAATCTTCAATAAATGAAAATCATTGTTCTCCAACGACAACAGCAACCCCTTTGATAATAGGAAGTCCCCCACCAGCACTGTAATTTTATTTTTCCAAAGTGCATTCACACTAAAAAAACCGCGCCGTTCGTTGCTGTCGTCAACCACGTCGTCGTGAACAAGTGTGGCAGTATGCAGTAACTCAATTAATGCAGCGGCACGGTAAGTGCTCTCGTTTAATTCGCCTGTTGTTTGAGCAGAAAGGAACGTGAAAAGGGGACGGATTTGTTTCCCCTTCCGTTTGTAAATGTAGGAAGTGATTTTGTCCAGTAACGGCACAGAACTTTTCATGGCATCTCTGAACTTGTCTTCAAAGATCTCCATGTGTTTGTTTACTGGGCGTTTTATGTCGTCAACAGTGCGGGACATCGGGACGAATTTACCTATTATTTTAATTGTTGGCTGGCAAGTTTGTTTTTGTTCGCCAATTGGCCACAGGCCGCATCAATATCCTTTCCTCGGCTCCTCCGCACATTGCAAATCACCCCGTTTTTTTCGAGGGTATCTGTAAAGGCTTTTAGTCGCTCCTTGGTGGTTTGTTGAAACTCGCCGTCATCTATGGCATTGTATTCAATGATGTTCACCTTGCTTTTTACTTGCTTACAAAAAGCAACCAATTCCATCGCATCCTTTATCGAATCGTTGAATTCTTTAAAAGCAATGTATTCAAAGGTCGGACGGACACCCGTTTTATCAACAAAGTAATTTAAAGCGTCTGCCAAATTTTCCAACGTGTTGGTTTCATTAATTGGCATGATGGAATTGCGTTTTTCATCATTTGCAGCATGCAGCGATAAGGCCAAGTTGACCCGTAAATTATCATCTGCAAGCTTCTTGATCATTTTTGCTACACCAGCTGTAGAAACGGTAATACGGCGTGGCGACATGCCAAGACCATCTGGACTGGAAATCATTTCAATCGACCGCACTACTTCTGCATAGTTGAGAAGGGGTTCTCCCATGCCCATGTATACAATGTTGGACAAAGGTTGGCCATACCGCTCCATTGCCGTGTCGCGGACTAGTTTTACCTGATCCACTATTTCATCGGCATTTAAATTGCGCATGCGCTTGAGTTTGCCCGTAGCACAAAATTTACAGGTGAGGCTACAACCCACCTGCGATGAAATACAGGCTGTCATGCGCTCTCCCTGTGGAATCAAAACGCTTTCTACAACATACCCATCGTGCAAACGCATCGCACATTTAATGGTGCGGTCACTGCTCACTTGTAATTCGTGGATCTCTACCGCATTGATAACAAAATGGGTGTTAAGGTACTCCCTGAGCTTTAAACTCAAATTACTCATGCTGCTGAAGGAAGTCGCTCCTTTTTGCCACAACCATTCGTGTATCTGGTTGGCACGAAATGCAGGTTCACCTGCTTGCCGAACAGCTTCCGTCAAAGCTTCCTTGTCAAGGGCACGTATGTCTTTTTTTGGTGCGATAACAGCAAAGGTACGGTTTTAACGGTGGAATTAGTGCCTGAATTCACCCACTTGTATAACGATAAGGTTTTTTAGCACCAACAATTGGGTGCAGTTACAAATCGGGTGCATTCCGCCGTGGAATTTCACTGGCTTTCCCTTAACTTTATGTCCTATGCGGTTTATTACTGCCGACAGTATTTTTAACGGAGAGGATTTTCTGAAAGGGAATCCTGTCTTGATATTAGTAGGCGAAAAAATTGTAGATGTTCAGCCGGAATCAGAAATCAATCCACTGGCAATCGAACGATTTAAGGGGATTCTAACTCCAGGATTTGTAAATGCACATTGTCATCTGGAGTTAAGTCATTTGATCGGACAAGTGCCCCGCCACACCGGACTTTCTGGTTTTGCGATGGAACTCATGCGTGTACGCAATGGCTCAAAACCCGATGACGTTCAACAAGCGATGCAAGCGGCCAACGATTTCATGTGGTCGCATGGGGTCGTCCTGTGTGGGGATATAAGTAATGGACCTGATTCCTTCGCTATTAAAGCAAACAGCACGCTTTACTACCATACGTTTATTGAACTGATTGGCCTGCGTCCTGAAGCAGCCTCCCCCGTGTTTGAACGCGGAAAGGAATTGCTGAGGGTATTAAATGAAAAGGGACTTGCAGGTAGCTTCGCACCACACGCTCCTTATACCGTGTCGCGCGAACTGTTTACGGCCATTGCAACAGAGAATGTCAAAAACAATACGACCCTCTCGGTTCACAACCAAGAGTCACCCGAAGAAACCGACTTTTTTAGAGGATCTGGAAAAAATATTCGGGCTTTGTATGCAAGCATAGGTATTGACATTTCTTGGTTTGAACCTGCTTTTGCCAACAGTTTTTCGTATTATTTTGACACAATTAAAGAGGCCCGCTCACTATTGGTTCACAATACCTTTACAGGTGAAGCTGAAATTCAGGCAGCACGGCATTCAGAGGTGTGGTGGTGTTTTTGTCCGCGTGCTAATCTCTACATAGAAAACGCAATGCCCTACCTCAAGCATTTCACGAAATACTTGCACCGTACCTGCTTGGGAACAGATTCACTCGCGAGCAACAACGATTTAAATGTACTTAACGAAGCCAACACGCTCTTGCAGTGCTTTGGTGAACTCTCCATCGAACACGCGCTTCAAATGCTCACCAGTAATGGCGCAGAGGCTTTTGGGCTGGGACACCGTTTTGGACGTCTGCAAGCAGGAATGGCACCAGGACTTAACCTCATTGCTGAACACAACCGTAATCTTACCTTTGTACAAAAAGTCATCTGATGTTGCACCTTCAAGCGTTTACCTTCAACCCGTTTCAAGAAAACACCTACGTGCTTTATAACGAGGCAAAAGAGGCGTGGATCATCGATCCTGGGATGTTCAACACCCACGAACAAATGGAGCTGGATGGGTTTATTACTGCGAATGGCCTTACACCCATTCGCCTCCTGCTAACGCACGCACACATCGACCATATTCTCGGTGCAGCTTACGTCTCTGAAAAATACAACTTGTTACCTGAGGTGCACGAAGCAGATCTTTTTTTTGTAAACCGTATGCCCGAAAGCGCCCGCATGTACGGTGTTCCCGCTGAAGCATGCCCTCAACCCAAAGCCTTCATTCAAGAAAAGGATGTCTACCAATTAGGTCCTCATGCTTTTGTTTGTATACACACACCCGGGCATTCTCCCGGTAGCATTTCCTTTTACTGCAAGGAAGAACAACTGCTTATTTCTGGCGATGTTTTGTTTCAAGGCAGCATCGGTCGCTCCGATTTGCCCATGGGCGATCACACCACTTTGATCAATAGTATCGTGACTAAACTTTTACCTTTAGGCGATGACGTAAAAGTATACAGTGGACATGGTCCCGCTACCACCATCGGCCACGAACGTCTCTCTAACCCCTTCCTCTCCTGAAAACAACCATTGCCATATTTGTCCTCTTCCTGCCGTGTCTCTTGTTGGCCCAAACGCCAACACCTGAGCCGAAAAGAGAAGTTTATGACAAAAAAGAGGAAATTCTTCACCGCCTTAAACGGTACCGTATTCATAACAACTACCTCACCTTTGGGGGCGGTTTTATGTCCAACTCCCGCTTCACCCAATCCCAAAAACACGTAGCGGCAGATTTTATTTTTCACATACGCCAACACCATTACAGCGTCGGCGTAATGATGAGCGGCTACGATTACTTTAGCAATAATCAAGTGCAAATGCATGGCTGTTATGTGAAGCGTTTCGAAACTACGGTGTACAACCTTGCTTTTTTTGGGGGACCTTCCTACCACTCAGGGGTTCAAACCTTCACCGATTCAACTGGTATCAAACCGTTGTATTATAATGGGGTTGGACTTTATTTTGGTGCATCCGCTGTTACTAAATTGGCGTATGATATTGGTATTGGAATGGAATTGTTTGGAGACGTTTCCATCGGCACCCGCATGTTTGGCTTTCGACTGGTGGCCTTCTTTTCAGGGGCCTACCGTGGACCAAAACAAAATTTCAATCCACACGTGCGCTCAGAAAACCCAAGATGACCGAGTTTTTAATTATTGGGCGGGGATTAGCAGCTTCGGTGCTTATGCACCAACTGCACGAGGCCGAGATTTCCTTTCATACCATTGGAACACCATCCCTCAGTACCAGCTCAAGGGTAGCAGCGGGATTATGGAACCCCATAGTTTTTAAACGCATGACCGCCGGTTGGTTGGCAAAAGAATTGACCGATGGCGTCATGCCCTTTTATGAAGCCTGCGAAATACGCACTGGTAAAAAGTTTGCGACCGAACGCACCATCATTCGCCCGTTTAACGAGGAACAAGAAGAAAGACTTTGGACCAAACGGGCCGACGATTCACTCAAGGATTTTCTGGATCCTGTGATTTACCGCGACCACTTCCCAAAAGGATTAATCATCAACAGGGGATATGGCTTGGTCAAGCGCTCAGGCAACCTCGATGTGGCCAGTTTTATCGACGCAACAGAAGCCTTGTTCAACGACCAGATCACCGAGGCACAGGTAGTGTATGCCGATATTCAGCAACACCACCAATCCGTTTCCTGGAAACACCTCACCGCAAAAAATATCCTGTTTTGTGAGGGACATCTTATTCGCCATAACCCTTGGTTCAATTGGTTGCCGCTTAAACCTGCTAAGGGCGAAATCATTCACATCGCCTGTGAGGACATTGATTTGACGAATCAAGTGTTTAACAAGGATGGTTTTATTTTGAGGACGACAGACGGGACCTTAAAAGTAGGCGCCACCTATGTGTGGGACGATTTGACTGATACCCCAACGGACCCGCAGTTGACTGAATTGGAAGAAAAAGTCCGCCAAATGACCCACGCTCCTTATTCACTAAAAGCGCATTTGGCTGGGGTTCGCCCGTCTAGCCTCGACCGCCGTCCGCTCATCGGTCGCCACCCATCGCTTACCAATTTTTGGGTATTTAATGGGTTAGGGGCCAAAGGTGTTTTAATGGCTCCCTACTTCGCAAAAAACTTCGTACATTTCTACAAACAAAGCATCCCACTGCATCCAGAAGTCCAACTCAATCGCTATTATGACCGCTTCACACAAACACAGGATCAGACTCATTGGTCGACGTGAATTTGTGGCCTTGCCTGCTCTCGGTTTAACGGGAATTGAGGCCAAGGTAGATACCGGCGCGTTTACTTCCTCCCTCCACGTTGAAACAATTTCCCTCGATGAAAACGACAGCGTACTCTGTTTCTCTATTCTTCAAAAAGGTGAATTGTTGAACTTCCGCTACAAAGATTTTGATCGGAAAAAAATCAAGAACTCCTTTGGAGAAATGGAAGAACGGTACGTTATTAAAACCGTCATTAACATGGGCGGAAAAAATGTGCGCACCATCATCTCGCTGAGTAACCGCGACAACATGCGGTATCCTATGTTGATTGGACGAAGGTTGCTGAAAGGAAAATTTCTCATCGATGTTAAACGTTTACATACC
>CANGWA010000124.1 GCA_947457335.1 Sphingobacteriaceae bacterium
AAAATTGAGAGTTGAGACTTGAGGCGTTTACATCACCCTCTACCCCCTAACCTCCACCCCTTTTTGAGAGTTGAGGCGTTGACCTTCATATGCGCGTGAATGGTTAATTGTAAATGGTGAATGGTGAATGACGGGAACGCCGCATGCGCCAAACTTCAAATTAAAAATTGAGAGTTGAGAATTAAAAATTGAGAGTTGAGAATTGAAAATTGAGAGTTGAGAGTTGAAGCGTTGACCTTCCTATATGCGTGAATTGTAAATGGTGGATTGTAAATGGTTAATGGCGTTGAACTTCACTTCGCGCCCTTACCCAGAAGCGAAAGCCACGAGCATGTGCAAAAACCAATTTGTTTCTGCTTCCTGGATTGCGCCTTGGTCTCACTCACGACGGAGATGGTTAAATAAAGTCTTCGGTACAAATCTTAAGTTTCTTTGCGACCCGAATTAATTGAGAATGTAAAGTTGGGAATTGGCAGTGATAGGGCTTTTTATAACTTTGCATAATGGCAGGTTTTATTCCTTTCCTTAAACAACAGATTAGCTTTATTGCAAATAACCTCTGGAAGGTGCGTTTGGAGAAGTTACCGACTGGGCAGCGGGCTGTGATTAGAACCATTCGCATTATTGCCTTGGCGATAAAGGGGTTTAAAAAAGACAACAGTATTACCTCTGCGACTGCGCTGACTTTTTATTCAATTTTCTCCATCGTACCAGTAGTGGCCTTGGTATTTGCGATTGCGAAGGGATTTGGTTTTGAAAAAAGCATTCAAGAGCAGTTGATGGCGCACGAAACCATCAAGAACAACACCACCTATTCCGATTTATTGAACCAAGTGTTTGATTATGCCAGTAAAATGCTAGCATCGGCAAAGGGCGGTGTCATTGCTGGTTTTGGTATTCTTTTGTTATTATGGAGTGTTATGCGTTTGCTCATGAGCATTGAGAATAGTTTCAATGAAATTTGGAAGGTGCCTTTTGGCAGAAGTTGGGTGCGGAAAATAACTGATTACTTGACCATCATGATCATTGGCCCTGTTTTTCTTATTCTCTCTGGAGGCATCACCGTAGCAATAGAATCAAAGATTGGCGGAATGGCCTTTTTGGGTTCGTTTAGTGCCTTGTTAATTGAATTATTTGCTGGGGCACTGGTAGCAGGCTTGTTTGCCTTTTTGTATGGTGTGTTGCCCAATACAAAGGTAACTTTTAAATCGGCTGCAGGGGCTGGTGTATTGGCATCCATTCTGGTTCACTTGCTGGGTTGGGCTTACATCCGTTTTCAGATTGGTGCTAACTCTATGAACGCCATTTACGGTGGTTTTGCGGCGGTGCCTTTATTCTTTATTTGGGTACAATACAATTGGTATGTCGTTTTGTTTGGTGCTCAATTTGCTTATGCTAGTCAGTTTGTGGACCATTATGAATTAGAAGACGACATTCAGAATTTAAGTCCCCGTTACCACAAAGTCATTGCCTTAATGATTGCCAGTCTTGTAGCGCGACGGTTTCACAACGGGGAGAAGCCAATGACCTCCTTGGAAATTTCGAAGGCGCTGGACTTGCCCGCCCGGCTTACAAAAAACGTTATACATGAATTCCTACTCAGCGGTGTATTTGTGCAAGTCACCACGGGTAAGAGCAGCGAAGATCGTGTTTACCAACCGGGTGTACCCGAGGCTCGCTTCACCGTAAAATTCATCATGGATGCACTTGAAACATCTGGCATCAACACCTTACCAATTAGCGATAGCCAGGAGTTGACAGCCATCAATCATTTGATGGTGGACATGGATGAATTGCTAAAAGGCAAATTTGGTCAAATGTTAGTCAAGGATATCGTTGCATGAAGAAGCGTCTCCTCTTCCTACTTCTCTTTTTAATACAACTGGTCCCACTATTGGCGCAGCAAGATTCAACCATATCGGAGGACAAAAAGAAGGCCATCTACAGCAGGGCGCGTAAAGCCACTATCTTGAGTGCGGTGTTGCCAGGAGCGGGACAAGTGTACAATAAAAAAGCGTGGAAGGTGCCCATTATTTATGCCGGGCTTGGTGCGAGTGCTTACTTTTTCACACAAAATTACAATAACTACACCTATTACCGAAAAAACTTGATTGCACTCAACGATGAGGATGCCAGCACAGTGAATACGACCCCTTATTCGTCGACTGATTTACAAAATTTAAAACGCGATAGTCGCAATCGGCGCGACATTAGTGCTGTTGCGTTTGTTGGCGTTTATTTACTCAATTTGATTGATGCCAATGTGGATGCCCATCTTTCCACCTTTGACGTCAGTGACAATTTATCCCTACGCGTGGTGCCTGCCTTTCCGAGCGGACAGTTGCTGGCCGGCATGACACTTACTTTACACTTTAAACGATGAAACTGGTATTAATGGGTTACGGCAAAATGGGCCGTGAAATCGAGCGTATTGCATTAGAACGTGGACATGAAGTTGTGCTAAAAGTTAACCGTGAAAATGCTTCGACCATTACTGAGAAGGATTTACAACGCGGTGAAGTGATTATCGAGTTCAGTACACCGCAGGCGGTATTGAACAATATGCAAAAGTGCATGGCATCAGGCACACCGACAGTCGTTGGCACAACGGGTTGGCACAACGAACTTGAAAGGGTTACTGCTAATTGGAATAAAGCCGGCGGAGGTTTGTTCTATGCCTCTAATTTTAGTGTGGGCGTAAATTTATTTTTCAAAGTCAATAAATTCCTAGCCAAATTGATGAACAACTATCCCCAATACGAGGTATCGATGACTGAGATTCACCACGTTCACAAACTCGATAAACCCAGCGGTACCGCGATAACATTGGCCAATCAAGTCATTGAGCAAATAGACCGCAAGACCAAGTGGAGCATTACAGAAAAAAGCAACGACACCTTGTTTATTCACGACATTCGTGAAGGCGAGGTGCCTGGCACCCATATTTTACATTACAGTAGTTCGGTTGACGACATTGAGATAATGCACAAAGCTCATAACCGCAGTGGATTTGCTCTTGGTGCGGTAATGGCAGCAGAATTTATGAAGGGCAAAACAGGTGTATACACCATGGATGATTTGATTGGTGAGTTATCATTGGATTAGAATATTTGACGATGAATTGGTGATGCTAGAGTACCTGAAACCAGGCATCTTGCTCCCCATGACTGTGCGCAACGAACGCATGTGTTTAACGCGTACTGAAAAAGGCGTGTTTGCGGTGCAAGACAAATGTCCCCATAACGGTGCCGCCTTAAGCAAAGGCCATTGCACACCTGCCAATGAAATCGTTTGTCCCCTCCACCGTTACTCCTTTGCCCTTGATTCTGGAAAGTCCACCTCTGGCGGCGCCTATGCCCTCACAACGTATCCCATTGAGATTCGTCGTGATGGTGTGTTTGTGGGCATTAAGGCGAAATGGTGGGAGAGTTGAAAGTTGAGAATTGAGAGTTGAGAATTGAAGCGTTGACGTTCATTTATGCGTGAATTGTAAATGGTTAATTGTAAGTGGTTAATGGCAGGAACGCCGCATGCGCTAAACTTCAAATTGAAAATTGAGAGCAATTGAAAGTTGAGAATTGAGAGTTGAAGCGTTGACGTTCATTTACAAATGAATTGTTAATGGTAAATTGTAAATGGTGAATGGCGTTAATGCTGAAATTAATTGTTAATGAGTAATGGTTAATTGTTAATGACGTGAACATTGCATGCGCCAAGTTTCAAATTGAAAATTGAGAATTGAAAATTGAGAATTGAAAATTGAGAATTGAAAGTTGAGAATTGAGAATTGAAGCGTTGACACACCCTCTACCCTCTAACCACCTATACCAACGCGATGATTGGCCTTTGTGAAGGCTCTCACAGGGTACAGCGCCGATAAAAACGCGATGACCATGATGACGCCGAGGATCCATACAAAATCGCGGAATTGCAATTCGATTGGGAAATAATTTAGCACTCCATCATCGCCAAAACCAACAAAGTGGAAGGTGATTTGCAACCAACACACGGCGAGGCCGATCAAAAGTCCGCTGATGGCTCCAGTACCTGCAATGATTAATCCCTCACGCATAAAAATTCCACGTACCATCTGATGGTCCGCGCCGAGGGCATAGAGTGTTTTAATGTCTCTTCGTTTTTCAATAATTAGCATCGTTAATGCACCAATGATGCTAAACGTGGCGATGATGAGAACAAACGATAGAATAAAAAATGTCGCCACCTTTTCTGTTTCCAGGGAGCGGAACAAGGTGTCGTTTAATTGATAGCGGGTTTTCACAACATAGTCTGTGCCCAACAACGCCTTTAATTCCTCAGCCACCCGATTTGCTGCCTGTGGAGTGCAGCCAATTTCTAGAGAAGTATAGAGGCTTTCTGCATCGAACAGTTCAGCTGCTGCCTTTAAATCAATAAACACCTGTTGGTTATCCAAATCTTGGTTCAAAGAAAAAATACCACCCGGCAAGAAGTACACTTGATTAAGCACATCGTTGGTGAGTCCTACTTCTTTTCTCCCGCGTCCCGGACTCAGCAAACTCACTTGTGCGCCCATGGTATTAAGTGCGAATCCCACTTTACTTGCCACCCCTTGTCCCGCAACAATAAAATTCGTTTTACCGGAGCTTAATTCAGCACTCCCTTCGTTAACGGCGGAATCAAGTCGGCATATTTTGCGAAACGCGGTGGTTACCCCGCGCACGAGGACCACTGATTGGCGGTTATCGCTTTTGAGCAGGGCTTTGTCTGTAATGGCTGGTGTAACAAGGGTAACGCCATTTGTTTGACGAACAGCCGTTAATTGTGTGGGTGATAATTCGAAGTACTTACTATTGGCGGGTGTGATGCGGATATCTGGTTCGAGCGCATTGTACATACCGGCCACTATACCGGTGATGCCGTTCATGGCGCTGAGAATAATTACCAACGCTGCGGTGGTAACCGAAATAGCCACAATGCTGATCCAACTGATCAGGTTAATAGCGTTGTGTGATTTTTTAGCGATCAGGTAACGCCGGGCTATGTAGAAGGCGGCGCGCAGGGTTATTTTTTCTTCAGGAGTTCATCAATGCGCAAAGCGTAGTCGAGTGAATCGTCGAGAAAGAAGGACAGTTCTGGAACAATGCGTAATTGTTTTCCGATGATACCACCCAGGCGGCGGCGAATGACGTGGTTCTGTTCTTCCACCAATTTAAACACAGCGTTTCTATCTTTAGCTGCCATTATGGAAATGTACACCCGTGCCACACTCAAATCAGGCGTAATGCGCACACCTGTAACGGTAATGAAGGCACCCCCAAAAAGTTCACGGGCGCTGCCCCTGAAAATTTCAGCTAATTCCTTCGCTAACAGCTTATTTACCTTTTGTTGCCTAACACTTTCCATACCCACAAAGGTACTCCAATTTAAAGTATATTCGTAGGGTCAATACTAAAATCGCTTTTTTTACGTGGATACCTCGGTTTTCGGCTGTACTAACCTTGGAAAACTGCGTTAAAACCGACCATTCGGAATGAAAAAACTCTTTTCAGCACTCAAATACGCCCGCCACTACAAAGGTTATACCGCCTTGAACGTGGTTTTTAATATTTTTTATGCTGTGCTTTCTGCTGCCGCCATGGCCTTGTTAACCCCCTTTATCGACCTGCTCTTTAAGAACAGTTTCCTCGATTTGGGCCTGGTGCTGGCTAAGGGAGAGCCAACATTTAGTTTCAGTTCGAGTTATTTTCAGCAGGTCATTTCGTACCACTTAGCTGGGATGATTTTGTTAAAAGGCAAAATCAATGCCTTGATTTTTATCTGCATTGCCTTCTTCACCATCACTTTTTTCAAAAACACCTGCCGTTATTTTGCCATGTACTTCATTGCGCCCATTCGCAACGGAGTGGTGCGCGATTTGCGCAATCGGATGTATAAAAAAGCACTGGACTTACCCTTGAGTTATTATAGTGATGAAAAGAAGGGGGACCTGATGAGCCGCATGACTACCGATGTGCAGGAAATTGAATGGAGCATTATGCTCACCTTGGAGATGATTTTCAGGGAACCCCTTACCATTATTATTATTTTATCGTTGATGTTGCTTATCAGCACCACGCTCACCCTCTACATATTAGCCCTGTTGCCATTTGCAGCAGTATTTATTGGTTTGATTGGAAAAAATTTGAAGAACGCATCGCGTAAATCGAAGACCACCCTAGGACAAATTATCTCCCTCATTGAAGAAACACTTGGTAGTTTAAAAGTCATTAAGTCCTTTAATGCCGCGCCGCACATGGGGCGTCAGTTTGAAGAGACCAATCAGAAATTCTTTAAAGAGTCGGTAAATGTTTACCGCAAGACCGATTTGGGTTCGCCGCTTACCGAAATATTTGTGACGGCTATTATGATGCTTATCCTTTTTATTGGAGGCAACATGGTGTTTAAAGGAGAAATGTCTGGTGCTCTTTTCATCACCTACCTGGCCCTTGCCACGCAAATCATGCCTCCCATCAAACAACTCACCATTGCTTACAACAGTATACAAAAAGGCATTGCGAGTGAGGAACGCATCAATAAAATCTTAGATGCTGAAATTCAAATTCGTGATCGCGAAAATGCCAGTGAACTCAAAGGCTTCGAGCAGCACCTGCGTTACAACCATGTTTCTTTTGCCTACCACAAAGGTGATGAGGGGTATGTATTAAAGGACATTGACTTGACGATTGCCAAGGGTAAAAGCGTGGCCTTTGTTGGCTCGAGTGGCAGTGGTAAAACAACATTGGCAGACATGTTACCCCGCTTTTATGATCCCGATAAAGGTGCAGTGGAAATAGACGGTGTGGATATTCGGCGTTACAGTCAAGAGAGTCTCCGGAAACACATTGGTGTGGTCACACAAGAGAGCATTTTGTACAACGATTCCATTTACAACAACATTGTATTCGGACTCACTGGTATTACGCCGCAGCAAGTAGAAGCTGCCGCACGGGTGGCCAATGCGCATGATTTTATTATGGCGTGGCCCGAGGGGTATCAGACCAATATTGGCGATCGCGGTAGTAAGCTAAGTGGTGGACAGAAGCAACGCATTTCCATTGCTAGAGCCGTGTTGCGGAATCCCGAAATATTGATTCTCGACGAAGCCACGTCTGCCTTAGATACTGAAAGCGAGCGCTTGGTGCAAGACGCGTTAGTAAATTTGATGCAGGGCCGCACCAGTATCATCATTGCGCACCGCCTATCTACGGTTGTGAATGCAGATGAAATTATTGTCCTCGATAAAGGCACCATAGCCGAACGCGGCACACACAACTCCCTTTTGGCGCAAAACGGCATTTACAAGCGCCTTTGTGAGTTGCAGGGGATTGTGGGGTAAGCTTAGCGTTGACGTTCATTTACGCGTGAATTGTAAATGGTTAATTGTAAATGGTTAATTGTAAATGGTTAATGCGTTGACAAAATATACGCGTTAAATTGAGAGTTGAGAATTGAGAGTTGAGAGCAATTGAGAGTTGAGAATTAAAAATTGAGAGTTGAGACTTGAGGCGTTTACATCACCCTCTACCCCCTAACCTCCACCCCTTTTTGAGAGTTGAGGCGTTGACCTTCATATGCGCGTGAATGGTTAATTGTAAATGGTGAATGGTGAATGACGGGAAC
>CANGWA010000125.1 GCA_947457335.1 Sphingobacteriaceae bacterium
CTCGAAAATGGATAAGGAATTCCTGAATTCACAACCAGAAGGGTTGTATGCTAAATTTGAAACCAACAAAGGGGACATCTACTTGTTCCTTGAAAGCAAACGCACACCTATGACTGTCGCTAACTTCGTCGGCTTGGCTGAAGGTAAAATCAAGAACGCGGCGAAAGCAGAAGGAGTGCCTTATTATGATGGATTAAAATTTCACCGCGTCATACCAAATTTCATGATTCAAGGCGGGTGCCCGCTTGGTAATGGTACGGGTGACCCTGGTTATAAATTCAATGATGAATTTGATGATAGCCTCCGTCACAAAGGTCCCGGTATTCTCAGTATGGCTAATGCTGGTCCTGGCACCAACGGTTCCCAATTCTTCATCACACACGTGGCGACCCCTTGGCTCGATGGTAAACACTCGGTGTTTGGACATGTCGTAAAAGGTCAAGACGTGGTGGATAAAATTGCACAAGGCGATACCATTAAAAAACTGGTTATTTTGAGAAAGGGTAAGGATGCCGAAGCGTTTGATGCTGCAAAAGTATTCACCGACGAACAAAACAATTACGCAGCTAAACAAGCAGCTAAAGAAGCAGAAGCTAAGGCTAAAATTGACAAAATGTTTGCTGGAGCTAAAACAACTGATAGTGGATTACGCTACACCGTTCAGCAAGAAGGTACCGGTATTTCTCCTAAAGCAACAGATCAAGTGAAGGTACACTATACCGGAAAGTTTCTTGATGGTAAAGTTTTTGATAGTTCCGTACAACGTGGGGAGCCTATCACCTTTGGCCTAAATCAAGTGATTCCAGGTTGGACAGAAGGGGTGCAGCTCATGAAAGAAGGAGCTAAGTATACTTTCTATATCCCATACCGTTTGGCCTATGGTGATGCAGGAGCTGGTGGTGTTATACCACCAAAGGCAGATTTGATATTTGAAGTGGAATTGATTAAGGTCAACCCATAAGCTCTTTTTTATAGAGTTTGAAAAGCCGTCAATTTGGACGGCTTTTTCTTTTTTTGGAACGGTGTTAAAGTTCGACGCTTAACTTTTACATAACATTACGATAATTTTGATTTCACACTTGCGGGGTTTTTTTGCGTCAAAATTAAACCACCGTTAATATGAAATTTACATTCACTTTACTGCTGCTTGCTTGTGGCTTTTCAGCAGGTTTAAAGGCACAGAGCGACAGTGCCGCAATGGCTGTTCAGATGAAAAAGAAACAGCTCGAAAAACGTTTGGAAAATGCGCCGTACTTTAGTTATAAGAATGGACTGGGGTTCTCAACGCCTGACAGCAGTTATTCCATGAACATCCGTTTCAGAATTCAAGAACGTGCCTTGATGACCACAGCCTCTGATAACGACCTCTCGCCTGAAACATTTGAAATGAGAACGCGCCGCTGCCGGTTAAGCTTTACGGGACATATGTACAATACAAAATGGTCATACTATCTGCAGCTGTCATTTTCAAGAGGGGATATGGACTGGACGGTAACGGATGCCTCCACTCAAAATGTGAGTCCAAATGTGCTCCGCGATGCCATGGTGTTTTATAAACCGCTTAAACACCTGACCCTTGGTTTCGGTCAAGGCAAATTGCCAGGCAACCGTCAACGCGTGGTTTCATCGGGCTCCCTTCAGTTTTATGACCGGTCACCTGTGAATGCCAATTTTACACTGGACCGTGATTTTGGCTTCTTCGGGACCTATACGGCTAAAGTTGGGAAAACAATTACACTGTTTAAGGCGGCACTAACATCGGGGGAGGGAAGGAACTCCAATATAAGTAATGCAGGATTAGCCTACACTGGTCGGGTTGAATTTTTACCGCTTGGTGAGTTTACCGATAATGGCGATTATTTTGAAGGCGATGTCGTGCGCGAACAAAAACCGAAACTCTCTCTTGCTGGCGGTTATCATTTAAACGACATGGCAGTACGTACACAAGGCCAGCTAGGGCGGGACTTGTTTTCACCACGCACCTACCAGGTCTATTTGGCGGATGTGTTGTTTAAGTACAAAGGGTTTGCGATTAGCAGCGAATACATGATGCGCCAAGCCAATACCAGCGCTATTACCACGAGTAGTGTAACAGCAGGACGTACCGTCAGCTTGTTAACAGGTAATGGTGTCAATACGCAGTTGAGCTACTGCTTTAAGTCCAAGTATGAAGTGGCACTGCGTTACTCCGTGGTTAGTCCCGACAAGGAAGTTTATAGCTCCTTTAAACAGAATAAACAATACGGAATTGGTGTGACCAAGTACATCATGCGCCATAAATTGAAAACGCAATTCAATATTTTTTATAACCAAGACAATGATTTGAAAAACATAAAGGAGACAAGAAATCTCTTTGCCGTTTTTCAGATTGAGATGGGCATTTAAGGCGGATTACTTAAACACAAGCTGGGGGCCATTGCCCCCTTCTTATTTATTGCTGGTTTGAAAAATAGCGCTAATTCAATAAATCTGTTTTTTACCACTCCTTATAATCTTTATTTGTGCAGTAAAGGGGGGGCAATCAATAAGACTGCATAATAGTAAAGGAATAGGGTTGTAACAGCAACCAAAACCCATCCACCTCTACTGTCTATAGACGTTAAAGCTTACTAATACTCGGAGTAGGGGGGCCTGGCTCCCACTTTTTGAATCCATCGTAGGATTAAGCCTAGAATAATGGTATCTGGCAGTGGATGGGAATTAAGAAAGCAATAAAAATCAGAGCACCACAAAAAAAGGGTGATCCTTCGACCACCCTTTTTTTATTGAAATGTATTTAGATTATTTACTGTTTTCAGCAATTAGCTTCTGAGCCATTTTCACATAATCATCGTTCTTGCCTTCGGTAGCAAGGGTAACCACTTGGTTAGCCGTAGCAACGGCTCCTTTTTTATCACCTTGCTTGGCTTGAATTTTTGCTTTTAAAAGCACAATCCAATAGGCTTTCGGATTTTGAGCTATGGCTTTGTCTACCCATTCCAACGCCTTAATTAGATCCTTGTTGGTTTCGTAATAATACGAAGCTGCTTGGTAGTAAGGACGGTTGTCGTTGATTACAGCAGATTCAATGTTCTTCATGATTTTGCTGTCGATATCAGCGGTTACATTGAACTGCACGCGGGTGTTTTCCCACGATAATTGTATGTTCGCAGAGGTGGCAGTAATGTCTGCCACGTCAATCGTGAAGCTTTCAAACTTTTCGCCTATCGCTTTGGCTTTTACAGTAAAACGAGCGACTTCGTTTTCTTTTTTGTACTCGGCTACATTGCCACCAAGGGTGAGGTCTTTGTAAAGCATAATTTCCCAACTGTCTTTGTTGGGCACACTGTAAAGGGCGTAGGTGCCGCTTGCCACTGCAATGCCTTCAATCTTCACGTCTTCTCCAAAATAAATTTTGGTGGAACCATTAGCGCCAGTGCGCCATACTTTTCCGAAAGGCACTAGATCGCCATACACTACACGGCCCTTAGCTGCGGGACGGGAGTATTCAATGCTAATTTCAGATAAAGCAAAGGCTTGTTTGATGGTACAAAGTGGACTTGGTGCTGGAACCTTGAGTGCTTGTGCATTCACAAGGGTCGTTGCGGATAGGGCGCTGACGAGGGCTAGGTGTTGGATTGATTTGATCATTGTTTGATAATTGAAAGGTATAAATGTAAACGGATTCAAATGAAATGAGGGGAATTACTGTAAGACTTTTGCTAAAAAATGTTAGGTTAAAAAGCACGGTTGACACCAATGATCCAACGCATTTGCACATAATCTTTTTCGGCAAAAGGGAGACGGTTGATGAAGAATGGAACATCAATACGGATGTTCAAAGGTTTCAGACCAAACAATCGGCCCCACCTTACAATGCTAATGGTGGCACCGGCACCTGCGTCAACCATTAATGAGGTATAGGTGAGGGGCTTTCCTGGCGCATTGGTATTGAGCACGCCAGCATCCGCAAAAAGATAAGGGGTAAGTTTAACGGCGTTTTTTAAGAATTTCGGATTGAACTTTTTGAATAGTTTTCCGAATTCCAATTCAGCATTGATGGCTCCTCCCGTGGTGCCACGGTAATTGTAACGCACGCTGCCATCCTTCATTTGCTGTGCCAAGAGGTAACCGGAATAGCCTCTCAAATTCAATCCGCCGCCAGCAGTAAAATGATTCGTCACAATTCCGTAATTACCCCAGGTTGCAGGAACAAAGCCTGCCGAACGGGTGTACTTGTTATCCATTAACTCTTCGTTGTTGGCTCCAGCGGCATACAACATCGATTCATAGGGAATGTTGTTTCCTGTCCCCCCTTGCACAAAGGCGCGTGTCGCTAGGGTGAATTTTCCAAGTTCCTGACGGTTGATCCACGCAGCATTGGCATACGCGTAATCGTAGGCATTGGTGAATGCCGAAGTACGCAGGTTGGCCTGCAATGTGCCACTCGATTTGGATAAAGCATACTTGTGCTCAATGCCGGAATAAAAACCGCTATTTAATTTTTGATACCCCCAAGCGTTCGAATGGATGAGGTAAACTGTATCCCTTGCTTGATCGCGCAACATGGCTTTTAAATGCATGTAAAAACGGGTGCGGTCGTTGTTCCATTTTTTATCCATACCCACCATCAAACCATCAAGTCCATCCAGTGATTTTGCCTGCGCATAAATTGTACCGCGTTTCACCATTTTAGAAAGAGACGTTTTGTAATCCAGTATAAAACTAAACTGTTGGTAGTTGTTTGGATTCACACGATCACTTAAGCCATACTGACCCAAACCGGTGCCGGCATAGCCGATAAACTCAAACACATGTCTCGATTTCAAATAATCACCACTCACAACAAAGGCCGGTTTGATACCGTCGTAGGCATTGTACCACAAGCCCGGACGAATCCGCATTTCATACCGTTTCCAGTCAGAAGGGTTGTATACCTTGGAATCAAACCGCAAATGCAGACGTTTATGCAGCGTGTTGTTAATCATGTTGACATCCGCCATTCTGAACGAAGGGTCAAGTATTACGTTTGTAATCGGTCCACCAACATTCACAGTAGCGGTATAGGAGGTTTTGAGTTTGGGGCCCCAACCAATCCACCTTGGTAACACGGTTGCAGAGGTGGGTTTTTCAAACCATGTATTGGGAATGTAGTAATGGTGGGCTGAATCATTTTTGTCAATCACCGCAAAATCAAGCGGCATTTGCATGGTGCCGCGGCGTGTGAACGTAATGGCATAGTTGCCATTTTTTAATTTCTTCGCGCGATCAATACTGTAATCAATGGTTTTGGTCGTCTCTAACCATTGATCAAAGAACCAATTCAAGTCCACCCCAGCATATTCTATAATGGCTTGACGAAAATCTTCAGGATACGGATGACAGAACCGCCACTTCTTAAAATAATGTTGCATGCTTTTATCAAACAAGGCGCGGCCCAGCACATATTCTAAGTTTTTCAGCATTACAGCGGTCTTCATGTAGCTTTGGCCATAACCACCGCCGTGGCGAATGCCACCATTAAAATCATCGGCGTGTGTATTTAAGATAACCTGCTCTTCATTGGTCACCACACGGTTGTAGTAGCCGTTATAAAGTTCGTCGTCCAACACACGCACTGTCTCCGTAAATTTCTCGTAATAGTAGCCATTCGGTTTTTGTTCCACCACAACGGGACCATCGATGAACTGGTAGGTGTCGGCCGTATAAAATTGAGTAAAGCCCTCGTCCATCCAGGCACGGTAATTCTCATTGCTGCCCAGCATGCCTTGGAACCAATTGTGCGTCATTTCATGTATGATGAGACTGCGGTAGCCGGGGTCAAATCCACCGCACAAAGTGAGCATGGGGTATTCCATACCATCTTGTGCATCGGCAACAATCATTTTGGGGTGAGGGTATTCGCCAATGTTGTAGGTGTTGACTTCAAGTATTTTTGCAATGAGCGAGGTCGCATTGTACCAGCCAGCGGCGTGGGGCTCTTGCACTAAGGCAATGCAACGCACCCCGTTCCACACTTTTTCGCCAATGCGGTAATTCGGATCGGCGGTAAACGCAAAATCGTGAACGTTAATGGCAGAGAATTTCCAGGTTTTCTTGGTGCCATCTTTTTTTAGGATTTCTGTAGGAGGCGAATTGAAAGGTTTTTGTAAGAAGTTGGTGATGTCGAGTTGTTTTCGGAGCTCACTCGGCAATACTTCCTTTTCATTAATTAAAACACCTGTTCCGTCGGCCACGTATTCAGCGGGCATGGTCATTTCAACATGGTACGAACCAAAATCACCATAGAATTCATGGTCCATGTGCTGATCAGTGTTCCAAACAAATTTCTGATCCACCACCGTTACCCGGGGGTACCAATGCACTACGTCGTAATGTTTTTTTCCGAACGAATTAAACACCTTCATGCGGTTGCGAATCGCCTCTTTATCAAAATAGGTTTTGAAGGCGAGGTTGAGTGTGATGGACTCTCCCGGTTTGACGGGCTCCGTGAGGTATACTTTTAGAATGGTATTATCCAGTTCGGTCCGGCATACTTTTCCAAACATGCTTACAGATGAAACCTGAGTGCCTAAATTTTGATTGCGGTACTTGCTAAACGTGAGGTTGTAATGGTTGTTTTTATACAAATCAGCTGCATAGGAATCCTTTGTTTGTGCATTGCTGTACAAATGAAAATAGAGCACCCCTAAGCTGTATGGTGAATTGTTCCAGTAAATCAGTTCTTCTTCACCAGTAAGAATGTCGGTGGAGTCATTAATTTCAGCCTTGATGTTGTAGTGCACGTCTTGTTGCCAGTAACCCTCGTAGGGCTTCCGGTTTTTCCAGTAATACGGGTTGGTAGCCGAGCGGTAATCGGCGTATTCGTTTTGTGCCTCCGCAAGCACTACAGTGCACAACAAAAAGCTAACGAGCAGGTATAATTTATTCATCATTTGCAGTGATAAAGATAGGGATTCTAAGGTGGAAAATGGCGAAAGCCGTTGTGCTGATTTACAACTAGGATAGTGCTTTGGCCCAGTTAGTTTGAGTCAGGGGCCACCTTCATCGTCATAATTTTATGAACTACGAAGTGAATACACCGCCACAAAAGTAAGGGAGGGACCGTTACTACCAGCATCACTACCACAAGAAAAATAAAATGGTTGTAATGTTCTATTTGATTCCAAATGGGACCAGCAATATACATCCATGGAACCCATAACATAACGGAGGTGAAGAAGATAAACGCTGGCACAGCCAGCACCCAATACACGAGTGTAATACTACTGGCGATTAAAAACGAGGTTACGTGTTCTCGCCACTTGGCAGAACCCTGCAACCGTTTTAAACTAAAAATGTGTTGTGAAATGTGCTTGCTTAATTTGATGATCAGTAATATAATTATCAAGTTCAGCACAATAGGAAGTGCCAGAAATTTTGCAAATACATCCTTGATGAGGCCTCCTGTTTCTAACCGACTTAACCAACAAAAATCAAGCAACCAAG
>CANGWA010000126.1 GCA_947457335.1 Sphingobacteriaceae bacterium
ACTTCAATTTTCTTAAAGTTTTCGTCCTGTTGATCGTGCGATTCAGTCGCTAAAAGCGCCTCGAGTGTTTTGCGAATCGCGAGGTTGTACTTGTAGTTTTGGTCATAACCAATGTCGCGTCCCGCTAAAGCGGCCTCGTAAAGGTAGTACAACAAGGTTTTTGTTTTGAGATCGAGCTTGTCGAAATCCGGCACTTGGTAGCGCAAAACCCTAAGATCGGCGAATTGTTCAGCTACGTAATTGAATTCTGGCATGGTTTGAACGGTGTCATTGACCGCTTTGGCTTTTGAGGCCAAAGGGTTATCGGAGGAGTGACAGGCCGAAAGTGCTGCAGCCAGCACAGCGGCTGAAAGATAATGTTTCATGTTTTTATAGATATGCAAGTTTATTAATTCTGATTTTTTTTGCCAAACCCAGTTCTCAAGTCCTTTGGATAACAAATAAAGTACTTGGTCACGGGCTGACTCAAGCTCTGTAAATTGTATAAGTCACTAGCGCGGGCCACGTCGGTGAGGCGGCCCTCTTCATTGAGGACGTTGATATTGACATGTCGGGCGTTGTAGGCACTGTTGTTGACTGTATCTCTGAAAACGAAGTAGTGCGCATCTTTGGCGGCTATTTTGTACTTTTTACATACCGATTGCGTGAGCTCCTTGAATGTTTTGTCGGGAATGGCTTCGTTGTGCAGATCTACGCGGAACAATTTTCGGTTCAATAAATTTTGACAAAGCGTGGATAAAATGACATCCTGATGGTCGGCCCACACCTTGATGGAAGCGACTACATCGTTATCGTCAAGCTGTGTAAATTTTTCAAGCAATTTTGGATTTTTTTCAAAGTCCTTTTTCGTACAATCGTTTTCTAAAAACCATGAAAACACAGGTGTAGCGAAAAGTCTTTCTCCATTCCGGGACAATTCTTTAGCGCGTTTAAGAATGTTTTCGAGCAGGGTTTCTGCACTGAGTACAGTTTTGTGAAGGTAAACCTGCCAGTACATTAAGCGGCGAGCGATGAGGAATTTTTCAATGCTATAAATCCCTTTTTGTTCAACAACCAATTGGTTATTGACCACCCGCAACATTTTAATAATACGGTCACTACTAATAACTCCCTCCACTACACCAGTAAAGAAACTATCCCTCTTAAGGTAGTCCAAACGGTCCATGTCTAACTGTGAGCTCACCAATTGGTGTAGAAATTTCTTACGGTGTTGATCATTAAATATTTTGATGGCCAGATTCAGTTGGCCGTTGAATTCTTTATTCAGTTGCTGCATGAGCAGGCTTGAAATGACTTCGTGCGGAATGCCCTTAACAATACTGTGCTCGAGCGCATGAGAAAAAGGACCGTGTCCGATGTCGTGCAGCAGAATGGCAATCAATGCTGCTTGTTCCTCTTCAGGCGATATTTCGGTCCCTTTTTGGCGCAGTGTAAGAATTGCTTCCTGCATGAGGTGCATGGCTCCAATAGCATGGTGGAAACGCGTATGCAGGGCGCCAGGATAAACCAGATTGGTTAGTCCCAATTGTTTTATCCTTCTCAACCTTTGAAAATAGGGGTGATTAATGAGATCGTAGATTAGTTCGCTGGGAATGGTGACAAACCCATAGATAGGATCGTTGATGATTTTTTTCTTGTTAACGGTTTTCCGTTTCATTCACTAAAATTCGTTAATTTGAATGGATTGCGCACCTTTGTAGCGCTGATTTTCAGCCTTTGTTGATAAATGCAGTCTAAATGAGGTAATACCTCTAGGTGCATGGCGTTATCTAAAGTAGATTTAGAGTATGGAATTAATTAAGATTCTTTGGGCGGATGATGAAATAGCCCTATTAAAGCCACATATTTTGTTTTTAAATGGCAAGGGGTATGAGGTGGTCACGGCGTTAAGTGGTGATGAAGCCATTGATTTGGTGCGGGATGATCGAGGCATTAGTGCGGTGTTGTTAGATGAAAACATGCCGGGTATTTCAGGATTAGAGGCGCTTTTGAAAATCAAGCAATTGAATAAGGATTTGCCTGTGATTATGATCACGAAGAGTGAGGAAGAGCATATTATGGACGATGCCATTGGTGGGAACATTGCCGATTACTTGATTAAGCCGGTGAATCCGAATCAGATTTTATTATCGTTAAAAAAGGCGTTGGATAATAAGCGGCTGGTCAGTGAGAAGACGAACACCGACTACCGAAAGGCTTTTTCGGAAATAGGCATGCGCATCAACGATAATTTGAACTGGAGCGAATGGTCTGAATTATTTAAGCGCATTACCTATTGGGAGCTTGAATTGGATCAGCTTCAGGATAAAAGCATGTACGACGTTTTGCGCATGCAGAAAGCGGATGCGAATACACAGTTTTTTAAGTTTATTGAAAAGAATTATGTCAATTGGTTAAACGGCAAAAATCAACACCCGCCATTGATGAGCCACACCTTGTTTAAATCGAAAGTAGTACCGATGTTAAACGGGCCTGAATCGGTTTTCTTTGTACTCATCGATAATTTAAGGTATGACCAATGGAAAATTATTCAGCCCTTATTGCAGGATTATTTTCGTGTAGCAACCGAAGAGACGTATTGCAGCATTCTTCCCACAGCAACACAATATGCTAGGAATGCCATTTTTAGCGGATTGATGCCTGCTGAAATCGAGAAGCGGTTTCCGAATTATTGGTTGAACGATGAGGACGAAGGTGGAAAGAACCAACACGAGGAAGCCTTGTTGCAAGAGCAATTGAAACGATTGGGCAAGGATGTAAAAATGAGTTACACCAAGATCACGAATTTCAATGCAGGCAAACGATTAGCCGATTCTGTAAGCAATTTGCTGCAAAACAAACTGAATGTCATTGTCTATAATTTTGTAGACATGTTGAGTCATGCGCGTACTGAAATGGAGGTGATTCGTGAACTGGCTGAAAATGAACCGGCTTATAGGGGAATTACTTACAGTTGGTTCGAACACTCCCCTTTGTTAGAAACCCTGAAGTCCATCGCCGGTAAAAATGTGCGTCTCGTTATTACAACCGACCACGGCACAGTGCATGTGAAGGAACCGACAAAGATATTGGGTGATAAAAATGTCAATTCCAATCTTCGTTATAAACAAGGGAAGGCATTGGACTACAACCCGAAGGAGGTCTTTGAAATAAAAAATCCGGCCGATGCGTTCTTACCAAAACAACATCCAAGTACTCGGTTTGTTTTTGCAAAAGAAGACCGCTTTTTTGCTTATCCAAATAATTTCAATCATTACGTTAATTATTACCGTAATACCTTCCAGCATGGGGGGATTAGTCTAGAGGAGATGATCATCCCCTATATTGAACTCTCTTCACGTTGATGCGTATGATGGAATTTGAATATGCAGTAAGGGATGTACCTGATTTGGTTCCAGCGGCGCATTTGCTCTTGCAGCATTTTGCTGATAACCGCATCTTTTTATTCGAAGCCGAAATGGGCACTGGTAAAACCACATTTATCAAAGCCATTTGTGCGGCATTAGGCTCTTCGGATGCTTTTTCAAGTCCCACTTTTTCCCTAGTCAACACTTATAGTTCCTCTAATGGGCCTTTGTACCATTTTGATTTGTATCGGGTAAGGGATGTGTCTGAATTATACGACATGGGCATGGAAGAATACCTTGATGGTGGGGCGTATTGTTTTATTGAATGGCCTCAACTGGCTACGCCGCTGTTGCAAGGAGAGTGTGTGAGGATTGTCATGGAAATTCAGCAAAATAACCGTTACATTCGGGGCTCAAAAGTCCTGTTATGAAAAAGCTGCTTTTAAGCGCCTTACTCTTTGTTTCCATTGTTGCCTCTGCCGCAGATACCACCAAGGTGAAGCGTGCATTCTATTTTACATGGGGGTACACCCGTGCGTGGTATACCAAGAGTGATATTCATTTGAAAGATGTTTCGGGTAAGAACCATCCCGCAACAGGCAAGTATGCCAATTATGATTTTACCTTGTATGGGGCTCAAGCGCACGATCAGTCAGATTTTGATAAGTTAAAGGATGTGATAAACATCACCATCCCCCAGTTTGTTTGCCGTGGCGGTTTACGCTTGAACGATAAATGGGATTTGGAAATCAATTACGACCATACAAAGTATGTGATGACCTATAATCAAACCTTGCGCATTAGTGGTCAAATAGACGGACGTCCCGTCAGTGGGGATACCTTGGTAGATCACGCTAAATTTTTGCACTTCGAGCATACCGATGGGGCTAATTTTTGGATGTTTAATGCAGTTAGAAAATTCAAGATTTGGCAGCCAATTCCACAATTCCGTTTATCGTGGGTGGCCAAGGCGGGAGCGGGTATTGTATTTCCTCGGACCGATGTCACCATCTTTGGTGAGCGGTTAAATAATAACTGGCACGTGGCTGGGTATATAGGTGGGATTGAAAGTGGGTTGCGCATTCAGTTTTTGAAACGCGGCTTTTTTGAATTTGTTGGGAAGGGGTCGTTTGCCAATTATACCAATGCCTTGGTTTTGGGTAAAGGCAATGGCAGTGCAAACCATCATTTCTTCGCTGGCCAGTTAACTATGACCATGGGAATGGAGTTTAACCGCGTAAAGTAAGGGGTTATAAAATTAAGTCGGTGCAGGCGAGTACCCCAAAAACGACACTAGCCACACCATTGGTGGTCCCGAAAGCAAGGGTCACCCTGCTTAAATCATCAGGCTTAACAAGGGTGTGCTGGTAAATGAGAAACAGCGAAAACAAGATGGCACCTATCAAGTACCATCCACCAAAAGTTCCTGCGAAATAACAATAGAAGACCAAAAGTGCACTCATCAGGTGCAACATGCGCGATAAGCGCAGGGCCTTTTTTCTACCAAGGTAAACGGGAATGGATTTTAACCGTTGACTCTTGTCAAAGGTATCGTCCTGCAAGGCATAAATAATATCAAAGCCACTGACCCATAAAAACACAATGCAACCCATCAACACGGGCAGTGTACTAAATTGTTCGGTGACAGCAATGTAGGCACCAATGGGCGCCAATCCTAAACCTATTCCAAGTACCATGTGACACAATGGGGTAAAGCGCTTCATGTAGCTGTAACCAAGCACAACAGCTAGCGCCACAAAAGAAAGTTCAAAACACAAGGCATTGATGAACCAGGTGCACACCACAAATAAAACACTGCTCAGTAGGACTAGGGAGAGCGCTGCGTTGGGTGGAATAGTGCCAGCAGGGATTTCCCGCGACGCTGTACGTGGATTCATCGCATCGAAGCGTCGATCGATATAACGATTAAAGGCCATTGCCGCTGTGCGGGCAAAGACCATACAGGCCAAGACCAATAAGAATTTTCTAAACGTAAATGAGCCATAGGGCGAGGTAACGGCCATGGTAAAGCCAATCAAAGCAAAGGGAAGAGCAAAGACCGTGTGGCTAAATTTTACTAGCGATAGGTAATTTTTTATAGTCGTAAACACAGTGCAAATTAAATCAAACGATTTGTTTGAACAATTGGTTTTGAGAGGGAATGTCAATTATTTACCACGGCCCTGTAACACAATAAGAATGGTGTGCACTAGGATTTTGAAATCGAGCAATAGACTCATGTTTTCAATGTAAAGAATATCAAATTTTAACCGATCAATCATTTGCTCCACATTTTCAGCATAACCATACTTCACTTGTCCCCAGCTGGTAATGCCTGGCCTAATTTTATGCAAATGTTTGTAGTGTGGTGCCTTTTCAACGATTTTGTCGATATAAAAACGGCGTTCTGGGCGCGGGCCAACAAGACTCATGTCCCCAAGTACCACATTCACAAACTGTGGCATTTCATCGAGGCGCACTTTTCTTAAGAACCTGCCAAAACGGGTGACCCGAGGATCGTTTTCGCTGGAAAGTGCTGGTCCCTCGCGCTCCGCGTCCACAAACATGGTTCTGAATTTTAATATTTTGAACGGTTTGCCGTGTAAACCAATCCGTTCTTGACGAAAGATCATGGGGCCACGTGAACCCAATCGCACAATTAAACCAATGAGAATGTACATCCAGCTAAAGAGTATGAGCACAGAGACACTTACCGATACATCAATGAACCGTTTTACGGAAATTTGCCATTCAGGAATGATTTGATTCTTGATCTCAATGAGGGGAGTGCCAAGAATACTTGTCATTTTAACGTGACCACTCAGAATGTCATACATATCTGGAATGATTTTGATAATCACCCCTAAATCCCCTAAATCATTGACAATGTTTTTCAGGTATTCGTGTTCCCAACTCTCTAATGCAATGATGACTTCTTCAGCCTCGTATTTTTCAATGATGTGTTTCACATCGTGGTATTCACCAATATGAGGAAGTTCTTTTTTTAGCTCTTCGGAGTATCCGTTCTTGCCCTCAATGTGAATAAATCCAATGATGGAATTGCCAATACCGTATTTGAGCGCATTAATTTCCCTCAACATTTTTAAGGCGCGCTCGTTGGAGCCAATGATGACCGTTTTGAATCCGAATTGACGCTTGTGAATTCTGCGGTTGGTATTGGTAGAAAGCAGAAAGCGAAACAATGCTGTGATGCTAAAGTGCGCAGCAAAAAGAAAGAAGTAAAGTTTATAATAAAGGCGATAGGTGGTAACCGAATCATCCAGCAGTAAAACGAAAAAGAGGACGGTCACTCCAAGCACGCTGGTGGCCAAGGTTTGAACAAATTCATTGATTCTTGACCGTCTCAATACGTGGTTATAGGCGCCAGATAAATAATAAACAAGCACCCATGTGATGGGGAGCACAAGGATACTAATGTAAAATTGATGGTCTAAAATAACCCCGGTTTCACCGTTTTTTAAAACATCTACCGTCGTTTTTCTGTAGTAGTTAAAGAGCGTCCACGCCAAACCAGCAGATAAAAAATCAGCCGCAATATAGAGGAGTGTACGCGAGCGTTTGTTCACGGCAGATAAACGATTTTCAGGTTATCGAGAAGAAATTTCGAATTGATGGAATTATCGGTTTTCACCATTCGGAAATACACCTTGAAATTGGAGGAAACGGAGCGGTTGATGGCGTCGGCAAGACTGATGTAGGTTTTGTTCCAGGTGGATTTGGCGGATAGGGAGATAACGGGGCGCATGGCGTTGAGATCATCAATCAAGCCCATGGAAAATTCTGCATCGCATTTGTAATTGAACTCAAGATAGACTTCGGCGTTGGCAGATGGGAGCGTAAACGTTTGAGAGGATTCGATTTGCGCCAACATGGCGTTGCCAGTTAATCCGACTTCAATGGAGCGGTCTTCAAAGGCGGCATCGCCCGTAACGACCTTGAAGGTGGTATCTGAACCAGGAGTTTTCTTGATGGAGTAGCCTGTGGTGGTGTTAAATCC
>CANGWA010000127.1 GCA_947457335.1 Sphingobacteriaceae bacterium
GTTTGATGGTAAGGTTGTTTTTAAAGGCAGAGTCTAGCGTTTGTTGCAAAGTGAGTGTTTGAGCTGGAGCGGTGCCCCCTAGTCCCGAAAACAGCAATAAAAGCATGGTAGCAGTGGGGCCAACCTGCTTCACTTTCACCTTTTCAAAAAAGACATAGAGTTGGGGCAAAACAAACAAGGTTAGAAAAGTAGACAACAACAATCCACCAATAACCACCGTAGCCAGTGGCCGTTGCACCTCTGCCCCCGCCCCATTACTAATCGCCATTGGCAAGAACCCGAGTGCAGCCACAAAAGCCGTCATGAGCACGGGACGTAAACGTAAGATGGTACCCTCTAACACAATTGCATACAAATCATTCATCCCTTTTTGTTTCAACCGGTTAAATTCAGAGATAAGCACGATACCATTTAATACCGACACCCCAAAAAGAGCAATGAAACCAACTCCCGCAGAGATACTAAAGGGGAGTCCCCTTGTATACAAAGCAAACACCCCACCTATTGCGCTCAGCGGAATAGCGGTGTAAACCAACAATCCTTGTTTAAAGGAGCCGAAAGCGAAATACAAAAGTAGAAAAATGAGTAGCAGAGAAATAGGCACGGCAATGGCCAAGCGTTGTTTGGCTTCGTTTAAGTTCTTAAACGATCCTCCGTAGGTAATGTAGTAACCATCTGCCATACTCATTTCTTTTTCCACCCTTCCTTTCAATTCATCGACAACGGTTTGAACGTCCTTACCCCGCACATTAAACCCAACAACGATGCGGCGGCTCGCGTCTTCTCTTTGAATTTGAGCAGGACCTTCCTTCACCTTTACATCCGCTAGTTCATGCAGGGGGACTTGAATGCCTCCGGGAATAGGGATTAATAAATTGCGAATAGCATCAACACCATGCACAAGATCCTTTTGCAAACGCACCACCAAATCAAAGCGGCGTTCACCCTCATAAATCATGCCCGCTCTAATACCGGCAAAGGCAATATTGACTGCTTTGTTCACATCGGAGATGGAGAGGTGGTAAGCCGACAGGACATCACGGTTGTAGGAGACAATGACTTGAGGAAGACCAGAGACGGCTTCCACATAAAGATCCTCAGCGCCTTCCACTTCGTTGATAATTATACCAAGCTGTTTCGCCATGGCTGCTAAAGAGTCAATGTTCTCCCCAAATATTTTGCATACAATATCCTGACGTGCGCCAGTCATTAATTCGTTAAACCGCATTTGTACGGGATACTGAAATCCCGTTAGCAGTCCCGGTACTTCTCTCAATGCCTTACTCATGCTATCCGCAAGGGCATTGAAGGAATGTGCAGAGGTCCACTCCTTCTTGTCCTTCAACACCACCATCATGTCAGCACTTTCCATGGGCATGGGGTCAGTAGGAATTTCGCCAGAACCAATTTTAGTTACCACTTTAATGACTTCCGGAAATTTCCTTTTCAAAATTCCCGCCGCCTTTTGAGTGTAGTCGATGGTAGTGTTCAAACTACTTCCTGGTAATAAACGGCATTCTATTGCAAAATCGCCCTCTTCTAGTGCTGGTATAAACTCACCACCCAATTGTGTGATTACCAAAATGGCCAGCACTAGAGCTGAAAAGACCACAGAAGCAACAAGACGTGGACGGTAAAGTAATTTCATAAACAAATTCTTGAAACGCAATGTAATTGCATTCATCCACCGGTCTGATAATTGAGACATGCGTCCTTTCGTTGCTTTTAACACGATGGTGCTCATCATTGGAATATACGTCAGTGATAACACAAAAGCACCAACCAAGGCAAAGGCGACTGTTTGCGCCATGGGTTTAAACATTTTCCCCTCAATGCCTTTCAGTGTAAATATGGGCAGGTACACTACCAAAATAATAATTTGACCGAAAACGGCACTGTTCATCATGCGTCCAGCAGAATCGTGTACTAAGCGATCGATTTCTTTTCTGCGCGTGGCTGGAGCCAACAACAAATTTTGTGAGTGGGTCAGCCGGTGCAACACGGCTTCTACGATAATAACGGCACCGTCCACAATAAGACCGAAGTCAAGAGCACCGAGACTCATGAGGTTACCGCTAACCCCAAATAAATTCATCAGAATAATAGCGAATAACATAGCGAGCGGAATCACCGACGCAACAAGTAAACCAGCACGCACATTTCCAAGAAACAAAACCAGAATGAAGACCACGATCAAAGCCCCCTCCATCAAATTTTTCTCTACGGTGCCAATTGCATTGTCCACCATTTTTGTGCGATCAAGAAAAGCTTCAATGACTACACCCGAAGGCAATTGTTTTTGAATTTCTACAATTTGTGTTTTCACTGCATGGATAACATCCTTACTGTTGGCACCCTTCAGCATCATTAGCACGGCTCCAGCCACTTCGCCTTCGTCATTATAACACATGGCCCCGTAACGGGTTGCGTAACCCATTTTCACCTGCGCCACATCTCCAATTAACACGGGCACACCAGAAGCCGTTGACTTGATAGCGATGCGCGCAATTTCCTCTTCACTATGCGCTAACCCTTCGGTGCGAATAAACATGACCTGTGGTCCCTTTTCTATATAGGCGCCTCCTGTATTTTGATCGTTATTCGCTAACGCAGTGAACACATCTTGCATGGTGATACCTGCCGCTTGTAATTTGCTCGGATCAATAGCAATCTCATATTGCTTCAATTGTCCTCCAAAACTACTTACCTCTGCTACTCCCTTTACTCTTAGTAATTGGCGTCTAACCACCCAATCTTGAAGTGTACGCAGTTCCATAGGAGTGTACTTTTTTTCAAAGCCAGGCAGAGGTTTTACAACGTATTGATAAATTTCACCGAGTCCAGTCGTAATAGGTCCCAGTTCTGGATACCCTACCCCTTGCGGAATTTCGGACTGTACTTTCAGCAGCCGTTCTGCCACCTGCTGCCGCGCCCAAAAAATATCGGTTTCATCGTTAAATACAATGGTTACGACCGAGAGTCCAAATCTGGAGATACTGCGAATTTCCTCGATGCCTTTGATATTGCTGTTGGCCTGTTCGATAGGAAACGTGACCATGCGTTCGATATCGGTTGCCCCATATGCGGGGGCCACAGTAATGACCTGCACCTGATTGTTGGTAATATCGGGGACAGCGTCAATAGGCAATTTTGTGACTTCGTAGGCACCGAAGAGCACAAGTAACAGGGTAAACAACCCAATTACCAATTTGTTTTTGATTGAAAAATCAATGATTTTATTGAGCATACTCTCACAATTAAATTAGATAAAACGGACATGTCCAAATAGGACGAACAGTTTTAAACTAGTTTAGGAGGCTGCCAAATGGTTGAAAGATCCCGCGAGATGAACTGCTCGTCGGCGGGCAGATTGGTTAAAAAAGAAGTGTGGACTTCACTGATGAGAGCCTCTACTTCAGCCGGTAGGGCTTTAATCACAGGCATGTGGCAGTATTCGTCTTGGGACTTGAACGGTAATTTTTCATGTTCTGTGCCGGGCTTACCCTCTTCCTCTGCTGTGTAATGACGACCGAGAAATTCCAAGAAAGTAAGATCGGGAGCCTTTGAACAATGCGCGGCATAATGTTTCAGCAACTCAGGTAATTTAAATACCTCGTGCAGTTCAGAAATAGAGCTAATGAAACTAAATAATAATATAAGTCCGAGTACCCGCCTCATTCTACAAATTTATAAAAGGTTAGGTGAATTAAAAGTAACATTTGTCACGTATTTACCCATACATTAGTTCAAATAGCCTTTCTTCGCTTCATTCATGCGACGTTTAGTATATATCAGTTAAGACGGTGAGTCGTTCTTTGAGCAAACGGTCCAAAGAAAAGGGAAACCGCCAGGTAAAAACAAACCTTATCTTTGGTCCGTGATAACAGCATTAATCAGAAAAGAGATTCGGTTGGAGTTTCGCCAAAAGTCCACCCTCGGTGGTGTGCTGATTTACATTACCGGCACCATTTTTACGAGTGCCTTGTGTTTTGCTGGTAAAGTGGATAAACCCACATGGAATGCTTTGTTCTGGGTGATTACCTTGTTTACTTCAGTAACAATCAGTGGGAAGAGTTTTTTGAAAGAGACTGGAGGTCAGTCCCTGTTCAATTATCTACATTATCCACCCTCTAAATTCATCATTGCTAAGATGTTGTATAACATGGTCTTTATGGTGACGTTAAGTTTTATCACCTTTATTTTTTACAGTTTTTTCATTTCTGCAGAGGTTGGCAATCCCGGCTTATTCTTGGCGGTGCTCGTGTTCGCCAGTTCAGGACTTGCGGCAGTTTTGAGTCTGATGAGTGCCATAGCGGCCAAAGCCGGATCGGGATTTGCGTTAATGAGTATTTTAAGTTTTCCCGTGGCCATGCCCTTGATTTTGGTTTCGATAAAGCTGAGTAAATTGGCGATGGACGGTATCGAATGGGCCGGTGTGAACCCTCAATATTTTATCATTCTTATTGCCTTGAACCTCCTTACCGCCACCCTCGCTTATCTATTATTTCCGTATCTTTGGCGGGGTTAATCTGGTTTAGGCTCCCAAATCCAATCGTCCCGCTTAAACTGTGAAGCAACACTGGTATAAATTTCTCTCTGTCGTTTTAATCACCTATACTATTGTATGGGGCATGCAGAACACAGTGCCACGGCTTGACATCCTTAATGAAACCATTCGCAACGTATACTACCATGTACCCATTTGGTTTGCGATGATTTTTATGTTGACCGTTTCTTTCATCAATAGTTTGCGCACCCTTTCTAGCGCTGATTTGCAACACGACACCCATGCCTGTAACGCAGCGCTTACAGGTATCTTCTTCAGTATTCCCGGCATGTTAACAGGTGCCTTTTGGGCCAAATTCACCTGGGGTACTTGGTGGACCTTTCAAGACCCCAAGCTCAATGGTGTAGCGGTGAGTTTGTTAATTTACATGGCCTATTTCATTCTGCGCAGTTCAGTGGAAGACGAAATAAAAAAAGCACGCATTTCTGCCGTCTACAATATTTTTGCTTACGTGATGATGATGATTTTTATAATGATCATGCCGCGGCTTACAGACAGCCTGCATCCTGGCAATGGAGGTAATCCAGCTTTTGGAAAATACGATCTTGATAATCAGATGCGCACCGTTTTTTACCCAGCAGTAATCGGTTGGGTGTTATTCAGTTGGTGGATTTACCGATTGATCAACCGCATTTCAGTTCTTCAAAAACAGTTAGATGAATAAGATAAAATTAGTTGCCCTGCTCTCATTGCTCACGGCATTGGCCCCGCTTCAGGCGCAAACAGCAGCACCTGCCATGGCAGATCAATTTCGCGCCGATGGTAAAATTTATGTAGTCATCACCGTACTAGCGCTTATTTTTTTGGCACTCGTGGTTTTCCTCACCATCATTGAACGCCGCGTCGCTAAAATCGAAAAACATTTGCATCAAGGTTCTGACAAAAAATGAAAAAGCTGCATATTTTAGCCATTGTTGTTATTGCCATTGCCATTGGCATGATACTTACCTCTTTAAAAAGCACCACTACCTATGCAGACTTTGCAGAGGCCATGGAAAACCCTGAAAAGGAATACCACGTGGTTGGTAAGCTTGATAAAACACAGCCCCAAATCTTTGAACCACGCGTGGATCCAGATAAATTCTATTTCACGTTAATCGATAACCGCGGTGTGAGTAAGCCAGTGGTCTTGCACAAAAGCAAGCCCCAAGATTTCGAAAAAAGCGAGCAGATTGTGTTAATTGGCAAAATGAGTGGAAACGCCTTTCAAGCCAATGATATTCTTATGAAATGCCCAAGTAAATACAACGACGGAAAAAACGAACTCAAGTAATTAGTGGAAAACAGTACATACATCGGGGAGCATCTTTGGGCGGGACAATTGGGACATGGCTTTGTCATCCTTTCCTTCGTTGCTGCATTGTTATCCTCCTTATCCTTTTTCCTCTCCACTAAGAACACCACCTACCTGCCGTTGGCACGAAACGCCTATTATGTGCACTGTTTTGCCGTATTGGGTATTGCCGGTACTCTCTTCTTCATGCTCTTCAACCACTATTTCGAATACCAGTATGTATGGCAACATAGTAATACTGAGATGGACATGAAGTACATCCTATCCTGTTTTTGGGAAGGACAGGAGGGCAGTTTTTTGTTGTGGACTTTTTGGAACGTCGTTTTAGGTCTGCTGCTGCGCAAGCAATTGCACAACCAAGTATGGGAGGCCCCTGTAATGGCTGTTTTCGCATTGGTGCAAGTCTTCCTTGCCAGTATGATTATTGGCGTTTATGTATTTGATTATAAAATTGGCTCCAATCCCTTTTTGCTATTGCGTGAACATCCCGATTTTAGCAGTGCACCTTTTTTAAGTAAACCCGATTACCTGAGTAAATTAAATGGGCGTGGATTGAATGCGTTGTTAATGAATTACTGGATGACCATCCACCCACCCACATTATTTCTTGGTTTTGCCTCCACCCTTATTCCCTTTGCCTTTGCGTTAGCCGCTTTGTGGAACCGTAAGTACGAAGACTGGCAAAAAATTGCCTTGCCATGGACCTTTTTCGGTGTTTTTGTTTTGGGCATTGGCATCCTTATGGGTGGCGCTTGGGCGTATGAAGCATTAAGCTTTGGCGGGTTTTGGGCATGGGACCCCGTTGAGAATTCTTCCTTGGTCCCTTGGCTACTCCTCGTTGCAGCAGCGCACACCATGTTGGTCAACCGCAACAAAGGAGGCTCACTCTTTACTACGCATTTTTTATCTATCGGCAGTTTCTTGTTGGTGCTGTATTCAACGTTCCTCACACGAAGCGGTGTGTTGGGAAATGCTTCGGTGCACGCATTCACCGATTTAGGCATGACCGGGCAATTGGTCATTTATGTATTAACGTTTCTTTTTATTGCCATCCTCTTGTTGATTCAAGATGTGCTGTTTCGCACCTCGTATATAATCGGTTCCTTATTACTGCTGGCGGCCGCTTTTGTGTATGATCAAACTGCCACCATTCTTTTGGTTTGGCTCGGGGCCTCCTTTGTGATCACCATTGTGGCGTATTACCGGTACTTTCCAAGAGAAAAAGAAGAAGAAGAATTGTACTCGCGTGAATTCTGGATTTTTCTAGGGGCATTGACATTGGTGCTTTCTGCCGTGCTGATTACCTTCTTTACGTCCTCGCCCGTTTTTAATAAATTGTTTGGCACCGACATGGCGCCATTAAAAGTGGCCGATTACAACAACTGGATGGTGCCTTTTGCTATTGTATTAATGGTGCTGAGTGGGGCCTCGTTGTATTTGAAATACAAGAAAACCGATGCCAAAACCTTTTATAAAAAAATTGCCATTAGTGCTGGA
>CANGWA010000128.1 GCA_947457335.1 Sphingobacteriaceae bacterium
CGTGTGATATCATTTACATGGCCAATTCTGCATCCTATATTCAAGCGTTTTCAAAAATCGGATTGATTCCTGATAGCGGCGGCACCTACACGTTGCCAAGGTTGGTCGGACCACACCTAGCAGCAGCGTTAATGATGACGGGTGATAAGCTAACAGCTGCTGAGGCACACCGCCTGGGCTTGGCTTATAAGGTGTTTGAGGACGAAGTGTTCAAAACGGAAGTCCATAAGTGTGCTGCCATCATTGCCGCCATGCCAACGACTGCACTAGGTCTTACCAAACGCCTACTCAACAAAACGTTTGACCACACCTTTCATGAACAACTGGATATGGAACGCGACTGTCAAGTGGAGGCAACTCATACCCACGATTATAAAGAAGGTGTTTCTGCTTTTCTTGAAAAAAGAAAGCCAGTTTTTAACGGAAAATAAAAGCATGCATTGGGCGCCTTAACGGGCTTTCCGCCTTAGCCGCTATGGCAGGGGCCAAGCAGACTTAGGGCGTGCGCGGTCTCGTCTGCTAAGACGCCGAGCCTACGCCACCCAAAGTCAGCTAAGCCCCCCCCACAGCGGGCTGTCGCTCCAATCCCTAGCGCAGGTTGACGCTGGCTTTTTCACTCCGAACGCTTCATGCGCCTGTGCGAATGTCGTAATACTCTTCTACTTGCTCTTTACGCCCGTTTCGGTAAAAAACCACTTTGACTTCCATCCAACCTTTACACGAAGGCACAAATTTCTCAAAACGAATATCCATTCGGTCACCATTCGCTAATCGCTGTACAATGCGCACCACACGCAGTGTTTTTTTATCCACCCAAATTTGATTGCTCAGGGTGTCACCAGGGTGCGCCCCTGCTACCCACGTGAATTGTCCGTTCCAAGTCACCTCGGTGACCCATGCTAAATTGAAACCGCCTTTTTTAATGCGTGCAATCACGTCTTCCACTGGTCGGTAATACATGCCGCCAAGCAAGAGCAATAATTCATTGGCATCGGGTTTCGCTTTTATTAGTTTGCCTGCTTTGTAATGTAAGGCACTATCGTTTCGGTATTGCACGTAATTGCCTTCAGCGGGATTGCCAAATTGAATTAGAAATTTATCAGGGTATTCAATTTTTTCGTGCCAAACCGATTTTCCTTTAACGCTGTCGTGCCGATAATGGGTGTTTTTTTGAGAAAAACTTACTTTTTTACACGGCCCCTCGTAATACTTGCTGTGCATGTTGCGAATAAGCGATTCACCCGGTTGTTGTGCACGCCCAAAGAATACCGCTAAGATGAATGTACAGAGAGCAATCGGTAATCTCATGTTATTGTTTCTTCTCAGGGTTCAGAATGAATTGCTTCAACGAAGCATCAAGGAAATACTTGGCAGCAAACTTTTTAAAATCTTCTCCTTTTAAACCGTTAACCCATTGGGTGTAGAGGTCCAAATCAGACAAGTTTTCTTTATGGGAATCACTCTGTAAAATGTATTGCATCCAAAAATTATTATCCTTCATCTGCACTTCACGTTCTTTCAAAAAGGTCTCTTTTATTTTCGAAAGGTTGATATCGTTGCAACCGGATTGTTTGACCTTGTTTACTTCTTCAACAGTGGCAGCCATTAATTTGTCAACGTTTTCTGGGGCACAAGCAAAACTCACATGGAGTTGGTAACGGCCTTCGTTTATTTTTTCAATGTTCGGCCAAATCCCTACACCGTATACCCCTCCTTTGTCCTCACGTAAATTCTCGCGCAAGGTGATGTTGAGAAGACTGGTCAAGGCGCGGAGCTCGAACCGGTTTTTTCGGTTGTAATCAAACGTGCCATTCCACACCATGTGAACAGAACTGCGTGGCTCAGTGCCCCTCGTGAAAATTTTGGTAAAGGCGCCAGGGGGAACGTTGGTGCCCGGGTCCATCAATGTTTCAAACCGTTTCGGCGCACTTATTCCGCCAATGTACTGCTCCACTAAAGGTTTCAAACTATCAGTATTGAAGTTGCCCACAAATACAAAAACGAAATCCGATGGATCAGTGAAACGCTCCTTGTAAATCATGTGCGCCCGCTCAAGGTTAATGGAGCGCAACTTTTCTTCGTTCATGGGCTCCATGCGCAAATTGTTCCCCGATAGAATGTAATTCACACTGTCGCGGAAAACGGACTCCGGATCTGCCATGGCGTTTTGAATAAAGCCACGCTGTTGCTCTATGTAAGTTCTAAACCCTGCAGTGTCTTTTCGTGCCATGGTAAAGGCCATGTAAATCAATTGCAATAAGGTGTTCAGGTCCTTCTTGCTGCTGCGTCCCGCTAATACTTCAGAGTTTAGGGACACACCCGTATGCAACGATGCGGTTTTGTCTTGCAAGTATTTTTCTAAGGCAGTGGCATCAAATGCACCAAACCCCATCATTTCCTGCACACCATTGCTAGCATCGGCATTCGGAAATTCAGGTTCTGGATACATCGCCGTTCCCCCCCAACTAAAAGCATTAAACAGTATTTCATCGTCTTTAAAAGTGGTAGGTTTAATGAGAATACGTGCACCGTTGCCCAGCTTCCATTCGGTAATGCCATAACCTTTGTCGGCACTAGCAACTACTTTTTGCGCAATGGGGCGCTTGCTAATCAAAGGCGCATTAATGGCATTGTCAGTGTATGGCTCAACCGAGGTGTTTTTTTCTGCAGCGCCAAAGGCCTCACGAATAGCGGCTTCTGTTGGTAGGGCGTTCTTTTCGTTCTCTGACAGCATAAACACCACCATGGCATTGTCGCCTTCCGTGCGAATCCATGATTTTACCATGGCATTTAATTCTTCTAAAGTAATGGTGGGTAGGTATTCCTTTACGTACTTGAACTCGTTCTCAATACCCGGTACAGCAGCATCGTTGAGGAAGTAACTAACTAATTCACCTACCAAGCTTTTGGATTCTGTTTTCGATCGTTCGTTATAGGACGTTTCGTATTGCGTCAGCATCTGTTTTTTGTGACGCTCTAATTCACTTTTTACAAATCCATGACGCTTCACCCGCTCGTTTTCGGTGAGTACGGCTTTTAAAACATCCAAGGCTTTACCGTTCGGAAAAACAGCATAACAATTGTAAGCCGATTTGTTTTTCAAAACGCTATTAAATCCTGCTCCAGCAAAAAGCATGGTGCTGGTTTGTTTGCGTGTCACCTCAGCGAGTCTGGCGTTGAGCATACTGTTAATCAACGAACGTTTCAAGTGTTCACGGTAATCGCCATGTGTTTTCATAGTCGTGGGTGCACTAAAATAAGATAGATCCAACACGTTGTAGGGCGATTCTTTGTCCGATGCAACACTCACTCGCAACCCCTTCTGATCGGGTACCTGCCAGTTCTCTAATTTGCGAGGGGTTTTCGGCCCAGCTAATTTCGAAAAGCGTTCCTTTATCAACTTTTCAGTCTCATCCAAGTTAATGTCCCCCACTACGATGACCGCTTGCAAATCGGGACGGTACCAGTCGTTGTAAAAATCCTTTAACAATTGCTGACGACACCCTTTTAAAATTTCTGGTTTGCCAATGGGAAAGCGCTCGGCATACCGGGAGTCCTTAAACATCAACGGCCAAAATTTACGACTCATGCGCTCGTAAGCGCCTTGTCCCAAACGCCACTCTTCCATGACCACGCCGCGCTCTTTGTCCACTTCCACACTGTCAAAGGTGAGGTAACGGGCCCAATCTTCTAAAATCAACAACCCTTTGTTGTATACTTCCGCCTTATCGGTGGGGATTTGTAACATGTATACGGTTTCATCAAAACTGGTGTAGGCGTTGAGATCGGGACCAAATTTGGTGCCAATGCCCTCTAAGTAATCCACCAATTCGTTTTTCTTAAAATGTTTTGAGCCATTAAAAGCCATGTGCTCTACAAAGTGAGCCAAGCCCTGTTGGTCATCATTCTCCATTGTGCTGCCGGCATTAACGGCAAGACGCAATTCTGCACGTTTCTCAGGTTTCGCATTGTAACGGATATAGTACTTCAAGCCGTTAGGCAATACACCATACCGCACTTTGGGGTCGAGGGGTAAGCGGTCAGTAGGCTGACTTTTGGTTTGTGCCTGCAAAAAAAATGTCAGGCATAAAAACGCGGTAAGGAAATGAATGGCTTTCATATGGATTATCGAATTAGGAAAGATATAATTTTTAGTCCAAGATTTAAACCGCCATCTTGTTAAATTTGCAAAAGTGACCGACGATTTTCCAGAACATATCCGCGCCGTATTGAAGATCCTTCCAGAATCACCGGGAGTGTACCAGTATTTTGATAAGGAGGGACAATTGTTATACGTAGGAAAGGCTATCAACCTTAAAAAAAGGGTTAGCTCTTATTTTAATAAGGAACACGATAATACCCGTTTACGCATCATGGTGCGTAAAATTCACGAGATTAAAACGATTAAAGTCGAAACCGAGGTCGATGCGTTGTTACTTGAAAACAACCTTATCAAGAACCTCCGGCCACGATACAACATCAATCTTAAGGATGACAAAACGTATCCGTGGATCATCATTAAAAAGGAACGTTTTCCGCGTGTGTTCTATACGCGCCGTCAAGTACGCGATGGCTCGGAGTATTTCGGGCCTTATGCAAATGGAAAATTGATGCACACCTTGCTCGACCTCATTCGGCACACGTATCAATTGCGTACCTGCACCTACGATTTGTCCCAAGCCAGCATCGATAAAGGCAAGTACCGACCATGCCTTGAATTTCACATTGGGCGTTGTAAAGCTCCATGTGTTGGTAAACAAGAGGAACAGGATTATAATGCAACCATTGCAGACATCCGACACATCATTAAGGGCAATTTCGCTCCTGTGATAAGGGATTTAAAAGCAGCAATGCTGCAGGCCGCAGAAAATTTGGCTTTTGAGAAGGCAGAGGAATTCAGAGCTAAAATGGAACTGCTCGACGATTACCAAAGCAAATCCACCATTGTTCATCCTTCTATTACGAATACCGATGTGGTGGACTTTTATGCGGATGATAAGGATTGTTTCCTTCATTATTTTCAAATGGTCAATGGGGCTGTAGTGAATTCACAAACCATTGAGGTCCGTAAACGGGTGGAGGAAGAGGATGAAGACATGCTTCTCTTTGCTATTCTTGAATTCAGAAACCGATTCAAAAGCAAGAATAAGGAGATCATTGTCCCTTTCGCACCTTCGTTTCTGCTGCCAGACTGCGAATACGTGGTGCCTAAAATTGGTGACCGGAAGAAACTGTTGGACCTGTGCCGTAAAAATGCTTTTGCCTATAAACAGGAACGCGACAAACAAATTGCACTTACCGATCCTGAAACACATACCGAACGCATCATGAATCAAATGATGAAGGATTTGCGGATGCGCGAACAACCGAGAAGAATTGAAGGCTTCGATAACTCCAATATTCAAGGCAATTATGCGGTCAGCGCTATGCCTGTTTTTATCGATGGCAAACCGGCGAAAAAAGAATACCGCCATTTTAACGTGAAAACGGTTGAAGGCCCTGATGATTTCGCAACCATGGACGAGGTCATCACCCGACGCTATTCTAGGGTGCTGGAGGAAAATTTACCCCTGCCACAATTGATTGTGATAGATGGTGGTAAGGGACAATTGGGGGCGGCTGTAAATGCCTTGATGCGACTGGGATTGATGGGCCGCGTGGCAGTAATTGGCATCGCTAAACGGCTTGAAGAAATTTATTTTCCTGGCGACTCTCTTCCCTTATACCTCGATAAACGCAGCGAGACACTACGCGTCATTCAACACGTTCGCGACGAAGCACACCGTTTCGGCATCACGCACCACCGCAACAAACGAAGCCGAGAGACGTTTAAGACAGAACTCAGCGAAATTCCCGGCATCAGCGATACAACTGCCGAGAAACTACTACGTGAATTGCGCAGCGTGAACCAAGTTAAAGAAGCTACCCTTGAAGAACTTGAAAAAGTGGTGGGTAAATCGAAAGCCGCCAAAGTCTATCATTTTTATCATTCAACCCAAGCATGAAGTGGAGTCTAGTCATTCTGTGTTTATGTGTTTTGTCACTTTCAGCGCAAAACGACTTACGTATCGTTACCACAGGTTCGCATGTATTGCAGGTTGAGTACAAAGGCAAGTGGACAAGTGCATTTCCTCAAGCTGAAGTGCTCGTAAGGGATGTGATGGGTGATACCATTCACATCCGCATTCGTATTGGTTCGGAGGACTATCCGTATACGTTATACATGTTAGACCGTGGCAACCCCACGGCGGGCATGGAGTTTTTGTACAAGGTCCATGGGGATGGTAAATTAGGATTTCTTGCTTGCATGCCATCTACCAGAAATCCCGATCCAATAGTCCCAGGCGTGCCGCAAGTTGATACTTCTAAAAAAAAAAAATGCTCGACTTGGGAACTTGTGTGAATTGAAGGAAGGGAACCCTGTGTTTTTTAACAATGCTCCAGCAGGTGCTATTTGTAGAACAGCCATGCCACCAGATTTCATGGCCTATGTCCGTTACTTAATGAATAACCAGCAACCCAACAATCGACAACGGTTGGTTTCAGAAATAATAAAAAACAATTGCCTCTCTGTGCAACAATTGATGTATCTGCTGACTTATGTGGAATTGGAAACAGAGAAGGTGAAAACAATTCGTGAAGCGTGTCCACACATTGTCAACAAGGAGGACTTACCCCAACTGGCGAGCGAACTGAAATACCAGTCGGCTAAGGATGCGGTGCTGGAAATTGCCGTCTCTTGCAAAAAGGATGGGGCACTGCTGGGTTGTCGCACACCTTCGCCGCCAGATGTGCTGGCGGAGTGGTGGGAGAAAATGCAAAGCGTGAACACCGATAGCAAACGTCTTGAATTGGTGAAACAACAAGCCCCAACCGTGTGCTTAACTTACAATCAATTGCGCAACACCTTACGGATATTTGAATTGGACGCAGAACGCCTTGATGCGGCGGCGGTTCTTATTCCAAGATGCATTGAGAAGAGTAGGGCAGGGGAATTGTTGGATTTGTTTGTTATGCCAACGTATCGTAAAGAGTACCAAGCGCTTTACAAGAAGCTACTTCAAACGCCTTGAATCTTTTTCCACAAGCGCAAGGCTTTGTCCTCTGCCCCACGCATCGCAGCTGCATCTGCGGCTTTCTTGTCTTTTAACCCGCATAAGTGCAACACGCCGTGAATCATCACGCGGTGCAGTTCGTTTTCGAAGGCTACACCAAATTTTTGTGCATTCTCCTTCACACGGTCAATGCTAATGATGATGTCACCATTCAGCACATTTTTTTCCGACGAGTCGAAGGTAATAATGTCGGTA